>JAFTQX010000052.1 GCA_017462545.1 Clostridia bacterium
CCCCAACCACTTGTCGGGAATACGGGCAAATTCTTTCAGAATCATGGAAAAACACCTCTTTCCCAACAGTATACCACGCATCCCCCAAAAAGCAAGAGCCATTCCCCAGGGATGTTCGTAGGTTCTCATCTACCGGTCTCAGTGAAAAGCAAAAGGACACCCGTAAAGGGTGTCCTTTTGCTTTTGCGGTTGGCGACCGAAATAGATGACACATTATTTTGCCTTAAGATAATAAATTCTACCCCATGACCATCTCTTCTTAGAGGAATAAGGGCACAGCTCTTCTTTACCCATATAGATCGTAGAAGTGAAGAATAAGTTTTTTCGAATAACCAGCACATTTCCTTTTAAGCCGATTTTACATACCTCGTCGTATATATCTTCTTGTTCGGGGTGCCAATGTGTTACCATATCGGTGATTTTCCAAAACAATTTCCTTCCTATACTAAAGAGTGTTGCAGGTGGTTCGATTGATATTTGAATATCGTATCCATCAAAAAGATCCCAAAATATAGTTTTGTCAACAAGCTCAAATTTGCCGCACAAATTAGACGTGGTAAGCATTTTTTCATATAATTCTTTTGTGTTTTGAACCATACTTCCACCGCCTTTCTACGCTTATTATAGCATACTTTTACCAGTATGTAAAGAAAATTTCGGTAGGGGAGGGGCTTGCTCCTCCCGCTTTTGCTAGGATACCCGCCCTTGCAGGCAAGGGCGAGATTGCCCTCGCCCTGCGCCTGGTGAGCGAGCTCACCGATCTACGGGCGGGGCAAGCGAACCTAATCGCCCGCGTGGGTACTGTGAAGCGGGGCACTCGGTGGCGGGCGAGCTAGGCGCGAAGCGCCGGGGCCGCGGACAAGAAAAAGGGCTCACCGGATGGTGAGCCCTTTTTCTTGGCTGCGGCACTAGGATTCGAACCTAGGGATGACGGAGTCAGAGTCCGTTGCCTTACCGCTTGGCGATGCCGCAATACGCTGTTTTTCACAGCGTTATCAATTATATCAAAGAACGTCTCGTTTGTCAAGGGGGTTTTTCATTTTTTTCAAAAACTTGCCTATTTTTCTTTTTTCAACCGTAAGAACAGGCGGGCAAAGGCGTGGCCATTCCAGGGAAAGAGGGGGTAGAGATAGCCATAGCGGCCGTCCAGCGTCTTGTTTGTCAACAGCATGACGGGTAAAAGCAGCAGCCCGGCGATAAAACCCCATATCCCCAGCCAAGCGGTGAGCAGCAGAATGACCACGCGCAGGAACTTGAAGGCGTAGCCAAGCTCATGGTTTTGCTGTGTGAAGCTGGCAATGGCGACAAAGGCCATATAAAAGATCGCCTCGGGCGAGAGCCAGCCAACCTCTACAGCAAAGTCACTGAGGATGAGACCGCCGATGATGCTCAGCGACCCGGAGAGCATGTCCGGCGTGTTCATCGAGGCCAGGCGCAGACCGTCGATCGCGATCTCGGCAAGGAGCAGCTGCAAGAGAATCGGCACGGCAGGCGGCTTTTCCGGCAGAATAAAGAGCAGCCCCGGCGGTAGCCAATCGGGGTGCGAGATCAAAAGATACCACAGCGGTGTGATGATAAGCGAGAGCCAAAAGACCATATGCCGCACCACGCGCAGGTAGCAGCCTGTCAGCGGGGGGAAGTAGTAGTCATCCGTTTCCTGCATGAAGTCAAAGATCGAGGTGGGCAGCACCATGACCTGCGGTGCGGTGTCGCACAGCACCAGCACCCGCCCCTCTAACAGCTCGGCGGCGGCGGCATCCGGCCGCTCGGTGGTGCGCACCTTGGGGAAGGGGTTGAACCAACGGCGGCGGATCAGCGTTTCGGTCAGGCTCTCGGTACCCATTGTCATCTCGGTAGGGATGATCTCCTTCAGCCGCTTTTCCAGCTTTTTCACATATTCCTCGTCCGCCCGCCCCTTCATATAGCAGATCACCACATCGTTTTGGGTAGGGCCGCCTATGGTCAGATATTGCATGGTCAGGCTCTCATCGCGAATGCGGCGGCGAATGAGCGCGGTGTTGAAGACCAGCGTCTCCACAAAGCCATCCCGCGCGCCCTGCATCACGCGGTCGTTTTCCGGCTCCTGCGTCTCGCGCGCAGGGTAGGTGCGCGCGTCGATCACAATTGCCTCCGCGCCGAAGGTGCTGCCCAGCATCACCACCGCGCCCGAGAGTACCATCATGGCCAGGTGATCGGCGTCAGGCGAGCGGTCAACCTCCACATACGGTACATGCGCGTCCGCAAAGCGGCGGCAGGGGTGGGGGTCATCTCCACACATATCGGAGAGACCGATAAAATATTGCATCAGGCGCTGCATCACGGTATCCTTGACAAAGCCGTCGATATAAAAGAGCGTCATTTCGTCCTGTCCGATGATCAGGCGGCGCTCGATCATGTCAAAATTGTCACCCACACGCAGTCGCGCGCGAAACGCCTCTACGTTTTCGCGGTAGCTTGCACTGATCTTCTCCATGCAGATCACATCCTTTCCTTCCCATATTCTTTCCCAGTAAGGGAAAAACATACAAGGCATGCGGAAATTCACAGTTTGTTCATGGAATTTTGTCGATGGTGAGGATACCAGTTATTTGATAACGAACGCATATGGAAAACGTGCAAGAGACACTATGCGTTTTTGCCTTTGCCGGTATTGTTACAAAAAATAAATCCGCGCGTGGCGTGATGCTCCTTTCAGAGCATCACGCCACGCGCCGGTCTTTCTATTCCCCTCTTGGAGTTTGGCCGGTGATCCGTTTGTAGACGCGGTAAAAGTGGGACGTATCATAAAAGCCGAGCGTTTCGGCGATCAGGTCGGTCGTCCAAAGCGAGCTTTGCAGCAGCTCCTTGGCCTTTGCTACGCGCAGACGGTTGCGGTAATCGGTGGGGGAGCAGCCGGCAAACGCGCGGAATCGCGCGCGGAAATAGCTTTCGCTTAAAAAGCACATGGCTGCCAGCTCGGGCACGGTGGTGTTTTCGGCCGGGTGCTTTTCAATATAACGGATAGCCGGCAGAATGGTGTGAAAATCGGGCGGGATATGCGCCCCCTCCCGTGCTCCTGCCAGCTCGTGCAGCAGCTCAAGAAGTCGTGCCTTCAAGAGCAGGCGCGGTGTGCCGGGGGCAAGATAGGCGGCAAGAATGCCGCGAAAAAGGTGCAGCAGCCGTCCGTCCGGGTCGTTTTCCCAGTAGCGATAAGGCTCCTCCAGCTGCAGCTCCTCACCCATGTCATCGGTCATGGCAAAGCGCACGCAGATGGTGTGCCCGTATTCCTCCTCGGTCAGCTCGGTGCGCGAGATGTAGGGAGCCCCACGGGCGATCAGTACGGCGGCGGGGGCGGTCAGCGAGCAGATCTCTTGCCCCTCGTCCCCCGTGCAGATATGCTTTTTGCCGCTGATGGTATAGGAGATGATGTTTTGCCCGCGCCCGGAGGGATAGCGGTTGACGTTGCCATTGCGCCAGCGGCGCTCTACTGCGGCAATGCGCGTGACATTCACACCCTCGCACATGAGCTGGGAAAAAGAGATCTTTCGCATGCTTGCCTCCGAAAAAAGTCGATTTGTACAATCAAGCAGTCAGTATATCCATTGTAGCACAACCTTTTTGGTATTACAATATACTTGTTAAAATTTTTTCTGTAAGGAGAGGGTTTTTATGTTGGATTACAGCCTGAAGATCGGTCTTGTCCCTTGCCGCCGCGATGTAACACCGCGCCCGGGTATCTTTAACTGGGAGATCGCAGAGGAGCGTGGCCGCGCTGCTGTTCGTTACATGAGAGAGACTTTTGAGGGAGACGGCATCTCCTTCGTCGGCATTGAGGGGATCAACCCTGTTGACGTGATGATCAACGAGGCCGATGCCATTGCCATTGCCGAGCGCTTTAATGCCGAGAAGGTAGACGCTGTGTTCGTCATCAACGCCAATTTTGGCAACGAGGAGGCCATTGCCGAGGTCTGCAAGCTGACCGGCAAGCCGGTTTGCATTTTTGCGCCGCTTGATGAGCGCTTTGATGCTGACGGCATGCGCTATACCGACTCGCAGTGCGGTATTTTCGGTGTTTCGCGCCTCTTACAGCGCAACAACATTCCGTTCTCGCACATCAACACCTGCAAAATGGATTCCGAGACCTTCCGCCGCGGCTTTGATAAGTTCGCCTCGGTGGCTTGCATGGTCAAGAACTTCCGCAATCTCAAGATCGCGCAGGTCGGCCTGCGTCCGCGTCCTTTCTACTCGGTCATCTTCAATGAGGGTGAGCTGATGCAGAAGTTCGGCATTCGCACCATTCCCGTGAACATCGGTGTTGTGGTCGATAAATACAACCGCATCCTTGCCGAGCGTGATGAGGAACTGGAGAAGGGGGCTGCCCTGCTTGCCTCCCGCTATGAGATGGACGACCTCACCCCGCCGCTGCTGAAAAAGGTCTATGCTTTTGTTTTGCTGTATGAGGAGCTGTTTGCCGAGCTGGGTGTTTCGGCGATTTCCGCCGAGTGCTGGACGGCGATGCAGCTGGCTGTTGGTGCGATGCCTTGTACCGCCTACTCGGTGCTGGCGGATATGGGCTACATCATCTCCTGCGAGTCGGATATGCACGGTGCCATCACCATGGTGCTGCTGGCTGCTGCCTCTCGCGGTAAGAAGATCCCGTTCTTTGGTGAGTTTACCGTTCGCCACCCCGAAAACAAAAATGGCGAGCTGCTGTGGCACTGCGGTCCGTTTGCCTACTCGCTCAAGGCACCGGACAGCGTAGCCAAGAACGTCAATATGCGTCAGTGGTTCCGCGTAAAGGACGGTAGCTACACCGTTGCCCGCCTGGATCAGGATAACGGCAATTATTCCATCCTTAACGGCACCTGTCGCACGACCG
This sequence comes from Clostridia bacterium, assembly GCA_017462545.1. Lineage (GTDB taxonomy): Bacteria > Bacillota > Clostridia > Oscillospirales > CAG-272 > UBA1740. The sequence goes on from JAFTQX010000052.1 coordinate 4,859, forward strand.
ATGGCCCCTATACCTTCGGCACCTACCTCTGGGCCGAGTTTGACGATCTCAATCGTTGGGAGGATAAGCTCATTGATGGGCTGTACATCCACCACTGCGTAGAGATCGAGGGGGATTACACCGAGGAGATTGCCGAGTTTACCAAGTACATTCCGTTGATTAAAAACGACCGTATGTAATAAGAAAGGAAAAAGATATGACAGATTTTCTCTTTACCATGGTCCTGTCCGAGCTGGAGGATGCCGTCGGACGGGAAAACTGCTCCACCCGTGAGATCGATAAGGTGGCGCACAGCGTTGACTATTTCTGGCTCTCCCGTATGTGGGCTGACCGCGGCTACCGTATGCCGGAGGCAGACGTTGTCGTATCCCCCAAGGATGCCAAGGAGACCTCGGCTGTCCTGAAAATTGCCAACTACTACAAGATCCCCGTTGTTGTCTGGGGTGCCGGCGGCGGTACGCAGGGCGGTGCTATTCCCGTAGCGGGCGGCATCGTGCTGGATACCAAGCGCATGAACGCCATTCACGACTTCAATGAGCAGGGCATGTACATCGAGTGCGGTACGGGCGCGATCTATAAGCATCTGGAGTGGGAGGCAAACCAGCGCGGTTATGCTACCATGCACTATCCGTCCTCGCTGACCTGCTCTACCGTTGGTGGCTTCTTGGCGCACCGTGGTATCGGCGTTTCCTCCACCAAGTACGGTAAGATCGATGATATGGTGCTGCAGATGGAGGTCGTTCTCCCGAACGGCGACATCATCTACACCTCTCCCGCCCCGAAGCATGCGGCAGGCCCCGACCTGAACCAGATCTTCATCGGCTCGGAGGGTACGCTCGGTGTCATCACCAAGGCACAGATGCGCATTTTTGAGCAGCCCGAATCCCGTAAATTCCGTGGCTTCCTCTTCCACAACATGACCGACGCGTTCAACGCCGGCCGAGAGCTGCTGCAGAAGTTCAAGCCCTCTGTTATGCGTCTGTACGACGAGGCAGAGACCTCCTCGCTCATTAAAAAGATCGTCGGTGTGGCGAAACCCGGTGCATTTATGAACATCGCCATTGAGGGCGTTGCCGAGCTGGTTGAGGTAGAGGAGAAGATCCTGCTTTCCACCTTTGCCAAGTACGGTGCCGAGGATCTTGGCTCCGAGTACGGTGAAAAGTGGTGGAAGGAAAAGATCACCTTCTTCTATCCCGGCAACATGATGGATCTGCCGCAGATGTTCGGCACGATGGACTCGATCGCTCCCTACGGCAAGATCGAAAAGATCTACTGGGAGATGAAGAAGGCCATCGAGACCAACTTCCCGCAGGCCAAGTTCATTGCCCACTTCTCGCACTGGTATGAATGGGGTGCGATGATCTATGACCGCTTTATTGTAGAGGGCAAGGATGTGCCCACCGACCCGCACGAGGCACTTCGCCTGCACAACGATATCTGGAACCTCGGCGTTCGCACCGCAATTCAGCATGGCGGTGTGGTCAACGACCACCACGGCGTGGGCATTAAGCTCGGCCGCCTGATGAAGGAACAGTACGGTAGTGCCATGCAGGTATTCTACGGCCTCAAGAAAGAGCTTGACCCCAACGGTATTATGAACCCGTTCAAGCTTGGCCTGTAAGAAAGGAGAAAAAACGATGCAAGTATCACAGAAAAGTAAAGAAACCTTTGACGCCTGCCGATTCTGCTGGATGTGCCACCACATCTGCCCCATTGGTAACGCTACGGGTCATGAAAGAAATACCGCCCGCGCCCGCGCCCTTTCGCTCTCCTTGGTAGAGAGAGGAGGCCTCGCGCTGGATGAGGAGGTCAGCTCCAATCTCTATGAGTGCGCCCTCTGCTCCGGCTGTGCGCACGATTGTATTACCGGCTGGGATCCGACCAAGTTCACCAAGGAATCCCGCCTCGCTGCCGCCCTGGAGGGTGTGCTGCCCCCCTACATCAACACCCTGCTTGACAACCTGGCTGATTACGGTACGCCCTATGGTCAGGTAGAGGAGAATGCCGAGCTTTCCAAGGCCATCGCTGCCCTGCCGAAAACGGCAGATGTGCTCCTGTTCCTTGGTGCAGATGCTCGCGCACTCTATCCCGCAGGTGCGCTCAATGCCATTGCCCTCTTGAAGGCCGCCGGTGTGAGTTTCACCGTGCTGCAGGATGAGCCGACCGATGCCTACGCAAGCAACTTCCTCATCGGCGCAGCCGAGGAGACCCGCGCTGCTATGAAGCGCGCAAGCGAAGCCTTTGCTCCCTTTCAGACGGTTGTCTGCTATGACGGTACCGATGCCGCAGCCTTTTTGCGTGAGGGCAAGGAGTGGGGCGTGGTGAATGCCCATATCGTTACCTTCCCGGCTTATGTTGTATCCCTGATCAAGGATGGCAAGCTGGCACCCAAGAAGGGCAGCACCGCCTATACCATCCAGGACTGCGCCTACATCGCGCGTGAGCTGGATGACGATACGAGCATCCGCACCGTGATCGACGCCATTGGCGAGCGCCGTGAGATGCTTGTCTCCGGCAAAGCTACCATGCTTGGCGGTCAGGCACTGATGGCTACCTACATGGCAGATGTCATTGCCAAGGTTGGCGCCCGCCGCATGCGCGAGGCAGTTATTGCCGGTGCTGAGGTCGTAGTTACCGAAAACGTAGGTGAATATCTCGCACTTTCCGCCGCTGCACCGCAGGGCGTGAAGGTAGTAACGCTGGAGGAGGCAGTACTTTCATGCTTGTAAGCTTTTCTGAAATTCTCGCCATGGCAGAGAAGGGCGGCTACGCCATTCCTGCGTTTAACGTGTATAATATGGAGACGGTCATGGGCGTGATCGCTGCGGCAGAGGCCGAGCGCGCTCCCATCATTCTGCAGTGCTACTCCCGTCTCTTTACCAATGAAGAGGGCTACTATCTTGCCCCTGTTATTCTCGCCGCCGCCAAAAAGGCGACCGTGCCCGTTTGCTTCCACCTTGACCACGGTGCGGGCGAGCGTGAGGTAGAGCGTGCGCTGCGTGCGGGCGCTACCGGCATCATGATTGATGCCTCTACCCTGCCGCTGGAAGAGAATATCGCCGCTACGCGCGCCGTTTGCGAGCGCTGCTCCTATATCGGCGTAGCCGTAGAGGGCGAGCTTGGTCACATCGGCTCTACCAAGGATGAAAAGGTATCGGATTATACCGATCCTGCCGAGGCTGCCCGCTATGCAAGGGAGACCGGTGTCGGCGCGCTTGCCATTATGGTTGGCACGGCACACGGCCGCTATAAGCAGGCACCCAAGCTGGATATTGATCGCATTCGCACCATCAAGGAGCTGACAGGTCTGCCGCTTGTGCTGCACGGCGGCTCGGGCGTGCCGGATGAGGAGATCACCGCCGCTATTGCGGCCGGCATCCGCAAGATCAACTTCGGTACTGACCTCTGCTATTCCTTCCTGGATGCGGTATTTGCTACCTCGCGCGAGAAGGTGGGCATTGACTTGTTTATGAAGGAGGCTGTTGCTTCCGTTTCTGCCTTTGCCACCTCCAAGATCCGCCTGCTGGGCGCAGCAGGCCGCGCTTGATGCCGGCCGAGGTCGTCGGTATTGGGGCAAACGTATACGATACGCTGATCGTATTGCCCCGCTATACCGAAGAGGATAAAAAGCAAAAGGCCGAGTCCGTCAGCATGGCAGGCGGCGGCCCGTGTGCGACCGGCATCGTTGCCGCCTCCAAGCTGGGAGCAAGCACCGCCTTTTTCGGTCGCGTATCGGATGATGGGGCAGGGCACTTTTTGCTGGAGGATTTTGCCCGCTATGGGGTAGACACCTCCTACGTTTCGGTGCATGCCGGTTATCGCGCGTTTACCTCCTATGTCATGCTCAGCCAAGAGACGACCAGCCGCACCATCGTTTTTGACCGTGGCAACCTGCCGCCTCTTGTGTTGGATGAAGCGCAGAAAGCCGCCATTCGTGAGGCAAAGGTCTTGTTGGTGGATGGTAATGAGCTGTCTGCTGCTATTGAAGGGGCAAAGATCGCCCGCGAAAGTGGTACTGCCGTCGTCTATGATGCAGGTGGTCGCTATGAGGGGGTAAAAGACCTTCTTCCGTATGCCGATTATCTGATCCCAAGCGAAGAATTTGCCCTTGGTGAGACCGGCGAGAGTGATGCCGCTGCCGCCGCAAAAAAGCTCTATGAGATGTACCACCCTCGTGCGGTTGTCGTCACACAGGGCAGCCGTGGCGGTACCTACTACGATGGGCAAGAGCTGAAGACCTATCCCGCCATGCCGGCAAAGGTCGTTGATTCCAACGGTGCGGGTGACGTTTTCCACGGCGCGTATACCGCCGCCATCACCCGTGGGATGGATGCCTACACCGCTTGCCTCTTCTCCTCTGCCGTCTCGGCACTCAAGTGCGAGAAGATCGGCTCGCGTGCCGGTGTGCCCGATTATGAAACGACCATTTCTTTTTTGAAGGAGCAAGGATATGAATTTTAAGAGAACATGGAATAAAAAGTTTGGCAAAAGCGAGATCTACACCAAGGAGAACAGCGCTTGTCGTCTCGTAGAGATGGATATGCTGCGCCTTGCCGACGGTGAGAAAAAGACTTACTCCGAGCAGGATAAGGAATTTGCACTGGTTCTGCTTGGCGGCAAGTGCACCATCACGGCGGAGAGCTTCTCGTATGAGAACATCGGTTGCCGCGAGACGGTGTTTGATGGCGCCGCCACCTGCGTGTACATTCCGCGTAACACCCCCTTTACTGTTGTCGGTGTAGGCGAGGTTTCTATCGCTGTTTGCAAATCCCCCTCCGAGAAGGATCATAAGCCCGCTCTGATCACGCCCGATCAGGTTGTTATCAAGGATCTTGGTAAGCCCGGCTGGCAGAGACAGGCGCACTTTATTCTGGACGAGCGCACCGATGCCGATATTCTCTACATCGGCGAGGCCTTTGTCAAGGGTGGTCAGTGGGCCAGCTACCCGCCCCACAAGCATGATGATGACAATATGCCCGTAGAGGCTGCTACCGAGGAGATCTACTATTACGAGTTCAAGAAGCCCGGTGGCTTTGGCATTCAGCGCGTATATACCAAGGAAGGCGATATTGACGAGACCTATACGGTGAAATCCGGCGATTTTGTTGAAATTCCGCGCGGCTATCACCCCTTCCACACCGCACCCGGCTATGATAACTACTATCTTTGGATCATGGCGGGCAAAAATCGCGGCTTCTATATGACCACGGATGAAGACCATCTCTGGCTGACGAAGTAAAAAACGCCGCCCGCGCGAATATATGCGCGGGCGGCTTTTGCACTTGATTTCTCACACAATTTGTGTTAATATGGAAAAAACGAAAGGAAATGCTTCCCATGTCACAGATCATAACCATCCAAAACGAGCAGCTTACCGTTGCCATTTCTACGCTGGGGGCCGAGGTGCAGTCTGTCCGCTCCTCTCGCGGCACCGAGTTTATCTGGGAGGGTGACCCGAATATCTGGAAGGGCCGTTGCCCCATCCTGTTCCCCATCTGCGGTGGCTTAAAGAATGATACCTACACCTTAAACGGCAAGACCTACCAGCAGCAAAAGCACGGCTTTATCCGCTTTTGCGAGTTTTCTGTTGATAGCGTGAACGGGGACACCGCCGTTCTTTCTGCCCGTGAAACAGAGGAAACGCTCAAAACCTTCCCCTGGCACTTTGTGTTCACCGTCACCTTCCGCCTGACGGAAAATCGCCTGGCGATCTCCTACACCGTCAATAACCCCGATGAGAGCACCATGTACTTCAATGTGGGCGGGCATGAGGGCTACGCCACGCCCGAGGGCATTGAGGAATATGAGCTGGTGTTTGATAAAGAGGAGCAGCTGGCTGTCAACTCGCTCAGCGGCAACCTGATCGGCCATGATAAAAAGCCGCTTATGAGCGGCAAGGTGCTTCCCCTCAAGAAGGAACATTTTTCGATCGATGCGATCATTTTAGAGGAGCTGAATTCGCGTGCACTCACCCTGCGCCATAAGAACGGCGGTCGCTCTGTGCGCGTTGAGTTCCCCGACCTTGACCATCTGCTTGTATGGCAAATGTGCGGCGCCCCCTATGTGTGCATCGAGCCGTGGAACGGCATGCCCGACTTTGCCGATGCCGATGGTGATATCACCAAAAAGACCTACATCACCGCGCTGGAGGGAGGCAAAACCTTTACCTCAACCCACACCATGACCTTTACGGAGGGGAATTGACATGACCTTTGCTGAACTGAAAGAAAAAAATCCGAGCATTCGCCTGTACCATGTTACCGACGCTGCCTTCGCGCCCTATGGCCGCATCATTGAGGCAGATACCGCTGATCTGGTGGCACGCATGGAGAAGATCCCCATGCCCGAAACGGGCGTTCGGTATGTTCCCACTGAGGAGACGCTGGAGGCATCTCCCGTAGCGGAGTTCATCCGTCGGGAGCTGTTTGGCGGCGTGCCCGCGCAGATCGGCTTCTGCTGGGGCGCAAGCAACCGCCTCAATGCGCTTGAGTGGCATATTTGCAATGAGATCAATCTGCCCGCAACCGACCTGGTGCTCCTGCTGGCTTTGCGCTGCGAGATGCAGGGCAACCACCTGGATGCTGAAAAGGTTGTCGGCTTTTATGTACCGCGCGGCACGCTGATCGAGGTGTACAGCACATCGTTGCATTATTGCCCCTGTCAGGTGGAGGATGGTGGCTTCCGGTGCCTGGTCGGCCTGACGAAGGAGACCAATACCCCCTTGACCGAAAAGCCGGCCGATCCGCTGATCTTTGCCCGTAATAAGTGGCTGATCGCGCATGAGGAAAACGAGGGGCTGATCGCTCGTGGTGCCCTGCCCGGCATCAGCGGCGAGAACTATACCGTCAACCGGTAAGGAGAAAGGTATGAAATACTTTCTAGGTGTAGATTTTGGCGGAGGGGCCTCCAAGGCCACCCTGCTTTCCGAGCAGGGCAAGGTCGTGGCCACCGCCACGATGGAATACCCCACCGCCCATCCCGGTCCCGGCATGGCCGAGCAAAACCCGGATGACTGGTATGAGGCAACCTGCCGCAACGTACGCACGGTGCTGGAAAAGGCAGGGGTTGCCGCGCGCGACGTTGCCGCGCTGTCGCTGGATGCGGCTACCCATACCGCCGTGCTGTGTGATGAGGATTTTCGCCCTCTGCGCCCTGCCATCTATTGGACGGATACCCGCTCTCAAAAAGAGGTGGCCGATCTGCGTGCCGAGATGGGCGACCGCATTCGCGCGCTTTCTTATCATTCCGTGGATACGATATGGACATTGCCGCAGATCTTGTGGGTGAAGAGAAATGAAGAAGATCTCTTTGGCCGTACAAAAAAGATTCTCTTTGCCAAGGACTATGTCCGTCATCGCCTGACAGGTGACTACGTGACCGACGTGATTGAGGCAGAGGGGAGCATGCTCTTTGATATGGAGAAGGGATGCTGGTCAGAGGAGCTTTGCGCGGCGGCCGGGGTAGACCCCCGTACCTTGCCCACGCTTTGCCGCCCAAGTGATATTGTTGGCAGCGTGACCGAGGCAGCTGCGCAAGATACCGGCCTGCTTGCCGGTACGCCTGTGCTGTGCGGCACCACCGATACGGTGATGGAGGTATTTGCCGCAGGCGGCGTGCGTCCCGGCAATATGACGGTCAAGCTGGCAACGGCAGGGCGTATTTGCGTCATTACCGAAAAGCCGTTTACTGACCGCGATCTTGTTTGTTATTCGCATATTGAGGAGGGGCTGTGGTATCCCGGCACCGCCACCAAGGCGGCCGCCTCCTCCTACCGTTGGTTCCGTGATGCCTTTGGCGGCACCTATCGCGAGCTGGATGAGGCCGCTGCTGCTGCCGGTGTTGGTGCAGGCGGCGTGCTCTTCCACCCCTATCTCAACGGCGAGCTGACTCCCTATGCCAACCCTCGTCTGTCCGGCTCCTTTGTCGGTGTTCGCGCGGGGCATGAGAAGGGACACTTTGCCCGCGCGGTGTTAGAGGGGGTAGCCTACTCCCTGCGTGATTGCCTGGCAACAGTTGACCGCCTTGGCATGAAACATGAGGATCATGCCGTTATCATCGGCGGCGGTGCGTCTTCTCCGCTGTGGCGGCAGATTGTTTCCGATGTGCTCGGCATTTCACTTATCGAGCGTGAAAACAGCGATTCCTCCTTTGGCTCGGCCATGCTGGCAGGCGTGGCGGCAGGGGCGTTTGCCTCTCCCGTGGCAGCCCTGGAGGCTTGCACCGCCATCCGCTCGCATACCACGCCCAACCAAGAGAACAAAGAGGCCTACGATCAGGCCTACCGTCGCTATCGCGCGGTGGCAGAGGCACTTTTGCCCCTTGCGGAGGAAGCATGAGAGCGTTGGTCTGTGTACGCGTAGCAGGGGGGGAATTGCAGCCCTTTGATGCCTGCGCGGTCGAGCTTGGCTTGCGCATGGGGGCAGAGGTGACCGTGCTTTCCCTCTGTCCTCCCTCCGCTGCCGAGCCGTTGCGTGCGCTTACGCGGCTGGGCGTTGCGCGGGTGATCTTGCTTTCTGATGCCGTTTATGCGGGGGCAGATACGCTGGTGACTGCCCGCATCCTCGCATGCGCCGCTCAAAAAATCGGCTACGATCTGATTCTTTGCGGTCGCACGACCACAGAGGGTGAGACTGCCCAGGTAGGGCCCATGCTGGCCACCCTGCTGGGCATTCCGCTGTTGCCAAGTGTGATGGACTATGAGGATGGGTGCTTGACGCTACGGGGAAATGACCGCCCCTGCGCGTTGCCCCCCTCTGCGCTGCTTACGGTAGAACGCAGCTTTCCGCTCCGTTTCCCAAGACTGCGCTCGTGCCTTGGTGAGGTGGAGATATGGAACAACAGCGTGCTGGGGCTGCCTCCCGCAGAATGCGGGCTGCAGGGCTCGCCCACCCGTGTGCTTGCCGCGCGGGAGAGTGTGGCGGGGGCGCGTGTGTGCCAAAAAATCGAGGTAGGGGAGATTCCTGCCTTGATCAAGGAGCTACGCAAAAAAGAAAAACAGGTGGCGGGTGAATTCCCGCCCAGTGAAGAAAAGCTGCCGCTGGTCTTGGCAGTTGGCGAGCAGGCCTTGTCTGCTGCGCGCGCCGTTGGCGCGCGTGTGGAGCTGCTTGCAGAGCAGGAGCCTGCGGCAATCGCGGCGGCTGTTCGTGCCAAGGATCCTGATGCGGTGCTCTTTCCCGCTACCGCCGAGGGGCGCAATCTTGCCCCCATTGTGGCAGCCATGATTGGCGCGGGGCTTTGTGCCGATTGTACGGGCTTGGCAGTCAAGCATGGTGAGCTTATCTTGACCCGCCCCGCAAGAGGTGGCAGCATTACGGCCGATATCGTTTGCCGTACACGGCCCGCGATGGCCAGTGTGCGCTGTGAGGTGAAGGGCGCGGAGATCATGATCGGTCTTGGCAAGGGAACGCTTGGCATGCGCCCGCAGTTCGAGGCACTTGCGCAAAAGCTCGGTGCCTCTCTTGCCGCTACCCGCGCGCTGGTGGATGCGGGCGGTGCGCCCTACTGTGAGCAAATTGGCTTGACGGGCACCAAGGCGGCCTGCAAGATCTATCTGGCTGTTGGACTCTCGGGGGCAGTACAGCACACCTGCGCCCTGGACGGGGCAGATGCCGTCATTGCCGTCAATCCGGATCGGGATGCCCGCATTTTCTCCTGCGCCGATTACGGCACCCAAGCAGATGCAGAGGCACTTTTGGCCGCGTTCTGGAATGTATAATGCTATTAAGTAGGCACCCGTGTGTCGCAAAGGCGACATACGGGTGCTTTGTGTCCTGCCTTTCCCTCGTTGCATAGAATAAGAATAGTGCTTTTGTAAATCAGGGAAAGAGGTACGGTTTTATGTGTCAACAGGTGCGGCTTTGTGATATGCAGCCGGGGGAACGGGCGGTGATTACATCCCTCCCTCCCTCCGCGCTGCGGCAGCGGCTATTGGATATGGGATTTTTGGAGAATGCGGAGATTGAATGCGTGGGCAAAAGCCCCTTCGGCGACCCCAATGCCTATTTGGTGTGCGGCGCGGTGGTGGCTCTGCGACGGCAGGATTGTCATGGCATTCTGGTGAGAAAGCAGGTGGCAGCATGGGATTGACAAACGAGAGACACGAGCGCGTGATCGCGCTGGTGGGGAATCCCAATGTGGGAAAGAGCACCGTTTTCAATTCGCTGACCGGTCTGCATCAGCATACCGGTAACTGGCCGGGCAAGACCGTATCCGGTGCGGAGGGGCGGTGCCGATCGGGGGAGACGGTATATCGATTGGTAGACACCCCCGGTACCTATTCGCTGCTTGCCCGCTCAGCCGAGGAGGAGGTAACGCGGGAGTACCTATTGCATGGCGAGGCGGAGGTTGCGTTGGTGGTGTGTGATGCCGCCTGCCTTTCGCGCAATCTCTTGCTGCTCTTGCAGGTTATGGCCATTGTACCGCGCGTGGTCGTGTGCGTGAATTTGCTGGATGAGGCTGCTCGCCGCAGCATCTATCCCGATCTTGCGGGGCTGGAGGCATTGCTCGGCGTGCCTGTGGTGGGGACGGTAGCACGCAAGAAAAAAAGCGCGGCCGCCCTTTTGGCTGCACTTGACCGTGTGATCGATGCACCGCCCCCCGTGCCGCCTGCATTCCTTTCGCCGTTGCTTGAACGATGCCGTCTTTCGCTGCGCGAGGGGAAGGAGCAGGAGGCTGCTTCTGCCGCGCTTGCAGCCCGCGCCGAGGAGATCGGTCATGCCGTTACCCGCGGGGAGGGGGAGCCGTACAGCCGCCGCGATCGCCGCCTTGATCGGTTTTTGACCGGTCGGCGTTCTGCCTATCCCATCATGCTGCTGCTCTTGCTCCTTGTGTTGTTTATCACCATCGTGGGGGCAAACTACCCCTCCGCGCTGCTGGCTGACGGCTTTTCTTGGCTTGGCAATCTTTTTCGCACATGCCTATCTGCTCTTGAGGCTCCCCCATGGCTGATCGGCCTTCTTGTGGATGGCGTGTGGCGTGTGCTTTCGCAGGTTGTGGCGGTCATGCTGCCGCCCATGGCCATCTTCTTTCCGCTCTTTACCTTGCTGGAGGATAGCGGCTATCTGCCGCGCATTGCCTATAATCTTGACCGTCCCTTTTGTGCTTGCCACGCCTGCGGCAAGCAGGCGTTGACCATGTGCATGGGCTTTGGCTGCAATGCGGCCGGGGTGGTTGGTTGCCGTATCATCGACTCACCACGCGAGCGACTGCTGGCTGTGTTGACCAATAGTCTGGTTCCTTGTAACGGTCGCTTTCCCGCCTTGCTTGCCCTCATTTCCATGTTCCTTGTTGGCGCGGCAGGCGGCTTTGCCGCCTCTCTGTTATCTGCCTGTTTGCTGACCCTGTTTATTTTGTTGGGGGTGGGGATGACCTTTCTCGCAACACGGCTGCTATCGGCCACGGTTTTGCGCGGTCTTCCTTCCTCCTTCGTGCTGGAGATGCCGCCTTTTCGTCGACCACAGATCGGGCGTGTGATCCTGCGATCGCTGCTTGATCGCACGATGTATGTGCTTGGTCGTGCCGCCGCCGTGGCGGTGCCCGCCGGCTGTCTGATTTGGCTGATGGCCAATGTTACGGTAGGGGAGGGGAGCTTGCTGCAGCATGCCGCCGCGTTTTTGGATCCGTTTGCTACGCTGCTGGGGCTGGACGGCATGATTTTGCTTGCCTTTCTCCTTGGTCTTCCCGCCAATGAGATCGTGCTGCCGCTGGTGTTGATGGGCTATCTTTCGGCAGGTGCCCCCGTTGAGCTGGGTAGCTTGGCCGAGATGCGGGCGGTTTTTGTTGCCAACGGATGGACCCCCGTGACCGCCCTTTGCACCGCCGTCTTTTTCCTCTTTCATTGGCCGTGCTCCACCACCCTGCTCACCGTCAAAAAGGAGACCGGCAGCTGGGGCTATACCGCCATTTGCGCCGCACTGCCCACCGCAATCGGCATGCTGCTTTGCCTGTTGATCGCGGCATTTGGGCGATTGGCTTATTAAAAAGCAGCTCCCCATGTAGCTGCTTTCATATTGACTGTTTTTACATGTTTTTTGACCAAAAATGCCTATTTCTTTTCTTGTGACTTGTGGTATAATGGATGCAACGAAGCAAAACGGAGGCGTTTATGGAGCACCTATATACCATTGTACCGACCTTTACCGATCATGTAGAGGAGGTCTGCGAGGATATTCGCCGTCAGTATGAGACGGGGGTCGCGACCTGCGCGCTGTTTATGGCAAAGCTGGTGCCGGAGGGAGAGCCGGCGATGGATAAAGCAAGCATGTTTGCCGAGCAGTATGTCCTGTTCCGCGATCGCCTGCGTGAGGTGGGTATTTCCTGCGGGATCTTGGTACAATGCACCATTGGTCACGGCTATCCGTTGAACCAGCGTAGCGGCTTTACGCATTATGAAAACCTGACAGACGGCAAGGAGCAGCATATCACCTGCCCCTACGATCTTGATTTTCAGGACTACCTGCGTGACCAGTTTGCCAAGCTAGCCGCCCTGTCACCCGAGGTGATGATGGTGGATGACGATTTTCGCCTCATGTTCCGGGATGGGCGCGGCTGTGCTTGCCCGTTGCATATGGCAGCCTATCACAAGGCGTCGGGAACGTCAATTTCGCGCGAGGAGCTGTTTTCTCTGCTTTGCGAGCAAAGCGAGGCGGGCGCACGGGCAAGGGAGATTTATGTAGAAACGCAGCGCGAGTCGCTGTTACAATCGGCCCACGCCATGCGCGAGGGGATCGACGCCGTTGATCCGCGACTGCCCGGTATTTTTTGCTGTGTCGGCCCGACGACCGAATTTGCCGCCGAGATCGCGCATATTTTGGCAGGAGAGGGCAATCCCACCGTTGTTCGTGTGAATAACGGCAACTATACCCCCGGCGGGGCGCATTACTTTACTAACGTGCCGTTCCGCGCGGCAGATGAGATCCATCGTCTGAAAAAGGGCGGGGTGGATGTGGTTCTGGCCGAGACGGATACCTGCCCGCAAAACCGTTACAGCACGGGCGTGCAGTTTTTGCACTCGCATTTTACCGCCTCGATCTTGGAGGGGGCTAACGGCGCCAAGCATTGGATCACGCGTCTTGCCGCCTTTGAGCCGAACAGCGGCAAGGCCTATCGCAAAACGCTCTCCGAGCATAGCGGCTTCTATCAAACTCTTTCCGAAATGGTGCCTACCCTGCATTGGGAAGGGTGCCGCATTCCGCTGCCGGAGCGGAATACCTATGATTTTACCAAAAACGGCTACTTCTGGCGCACAAGCGCGTGGGCTAAGTGTGTGCTTGAGCGTTGGGGGCTGCCTCTGTACTTCTCGGCAGAGCAGGGCGGTGCTACCTTCCTTGATGGGGCATATGACGAGGGCTTTTCGGATGACGAATTGACCGATATGCTACACGGCACGGCGGTGGTAGATGCCGTCTGCCTTGCGCGACTGCATGCGCGTGGCTTGGGTGAATACACCGGTGTGGCAATCCGGGATTGGCAAGGAGAGCCGATGAGCTTTGAGCGCGTGCATATCAACGGCAACAAGTGCAACAAGCAGGTTGCCTGCCGACAGCTCGTTCCGCTTTCGGATGATGTGCAGGCTACGTCCACCGTTTACCATTTGCATGACGGCAAGGACGAGATCCCGCTGTTCCTCGGTGTAACGGTATACAAGAATACGCTTGGCGGCACGGTCATTGCCACCGCCGGCACGCCGGATGCGCCGTTCAGCTACCTCACCGCCTTCAGTTATCTGACCGAATCGCGCAAGGCGCAGTTCGTCTCGCTCCTGAAGGAGACGGGCAATTTGCCGATCTACTACGCAGGCGACTCCGAGATCTACATGAAAACGGCAAAAATGCCGGATGGCAAGCGTTTTTGCGCCCTCTTTAACCTCAGCATGGATATGCTGGACGAGCTGCCGCTGGCAACGGATGAGACCGTGCGCGGCGTGCAGATGCTGCAAAAGGATGGTACCTTTGCCCCCGTCGCTTATGAAAGAACGGAGAACGGCATTTTGATCAAGGAGACGCTCTATCCCGTGAACCCCATGATCCTTGTACTCGATATTGAGGAGTCATGTTAGAAAACAAGCGCAGACTCATCGTCTGCGCTTGTTTTATCTTTTTCGGTACCAAATTGCGATAGCAAATGGACCCACGCGGTTATGCTGTTCAGAGCGCCGGGCTGCTCTCGTTACCCTGCTGTGGCACCGAGCATCGGCGGTGTACCGACTCGGGCAAGCACGAGGAAAAGCTGCAGGGATAATCGTCCTGTGAATCCTCTTGCGGGATGTCAGCGGCGGCGACACCCGCACGGGTGTCATCCTGAGCGAAACGCCCCTCACGAGATTCTGCCACCTGGCGGTGGCACCCCTTCGGGGTTCGACTACGGGCTACGCCCTCCGCTCAGAATGACAGCGTGAGGGGTGAGAAGTCGAACTTTCGCGGCTACGCGAAAGCACCGTAGGCGGGATCTTGCCGCCGTGCGGTGTTACTCTTGCGGGCGGAAATAAAAATCCTAAAAAGTTTTCAGCGTCTCCCTTGCCAGCACATTCCCCTCAAAATCCTTCACGGTGAAGCAACCGTCTTCATACACCGCATAGCTCTTGGGGTTGCCGCCCTTCGGCAGCGAGACCGAGCCGGGGTTGAGCAGCAGCACGCCGCCCTCATTCACGCGCGCCTCATACAGGTGCGTGTGGCCGTAGAGAAATGCCGCGCCCTTGCGTAGCGGGGGCAGATTTTCCGGGTTATGGTGGTGCCCGTGTGTCGCAAACACCGGTATACCATCCCATAGAAACTGGGCGTACTCGGCCATCACAGGAAAGGGCAGTACCATCTGGTCTACCTCTGCCTCACAGTTGCCGCGCACGCATAGCGGGGCGGGTGAAAGGGCAGAGAGCATGGTGATCACCTCTTTCGGGCGGTAGCCCTGCGGCAGGTCATTGCGCGGGCCGTGGTAAAGTAGGTCGCCAAGCAGCACCAGCTCGTCTGCACCTTCCTCCTTATATTTGGCAAGCAGAGCGGCACAGCAGTCGGCGTCGCCGTGCAGATCGGATGCGATCAAAATTTTCATATCGTCTCCTTGTAAAGTCTCCCCGAGGCGTTGCCTCGGGGAGAATGGTTTTTATACAGTCTTCAGCTCCATGCCGTTTTTCTTCATCGCGGCCAGAATGGCATCGATGTTGCCTTGCAGCTCTGCCTTGGAGAGCGTCTTTTCGCGCGAGGTGAAGGAGAGGCGGAAGGTAATGCTCGGATTGCCCTCGCCCTCGTATACGTCGGTCACGGTTACGCCGGTGAGGAACTCACCGCCTGCCGCACGCAGAAGTGCCTCTACCTCGGCAAATACCAGGGTGGACGGGTCGGTTGCAAAGGTCAGGTCAATATCAATGCCCGGGAAACGGGAGGGCTCATGATAGCGGATGGGGGCGGGCGCGATAGCGGCCAGCGTATCCATATCCAGCTCGGCTGCTACGCAAGCGGCGCGCTTATCCAGCTTGGTGCCAACGGCGGGGTGCAGGGCACAGATAAAGCCAAGCTCGGTGTCACCCAAGCGAACAGCAGCGGTATTGACCGGGTGCTGCCAGGGGTAAGCAACCCCTTCACCTGCTGTGAAGGTGGGTGCCTCGTGCTTGATATCGCGTACGACACGCAAAACAATATCACGCATGCGCAGATAAAGAGCTTCCTCGCTTGCATTCTTGTCATACAGCACAATGCCCAGCTTCTTGCGCTCGTTGCAGCTGCCGTCCGGCAAAAGCCCCTTCACCGTGCGGCCAATCTCAAACAGGCCGTAGTGATCGGCATAGCCGCGGTTTTCGGAAACAAAGCACAGCAGGGTAGGTACCATGCTTGTGCGAACGGTGTCATGCTCCGGCGTGCCGGCGTTGAGAATACGCACATTTTCCTCCGGCTCAATGCCGAGGGCGCGATTCTTCTCGCGGTCGTTCCAAATATAGGAATGCACCTCGTGCAGCGCGTAGGTAGAAACCAAAATATCCTTTGCACGGTTGTCGTTCTCGTTGGCTGCGGTGCGGCGTACGGGCAGCAGCGGGCTGCGCGTGGTCTTGATCTCAAAGTTATCATAGCCGTAGATACGAGTGATCTCCTCGATCAGGTCGGCCTTAATGGTCACGTCCTTGGTTGCACGCCAAGAGGGAACGGTTACGGTAAAGGTGTCGCCCTCAACGACACAGGCAAAGCCAAGCGCGGTCAGGGTGCGCAGAATCTCTTCCTTGGTGATGGCAATGCCCGTGTAACGGTCAACATAACGCTGGTCAAAGGACAGCGTAATGGTGTCAAAGTGGTGCACATACACATCGGTCAGAGCAGAGATGATGCGGGCGTTCGGCTCGATTTCGAGCAGCAGCGCAAGGAACCGCTCGGAGGCGGTCTTGGTCATCTCGGGATCAAGGAACTTCTCGTAGCGCATGCTGGCATCAGTACGCATGCCGAGCTTGGACTCGGATTTGCGAACGGAAACCGCGTTAAAGTTCGCGCTCTCCAGCAGGAGCGAGGTGGTGTCGTCCTCAATCTCGGAATTGAGGCCGCCCATGACACCGGCAACCGCAACAGGCTCGCCGTGCGAGCAGATCATCAGCGTCTCGGGGTCGATCTCATGCTCGTTGCCGTCCAGCGTGGTGAAGCGGAAGGACTCGGCAAAGCGGCGTACCTCGACTGCATCGACACGGCGCAGGTCAAAGGCGTGCATCGGCTGGCCCAGCTCCAGCATAACGTAGTTGGTCAAATCGGCCAGCAGGTTGATGGCACGGCTGCCGCAGTAGAAGAGGCGGATGCGCATGTTTACAGGGCTCTGGTTGCGCTGAATGTTTTCTACCTTGATGCCGGTATAGCGGTAGCAACGCTCGGGATCGTCGATCGCGATCTTGACCTCGGGCAGGTTGGCATAGATGGCGGTATCGTGCACGGGAACCGAGCGCAGCTCACGACCGCAGAGTGTCGCGATCTCACGCGCGATGCCGTAATGACCCCACAGATCGGGGCGGTTGGTCAGCGACTTGTTGTCTACCTCAAACAGGGTGTCCTCAATATCATATACGGTCTTGATGTCCGTGCCGAGCGGGATATCATCGGTAATCTCCATCAGGCCGCTGTTGTCCGCGCTGATGCCAAGCTCGGCCTCCGAGCAGCACATACCGCAGGATTCGTAGCCCGCTACGGTCGCACGGCTGATGGGGTGGCCGCAAACGGCACCGCCCTCGGTGGCAAAGGCCACACGCATGCCAACGCGCACATTGGGTGCGCCGCATACGCAGTCAACCAGCTCACGGCCGTTGTTGATCTTGAGTAGGTGCAGCTTTTTGGAGTTCGGGTGGTTTTCAATCGAGGCGATCTCTGCCACGATGACGCCGTGTGTGTCACGGCCGTAATGGATCACATCCTCCACCTCTGCGGTCGAGAGGGTGAAGCGGTGAATCAGATTTTCAAGATCGAGACCTGTCAGATCGACAAAATCACCGATCCAGTTCATAGAAATCAGCATATTCTTCTCCTCCTCTTATTCGCTCTCAAACTGGGAAAGCACCTTCAGGCTGCCGGAGTTGAGGTCGCGGATATCCTTGACGCCATACTTCATCATGACCAGACGCGTCAGACCAAGACCAAAGGCAAAGCCGGTGTATTCCTCGGGGTCGATGCCACCCTCACGCAGCACGTTGGGGTGTACCATGCCGCAGGGGCAGAGCTCCAGCCAGCCGGAATTCTTGCAGGAGGGGCAGCCCTTACCGCCGCAGATCTCACAGTTGATATCCAGCTCAAAGCCGGGCTCGGTGAAGGGGAAGTAGCCGGGGCGCAGACGTACGTTGACGGGGCGGCCGAAGACCTCGCTGAGCATCGTCTTCATGAAGTAGATGAGGTTAGAGATCGAAATGTCACGGTCGATCATCAAGCCCTCCATCTGGAAGAAGGTGTTCTCGTGGCAGGCGTCGGTTGCCTCGTTACGGAAGCAGCGACCGGGGAAAATGGCACGCAGGGGCGCGCCGTATTTCTTCATAATGTGGTTCTGTGCGGCAGAGGTCTGCGTTTTCAGCAGCTGGCCGTTCGAGAGATAGAAGGTATCCTGCATATCGCGAGCAGGGTGATAGGGCGGAATGTTCAGCGACTCAAAGCACTGATAGTCGTTGACCACCTCAGCATAATCCTCAATGGTAAAGCCCATGCTGGCAAAGATCTCCTCCAAGTCCCGCTGTACCAGCGTGATGGGATGGTAGGAGCCATGCTCCTCGCCTGCGGGCAGGGTGGGGTTGTAACGCTTTGCGCCTTGAATGGCGGCGTTCAGCGCGGCCTCGCGCAGCTCGTCAGTCTTGCGCGCAATGGCAGTCTCCACCTCGGTCTTCAAGGTGTTGATCAGCTGGCCTGCCTCTTTTTTCTCCTCATTCGGTACGTCACGCAGGTTTTTGAGCAGGTTGGTTACCTCGCCCTTTTTGCCAAGAAACGCAACGCGCAGGGTCTCCAGTTCGTCCTGGGTGCTTACCTTGCCAATCTCGTCAGCAAAGCGCAAGCGCAGGGCATCGATCTGATTTTTCATGTTCTCGTCCTTTCGGCGTGTTTTTACATAATATAACATCTTATTATAGTACAAAACAGCGGGGCTTGTCAAGTCCCGCTGCTCGATTTTTTGCCTTGCGTCAAGCTTTTTTGCGGTAGGCAGCCAGCACGTCGTCATAAATGACAGCGGGCAACAGCTTCTCCGCCGGCAACGCATGTCTTAAAAATTCGCGCACCGCGCTGGATGAAACGTAAGAAAGAGTCGGCTCGGTGGGCAGCAAAATGGTCTCCGGCCCGCCAGCCAGACGGTTCAGCGTAGCCATTTCCTGCTCGTAAAGCAGGTCGTTTGCGTTTCGCACACCCTTGACGATGGCGTGAATGCCATGCTCGGCGGCGTAGCCGGCAACCGTGCCGCAAGAGGTGGCAGCCGTGATATTGTCACCACACACGGCACAAACCTTTTGTAAAAAGGCAAGTCGCTCGTCAAGCGAAAAAAGCGTTTTCTTGTGGCTGTTCTCAAAAATAACGACATCCACATGGTCAAACAGCTGCGCCGCACGCGTAATCAGATCGGCGTGGCCGCGCGTAACCGGGTCAAAGCTCCCGCTGATGAGTACCGTTTTCATCGTCCTCTTCCTCCCGCAATGTCAGAATGTGAATATAGGTGTGCGTGTAGCGTGCCGTTTTGCGTGTATGAAAGCGAGAGGCAAGTGCCTCGTTTTCGCCAAAAATGTCCGGCTCGCTGCTCTCGCAGATAAATAGGCAATCCGGCTCTACCAGATCACCATCCAACAGGCGTTTCAGGGCATCCGCGTGTGCGTGCATGGCGTAGGGTGGGTCGAGGAAGACAAGGTCAAACTTCTCCCGTCCGCGCGCCTTGCGCAGGTAGTTGCGATAATCGCTGATGAGATAACGGCAAGTGTCAGAAAGTCGCGTTTTTTGCGCGTTGCGCTTGATGACCGCGATCGCCTCCTCCGAGGCATCAACAAACATGCAGGATCTCGCCCCGCGGGAAAGTGCCTCCAGCCCCATTTGGCCGCTGCCGCCAAACAGGTCAAGCACGCGCCGCCCCTCGGTCTCAAACTGGATGGCTGAAAAAATCGCCTCCTTGACGCGCTCGGCGGTCGGGCGGGTGACTTCTTCTCCCTCCAAGGTTTCCAGCCGCACGCCGCGCGCGCTGCCGGTAATAATTCTCATCATGTCTCTTTTTCCTCCTCATTTGGATGAAAATAGCGGTAAACGGTGGCCGCATCAGTTTTGGAGATGCCGCGCACGGCGGCAATGTCGTCCTCCCTCGCTCGCTTCAGCTTGGAAAGCCCCCCAAAGGCAGAGAGCAGCAGCTTGGCCCGCGCCGGGCCAATGCCGGGAATATCCTCCAATTTGGAGCGGCGCAGCGTTTTTCTCTTGGCACCCATCGTTTGCCGTACGGCAACGCGGTGCACCTCTTCCTGTATTTTATAGATCATGGCAAACACGCCGCCCTCTAAGGCGATGCTGATCTCGTTTTCGCCGTCTGTCAGCGCGCGCGTTTTGTGAAACTCATCCTTGACCATGCCAAAGATCGGAATCTCCAGCCCAAGTGCGGCAAGCACCTCTCGCCCAACATGGACATGCCCCACGCCACCATCCAGCAGAATGAGATCGGGGGCGGTTCCGAGTGAGGGGCTGTTGTCACCTATGTGCGAAAGCCGACGGGTCAACGCCTCACGCATAGCACCGTAGTCGTCGATGCCGCTTGTCGATTGGATCGAAAAGGTGCGGTAATCGGCACGCTTCATGCCGCCATCGGCATAAACCACCATGGCCGCCTTGATGTGCTCGGTGCCAAGGTTGGAGATGTCATAGGCCTCAATCCGCTCGGGCAGCACCTCTAAACCAAGAAGGTGACAAAGCGAGACCAGCGTTTTGTCCTCGCGTACCATGTCGGCGGCATAGCGTGCTGCTCTTTCCTTGGCGTTTGCCTCGGCCATGGCGCACAGACTGCGCTTGGCACCGCGCTGTGGCGTGTGCAGGATCACACGGCGGCCCGCCCGCTCGGAAAACACGCGCGAGAGCGTGTCATATTCCTCCTCCTCAAGCGAAAAGGCAAGCAGCACCTCACGGGGCAGCTTGGTGCCGTCACGGTAAAAGTCATATAAAAAGGCCGAAAGAGATTCCTCATCCGGGATCTCGGCTGCTGAAAAGACAAATTCGTTTTTGCCGCACAGCTTGCCCTCACGCACCATCAGCATGGCCAGCACGCCGCAGGTGTCATCCGCATAAACGGCAAATACATCCTGCTCGACCTGCGCGTCGGCCACCACCTTTTGCTTTTCCTGCAGGTGGTTGAGGGCAGCAATGCTGTCGCGGCAGCGGGCCGCATCCTCAAATCGCTCACCCTCGGCGTAGCGCAGCATTTCCTCCTCCAACAGGCGTACCGTATCGCGTACACCGCCGCTCAGTACCGCGCAGGCGGCGCTGATGGTCTTGCTGTATTCTTCTTCGCTTACCTCCCCCGTGCAGGGAGCAACACACCGCCCAAGCTGGCGGTAAAGACAGGGGCGTTCTTTACCGATATCACGGGGAAAAACGCGGCGGCAGGTAGGCAGACGAAAAATGCGGTTGACTGCATCTGCCGCCGCGTAGGCGGCTGCGGTGCCCGAATAGGGGCCAAAATAGCGGCCGTGGCCCGCATCACGATCGCGCGTGACGATCAGGCGCGGATAGGCAGAATCGGTCATTTTGATGTAGGGATAGGACTTGGCATCCTTGAGCTTGATGTTGTAGTGCGGCGTGTGCTGCTTAATCAGCACGTTTTCCAGCGAAAGCGCCTCCATTTCGCTATCACACAGGATGGTGTCAAAATCCGCCACCCCGGCCACCATGCGTTCGGTTTTGCGATTGTGCTCGCCGACAAAATAACTGGAGACACGGTTTTTCAGCTTGCGGGATTTGCCCACGTAGATGATCCTGCCGGCTTTGTCCTTCATCAGGTAAACGCCCGGCTGCTGCGGTAATGCCGCAGCCTTTTCCCGTAGGCGCGGCAGATGGGGGTTGCTCATACCCGTTCTCCTTTCTTAGGCTTTCTAAAAAACAGCGGGCACCTGCGGCAAAAGAGCCGGCAGAATGCCCGCGTGTGCAACGGCCGGTGCCGTTTATTCCTGAAAACCGGAAGCGACAAGTGCAGAAAGCCCGTCAAGAGCGGCCTGCTCATCGGTACCGTCGGCAATCAGCGTAACGCTCATGCCCTGTACGATGCCGAGGGAAAGAACACCGAGAAGGCTCTTGGCGTTGACTCTGCGATCATCCTTTTCTACCCAGATCGAGCATTTGTAGGAGTTTGCCTTCTGGATAAAGAAGGTAGCAGGTCTTGCATGCAGCCCCACGTTGTTGTTGATGGTGACATCACACGTAATCATGTCTCATACCTCTATTCGGAAAATAAAAACAACTCGGGGCCATAATCCCCGTCTTTTATATCAGTATAGCAAATTTGGGCAACAAAATCAAGTCTTTTTTCAAAAAAATTTGTTTTTACCCCGCTTGCACGCCAACGCGTACGACATCGGCGGTGTAGGAGACGTTTGCTTGCGTGAGAAGAAGCGTCTCTCCGGTTGATAGACGGCGTGTAGAGCCAAGCAGGAAGGTGCCGTCCTTGGAAAGTATTCCCTCTGCGCGGAAGGAGATGGTCGCCTTGTAGGCAGAAAGAGACTCGGTTTCTAGCAGGCTGCCGTCATCCTGTCGTACCAGCTCGGTCATGCGTTGGCAGGAGATGGTATAGTGTGTGGCAAGAAGGGTGCCGTCCTGCAGGAAAAAAGGTGCCCTTTGCGTGGAAAGAAAGTTGGCGGTCTCTTCGTCCAGATCGCGGATAACGATTTCAATATCCGCAAAATACGTCTCCTCCTTTTGCGCAACGGCCGCGCCGATCCCCCGCACCAAAGTTGCAAGCAGAAGCAGTCCAAGCACCGCAATCAGCAGCCAGTCCACGATATTCATTTTTACATAGCGGTTTTTCTTCTGTTGCATGGCGTCTCCTTTATGATGCTTCGACCTGTAGCGAAGTGCACACACCGGTGCCGACAAAATTCGGCAGGCGCAGCGAAATGCGCTCTCCGCGGTAGAGGGTAAAGCCGCCAAGCGAATAGCCGCCTGAAACGCTCACTCCCTCTGCGCGGATGGTCATGGTTACGGTCTGATAGCCGGGGTAGGCGACCGGCTTCATACAACCGGCGCGTTTGCTGTAGCTTTGTGTGACGGCGGGCCTGATCTCACAAGAGACCAGCTCACCAATCGGCCGCTTGCTCACCGCGTCCAGCACGGGAGCCTGCAGGCTGATGCCGTGCACATATTCGTCTCGCACGGCAGAAAGGGTAACGGTGTACAAAAGCGGGGTGTTGTTTTGCCTCCCAAGCCTCGGCCTTGCCGCGAAAAAAAAGCAGACGAGCAGCGCAAGGGGAAGTAAAACACAAACAATGTCAATGCAGAAAACAGCAAGGCGATCGGTACGCGAAAGCGTTTTTTTCATAATCCTCCGATCGGTGAAACAGGAAAAGATCAGTCCTCGCCAAGCTCAATTTCGATGGTATATGCCTCTGCCTCGGTATCGCGCAGCGGCTGGCTTCTCTGCCGCTCAATGCGACCCACGCGGGAAAGCGCAGCCGCAATACCGGCAACGGCAAAGAACAGGAAAAAGATGCGTGCGTTATAGAAAACGTGGTCGGTCAGACCAAAGATCAGCACGGCCAGCACACCGCCGCTTGCCGCCAGACTGTACAGGCGCAGGGGGGCGTTGGTCTCCTCGTGCTGGTGAGAGATGGTGCATTGAAAGAAGATCACCACAAACAATAGCAGCAGCAGCGGGCCGATGATGCCAAATTCGCACAAATATTGCAGGAGAAGGTTGTGCGCGTGCGGTGCTGCCTCAATACCCGAAAGGGCGTAATACGGATAGGCCGCATGAAAGGCCTCTTCTCCCACACCAATGCCGCCAAAAAGATGGTCGCCCGCCATGGCAAGTGCCCCCCTCCATGTACTGATCCGGTAGGAGATGGAGGAGTCGCCCATCAGCGAAAAGATCGAGCCAAGACGCTGTGTGACAGACGAGCCGAAATGATGCAGGGCGAACAGGCCGCCCGCAGCAGCGGGAATCCAGATATACAGCGTGGCGGGGTTGTAAGAGAATAGAAAAATGGCAAGAGAGAGAAAGACACCGATCCATGCGCCGCGTGACCAGGTAAGAATGATAGCGGCCATGAACAGGGCAAATAGAAAGAAGGAGCCGGCACGTTCGCCAAAGCTGCCCTTTTTTAGAATGCCTGCCGTTACAAATGGGAAAAGCAGGATCAGATAGGTGGCAAGTATATTGGGATTGCCAAAGGCGGCCGTGATGCGTCCGTTGATATAATCATAGGCGGCGTTATCCAGCCAGGCGGCAACCGCCTGCCCTGCAAATTGCTGATAAATGCCAAGCAGAGCCGTGGCCGCTCCGCCGATGATGAGGGCGGTGATGGCGCGGCTGATGGCGGCGGGGGTGTTCAGTAGATTGGCGGCCAAAAAATAGCCAAGCAGCAGCGAAGCATACAGCACCGCCTGCCTTGCCGAAACGGCACCACCACGGGAGCAGATTGCGGAAAAGATATACAAAAGACCAAGCAAGAGCACGGTCAGGTCTAGTGGCTTGAAGGAAAAGGTGCGTTTGCCAAGCAGGATCTTGAACAGATAACTGACAGAGCCGGTCACCACCACAACCGTCAGCAGCATGGTGGGGTGCTCAAAAAGGAAGAACAGCGGACAAAGTGCCAGCGCGGTATACAGGCACAGCTCAGGCGAAAAAAGCAATAAAAGGAAGGAGGCTGTGCCAAATACGCCGCCAAGCAGATACAGCGGGTGCACAAAAAAGCTGGCAATACCAAGCATAGAGCCAAACAAAAAGGCAACGGTGGGATTGATGGTCAGCCGATCCTTTTTGACATAGGGGTACTGCGGCAGACCGATCAGCCGATAGAAAAAGGCACCAAGCAGTCGGCTTTCCTGTAGGGTAACGAAGATCGGACGGGAAGAAAAGAGAAATGGGATGCTGCAAATGGTCATCAAAATGCCGGTAATGAGCATGCTGTGCTCACCGCCACGCGCCCATTGTGCGAAGTAGCGGATCACATATACCAAAATAGTGTACAGACCAAAGGTGCCAAACAGCAGGCCGTAGGCGCGTGTTTCGGTATAGCGCAGAATCTCGGCAATGCGCGTGAAGAAGGCGGCAAGCGGGGAATGGGTAAACAGCTCGCCCAGCTTGCTGCGCAGCGGCGTGCCCATGCGATGCAGACGGCTCTCCTTCAAATAGTTGGCAACCCGGCTATCCTCTGCCATCTCACAGCTTTTGTCATAGGCGTGAAAGAAACGACCGAGGAAGGAGGCAGAAAGCCACCCAGCCACCCGTGCGGGAAAGGCAAGAAAGGACGCAAAGAAGGATTGTCGTTTTTTCTCGGTGCGATTTTGGGCGTCCATGGTTTCCTCCTTTATTTTGCGTTCTTTTCTGCCGCCTCATACGCGGCATACAGGTCGGGTCTGCGTTCTTTTGTCAGCGCAAGAGATTGCTCCTTGCGCCATTTGTCAATATTCTCATGATGCCCCGATAGCAGGATCGGCGGCACTTCACGCTCACGGAATACCGGGGGGCGTGTGTATTGCGGGTATTCCAGCAGGCCGTTTGCAATGCTCTCGCCCTCGTAGCATTCGGGGCTTGCCAGTACGCCGTCCAGCATGCGGCTGACCGCGTCTACGAGAATGCAGGCAGGCAGCTCGCCGCCGGTCAATACGTAGTCACCGATCGAGATCTCCTCGTCTACGATCTCCTCGATGATACGCTCATCTACCCCTTCGTAGTGCCCGCAAAGCAGGATCAGCTCGTCATAGGCACACAGCTCACGCGCCACATCCTGAGTAAATATCCGCCCACGCGGGGAAAGATAGATGACGCGACGCTTGGCCTGCGCATCCCGCCCCTCTACAATAGAGCGGTAGCAGCCGTAGATCGGCGGTGCCGCCATCACCATACCAACACCGCCGCCGTAGGGGGTGTCGTCTACGTTGTGATGCTTGTTTTCCGAAAAATCGCGGATCTGGTGGCAATGCACCTCAATATGCCCCGCCTTTTGCGCGCGGCCGATGATGCTTTCGGAAAGAACGGTGTTCACCATGTCGGGGAACAGGGTCATAATGTCAAAGCGCATGATCATCCTCCCGTTCTTCCTCGTCAAAAAAACCGGGGATAGGGCGAATGTAAATGCCGGCCTCGATGTCGATGCGGTCTAAAAATGCGGGCACGGCGGGCAACAGAACGGTTTTGCCGCTCGGGGTGCGAATCTCATACAGATCAGATGCGGGAGAGGGCTGCACGTCGGTCAGATGACCGTACAGACGGCCGCTTTCCGCATCCAGCACGGGCAGATCCAACATATCCGCGATCAGCGCGCCGCCCTCCGGCACAGGGATATCCTCACGCTTGGCATACAGCATACGGCCGCGCAGCGCAAGGGCCGCGTCACGGTCAGAATACCCCTCTAATGTCAAAAGCGCCATATCGCCCGAGGGGGAGGCGGCCAGCACGCGACAGGGCGTGTAAGCACCGCTCTTTTCGCGCAGATAAACGGTGGTAAGTCCTGCCAGCACCGCTGCGCTGTCACACAGAGACTGCACGCGGAGTGCACCGCGGATACCGTGCGCGGTAGTAATTTTGCCACATTCGAGGTATTCTTTTTTCATCCGGTCAGCCCCTTTTTGTCATTTTCTACTATTATATCACAACATTTTCCAAAATGCAACCATTCTGCTATGGAAAGGGGAAAAACCGCTCGCGCACGCGGGGGGGCGGCATCAGCAGCTCGCCGTGCTCACGCGGCGCGTCGTACAGCGCAAGATAGAGCCGATCATAGGCGTGTGCCATGCTCTCGGCACGCAGATCGCGGCGGTAACGCTCTTGTGCGCCGAGCGCAAGGCGATCGTAGAGCAGCTTGTCGCGGCAGAGACGCGCAAGGCAGGCGGCCAGGGCGCGGTCATCTCCCGCATCAAACAGCAGGCCGTTCTCCCCCTCGCGTACCAGCTCGGGGTTGCCGCCAAAGCGGCTGGCCACGCAGGGAATACCCAGGCTCATCGCCTCTGAGAGGGCAAGGCAGGAGGTCTCTGTTCCCATCGAGCAATTGACCGCCACATCAAACAGGTTCAAGTAGGGGGTAGGATCCTCCACATATCCGGTAAAGGTCACCTGATGCTCAATCCCCATGTCGGCCACAGTACGGCGCAATCTCTCCTCCTCCGTACCGCTCCCAACAATCAAAAAGTGGTACCCCGTGTGTTGTGAAAGGAGGATGTTTGCCGCGCGCAGCAAGGTGCTGTGATCCTTCACGGGGGCAAGACGAGCACAGATGCCGATCACAAAATCCCCTTCGTCGATGCCTAGGCTTCGCCGCAGGTCCTCCCGCAGCCGCTCCGGCAAGCGGGGGATCTCTCTTGCCCCGTTGCGGATCAAGAGAATCTTTTCCTGCGGGATGCCCAGCGCGATCAAATTGTTGGCTGCCGCTTGTGCCGTGGCAATGGTACCGGTGGCAAGATGCTTGTCCAGCTTGCGGTGTAACCATCTGGCAAAGGGATTGCCGCGGCGGCCAACCGGGTAGGCGCAATGCCGTGTGGCCAGCCGTACGGGCACGCCGCACAGCCAGCCCGCCAGCCGACCGGATAGAGAGGCGTGTGTGTGTAAAATATGGGGCTTTTCTTGACGGATGATGGCAACCAAACGAAAAAAATCACCGAGAGAGAGTGAGCGGTCATGCCCGCGCAGGGCCGTCTTTACGCGTATGCCCCGCGCACGCAGTCGTGGGGCAAGGGCTGCCCCGCGCGGCAGAACAACGGTAAAGCAGGAGCGCGGCAGAGAAGAGTAAATCAGCGCGTTTTCCAAAAGAATGCCCGCGCCGCCGATATTGCTGTCGGTTAAAATATGCAGTATTTTCATAAGACCCTCCTTCCAATACTTGTAGTATGTACCGCGCGAGCCGTTATGTTGCATCCGTCGGAAAATACTTGACAGAATGCGGGAGGAATGGTATACTAAATGTAACTCTTGACAAACATAGTAGCTCGTTTTATCCATGAAAAGGAGTCAAGGATATGTTTTTTACATTTTTCATTTTTTTGCCGATCTCGCTTGTCGCATTTTTTGTAGATTTCATTCTTGCCGTTGTGATCTCCACGGCAGTAGATGCCACGCTGTTTTTGCCGCTGGCACTGGTGTGGGCGGTATTTGGCACCGGAACGATCACGCTGCTGCTTGGTGTGCTGCTTGTTGCACGGATGGATATCGAGTTTTCCGATGATATCCTCAAGCGTCTGCCGCTGCGCATTCTGTATTCCTATTTCTCAGGGGCGGCGCTTATCTACGGCGGTGTGCAGTTTGATAAGCTGTTTTCTCCCGGCTTTGCCGAAACGGAGCAGTTTATTCCATTCTTAATCGCGGCTTTTGTGGTCGGTACGGTTATCTACCTCCTGCATTGGCTGCTGACCCGTCAGATCTGCAAGGCGATCATCGTGCGCCGTGAACGTAAGAGAAACGCGTGGTTTGAGGCCTGGGCCAAACGCCCGCCCGTTGCCGGCTCGCGCGACGTGCATGTCACCACATATGAGGAAGAACACGATAAGGAGCTTGAGGAATTTAACAATATCGTGGAAAATCAATAAAAAAAGAAGGAGTAGCTGTGGCTACTCCTTCTTTTTTCTCTTCGCACGGAAGTAGGCGGAGAGAACATTTTTGCTCTCCTCACAACACACGCCCCCCGCAATTTGCGGCTTGTGGTTGAGGGGCAGGTCGTTTAAATCCACCACCGAGCCAAATGCCCCCGCCCGTAGGTCGGGCGCGGCGTACACCACGCGGTCAATGCGGGAATTGACGATCGCCCCCGCACACATCGGGCATGGCTCCAGCGTTACATATAGGGTGCAGTCGGGCAAACGCCAGCCGCCTAAGCGTCGGCAGGCCGCCTCGATCACCAAAATTTCGGCGTGATGGGTCGCGCATTTGCTCGTCTCCCGCGTGTTAAAGGCCTCGGCAATGATCTCGCCGCGGTGGACAATCAGCGCACCAACCGGCACCTCATCCTGTACGGCGGCTTCCTCAGCCAGCGCCAGCGCACGGCGCATATAGATCAGATCCTCCTCTTTGTGGAGGGGGCTTTGCATGTCATTCATCGTCTTCTCCTATCAGCAAGCAAAAAGCAGCATCAGCAATATATATACGATCAGGGGTGAGAAAAGCAGCTCCTTCAGCCACCCGCGCGCGCTTGGCGGTCTTGTTCCCTTGTGGCGGCGCAAAAGCACCAATGCCCCCCATGCCGCCAGTAAAAACAGGATAAGGGATATGCCAAGGTTGAGGAAAAGCCCTGCCGTTTCTCCCAAAAGACGCGGGATGATCTGCATCAGCAGCGAGAGCAGGTTGTTGAGCAGATGAAACAGCATGGCGTACAGCACAGATCCGCCCCAAAGCGCAGCTATTGCCAAGAAAATGCCGCCTACAAACGCATAAGGCAGCTGATAAAAGGAGGCGTGCAACAGGGCAAACAGCAGGGCAGATTGCGGGATCGCCCGCACAGGGGAACGGCGGGCGAGCAGGGAAAGCACGCACAGCCGCATTAGCGATTCCTCCAGTATGGCGGGAACCACCGCCCTTGACAGCACAAGGGCGAGGGGGGAACCTTCTCCCGCCGCACCGCCAACAATCGAGAGTCCAAGCAGCTCCATCAGAAAGCCTGTCAGGGTAGAGAGCAGTAAAACCGATGCAAGAAAAATTGGCAAAAGGGGAAGAATGCGAAAAAAACCGGTCGCCGTTGGGCAAATAGCAAGCTCCTTTCGCTGTGCAAAAAGAAAGAGAAACAGCGCAAGCGGCAGCAGGTATGAGGCGTAAAACAGCAACTCGCCCGTTATGCCGTCTATGTAGGCGGAGACAAGCGAAAGGGCCAGCTCGGTCAGCAAAAGGAGCAGCACGACAATATCAGCACGCATGGCTCTTGCTTTTTTTATCATGGTCGTCTCTCCCTTCGTTTTTTTATATTGTAAACGAAAAGCGGCGTTTCGTCAAGTAAAAATTGATTTGTCCAATCCAAAAATCGGTTTGTACATAGTCACCGCCGCCCCCGTGTGTTATGATGGTACTAACAAAACAGGAGGAACGTCACATGAAAAAATCCATGCTGACCTTTGACAAAGCGTCCTTTTATCTGGACGGTGAGCCCTTTCGCGTGATCGCGGGGGATATTCACTATTTTCGCATCCTGCCTGCCGATTGGGGCAAGCGGCTTGACCTGGCCGTGGATTTTGGCCTGAACGTGGTGCAGACCTATGTGCCCTGGAACGCGCACGAGCCAACACCCGGGAAATATTGCTTTGAGGGACACTTGGATCTCGGTGCCTATCTGCAGGCCTGCGCCGATCGCGGTCTTTATGTATTCCTGCGTCCCTCCCCCTATATTTGCTCGGAGTGGGATCTCGGCGGTCTGCCTGCCTGGCTGCTGCGCGACCGTGAGATGGTCATCCGATCTCGCGATGCTGCGTATATGAAGGCCGTGCGACGGTATTATGAAACGCTCATTCCCGTTTTCCGCCCGTATCTCTCCACCAATGGCGGCCCCATTCTCGCGGTGGCCATTGAAAACGAGTACGGCAGCTATGGCAATGACCATGTATATATGGACGAGCTGGCTAAGCTCATGCGTGAGCTGGGTGTGGATGTGCCCCTTTACACGACGGATGGTGATACCACCGCGCACATCACCTTTGGTCGCCACAATGACGATGTTATCGGTGTGAACTATCGCGCTACCCGTGGCAGCTCAAATCATGCCGCCATGATTGCCGATCAAATGGCCGATTCGCCCTATTTCATCGGTGAATTCTGGGCAGGCCGCTCTATGCATTGGGGCGAGCCCTTTTACCACCGTGAGCCGGCTGATACCTCGGACGCCTTCCGTGAAGCGCTGGCGCTGGGCGGCAATGTCTGCTTCTATATGTTCTCGGGCGGCACCAACTTTGGCTTCATGGGCGGCGCCAACCACGGAGGCTCTTATTCTCCTCGCCCGGGCACTCCCGCCCCGCGCTATGTGCCGCATACCACCTCGTACGATGTTGACGCGCTGATTAGTGAAGACGGCATCCCCACCGAGAAGTTCTACCTCTGCCGTGACGAGCTGGACAAATACCTCGGCCGTCCGTGCCGCCCGCACACACCGCCCGCAAGAGAAACGCAGGGGCTTGCGGTCACGCTTGATAAGGCAGCCCCCCTGTTTGAAAACCTTGACGCGTTGACAGGTCGCTATTCTGAGGGAGTTCTTCCGCGTCCGATGGAGGATTACGGTCAGAATTACGGCATGATCCTGTACACCCAGGAGCTTGACGGCTACGAGGGCGATGGTCGCCCGCTGGTGCCCGAGGATATGCGTGACCGTGCAAGCATCTATACCGATGGTGACTATTTTGCCACCTACATGCGTGACCGCGGTGTCAAGACTGCCGGTGCGCCTGTTCAAAACAATAAAGCGATCTATACCCCCAAGCCGCAGCCCACACGCGTTGACGTGCTGGTGGAAAATACCGGTCGTGTCAACTTCGGTCATCAAATGCCGACCGAGCGCAAGGGGATGACTGCCCTGTCCTTTGGCGTCATGCTCTACGGCTGCCAGACGCGCACCCTGCCGCTTGACGATCTTTCCCGCCTTGCGTGGCGTGAAAATCGCGAGACGGATTTTGCAGAAAACAAGCCCGTCTTCCTACGCGGCGAGTTTGACGCAAGGGCAAATGTCGACAGCTATGTGCATTTTGATGGTTTCTCGCACGGCTATATCTGGATAAACGGCTTCTCGCTTGGCCGCTATGATTCCTGTGGCCCGCAGATGACGCTCTATCTGCCCGGCTCGCTCTTGAAGGAAAGCGGCAACGTGATCGAGGTGCTGGACGTGCTGCCCACACAGTACAACGCAAGCATCAAGCTGATCGATCACCATATCCTGGAAGGGGATGCGGTAGAAATGTCATAAACAAGCAGGCACCGCCACGGCGGTGCCTGTTGCATATTCCACGCAATTTGAAAAAGTAAAGAATGCAATGGGAAAGCCCTTTTCTCGTTTGTTATAATAAATCATACGATAAAACAAGTGAGGTACCGATATGGGAATCATTAACCGCGACTTTATGCTGAAAAATGAGACAGGCCGCCGCCTTTACGAAACGTATGCCGAGGGGCAGCCGATCATTGATTACCATTGCCACCTGAGTCCGGAGCAGATCGCCAAGGACTATCGTTTTTCTAACGTAACAGAGCTGTTTCTCGGCGGTGACCACTATAAGTGGCGGCAGATGCGTACCGCCGGCATTGACGAAAAGCTGATTACGGGAGACGGTGACCCCTACGAAAAGTTTGAGGCTTACGCTGCCATGATGCCCGGGCTGATCGGCAACCCGCTCTATCATTGGACGGCACTGGAGCTGAAACGGTATTTTGATATTGACGAGCCGCTTTGTAAGGAAAGTGCGCGCCGTATCTATGATGCTTGTAACGAAAAGCTGAAGGATCCCTCCTTCTCTGCGCGCAACCTGATTCTGCGCTCGAATGTGCGCGTGCTCTGTACCACCGATGACCCCATAGATTGCTTGGCCTTTCACCGTCAGCTGCGTGAGGAGGGATACCCGGTCAAGGTGCTGCCCACCTTCCGTCCCGATAAGGTGTTGGCTGTAGAAAAGGATAGCTTCCCGCTGTATATGAAGGCGGCAGGGGTGACGACCTATGACGAGCTACTTGCCTTCCTGTCGGCTCGTATCGCCTTCTTTGCCGAGCGCGGATGCCGCCTCTCTGACCACTCGCTTGAGCGCGTTGCCTTTGTTTCGGGCGACCCGTGTGTCGCGTTTGAGAAGGCCATGGCAGGAAAAACGCCTACCGTTGAAGAGGCAGATGCCTTCCGCTCTGCTGTGATGCTGCACCTGGGCGGCGAGTATCAAAAGCATGGCTTTGCCATGCAGCTGCACATTGGTGCGTTGCGCAATAATAACACGCGCATGTTCCGTAAGCTGGGGGCGGATGCCGGCTTTGATTCGATCAACGATTTCCGCGTAGCCGAGGGGCTCTCTCGCCTGCTGGATGCAATGGATAGCGGCGCAGGCCTACCCAAGACCATCCTCTACACCCTTAATCCCAAGGACAATTATGTTCTCGGTGCAATGATCGGCAACTTCCAAAGCAGCCCCGCCGGCAAAATGCAGTTTGGCTCCGGCTGGTGGTTTAACGATAACCGCGACGGCATGGAGGCACAGATGTGCGCGCTTGCCAACCTTGGCATGCTCTCGCAGTTTGTCGGTATGCTGACCGACTCGCGCAGCCTGGTCTCTTACCCGCGGCATGAGTATTTCCGCCGCATCCTCTGCAATCTGATCGGCAAATGGGTAGAGGAGGGCGAATATCCAAACGATGAAGCAGCCCTTGGCAAGATCATTACCGACATTTGCTACCGCAACGCAGAAAACTATTTTCAATTTTGACGACCTCATCATTCATAGGTGAAAGGAAAAGCTGTGATGGAAAATAAGGATATGACCGAATACTTGCAGAGCCTGATTGACCGCGCAGCGGAGGGGGACACCGTACAGCTCCCTGCGGGAACGGTATACGTTTCCCGCCCGCTGGTGGTTCGCGACAAGAAAAACGTCAAAATTTGCGGCCAAGATACGCATTTTCTGCACACGGGATATGATATGACAAATCGCGAGGTGCAGGCAGATACCGCACTCTTTGTGCTGGAGGGCTGCACGGGCGTAACGCTGGAGAATTTCTCGGTTGACTATGTCGGCTTTGTCAGCATTGCGGGAACGGTTCTGGAGACCAATGCGGGCGAAAATCCCTATTTTGTGATGCGTCTGTATCCGGAATTTGAAGAGATGACCGGCGAAGAATATTACAGAACCACCATGAGCTTTGACTCGGACGGTGCGCCCAACTATCATTGCTCCTTGTGGGAGAATGAGTTTTCCGTTGAAAAAATCGGAAAAGGGCTGTTAAAGGTCTCCTGCCGGAATGCCGCGGCAGCCGAGCGGCTTTCTATTGGTGAGGCGGTCAATATCCGTCTTTCCCTCAAGGGCGCGGCGGTGATCCTCAACATGGCCTCTGCCGATACGCTGTTTAAGGATATCACCATCTATCAGACAGTTTGCGGTTCCTTTTTGATCGGCATGCGCAGCGGCAGCGTGACCTTTGACCATGTCGTGATCACCTTCAAGGAGGGCACACGACAGCTGATGAGCTCGAATGCCGATGCCATTCACATCGCGGGCATGACGGGCAAGCTGACCGTGCGCAACTCCGTCTTTGACGGGCTGGGGGATGATGCCGTGAACGTGCACAGCCGCGCAGGCATTCTGACATCGGTCGATGTTGCGAATAAGACCGTGCACTTTGTGGACGGCTGGAGCAAGGAGCCGACCGACAGCACATGGGCACAGGCTGGCGACACGGTTGAGTTTTATGATCCGAAAACCTTCCTCCCCAAGGGGACGGCGGTTGTTGCGTGTTATACAGGCGATACGCTTTTGTTGGATGCCGTTCCCGAAACGGCGGCAGAGGGGGATGTGGTTGCCAACCTTGCCTATCTGCCAAGCGTACACATTGCAGACTGTATCGTTACCCGCAATCGCGCCCGCGCGTTCCTCATTCAGACGCGGAACGTTGTCATCGAAAATTGCCAAATGAATCGCATTTCGCTGCCCGCCATCATCGTAGCCCCCGATATTCAGCGTTGGTTTGAGGTTGGCCCTGCGCAAAATGTGGTCATTCGGAACAATACCATGCAGAAATGTGCCTTCATCAGCGATCCGGCCAACATGGGCGCGATCGTCGTCAAGGCAAGCCACGATGCGGGCTATGCGGATTATCCCGCAGGTGTGCATCGCGATATCCTGATTGAAGGCAATACGATTGACGATACGGCAAATTCCGCCATCTTTGTATCGGCAACCAGCGGCTTGACCGTGCGTCATAACCGCATCGGCAGCTTTGGTACCGTGAAAAATCATCTGCCCTCGGGCGAGCACGCCGTTTTCTGCGTCAATTGCACCGAGGTAAAAACCGAAAACAACACCTGTGAGGGATAAAAAGCAATATAAAAAAGCACTGCACAGTAGGTCTGTATTAGATTTCTGTGCAGTGCCTTTTTGATGTTTCACGGAGAAAATGTTCCAAGATTCAGAATGCTTTTTCCCATTTTGACAGCATAACGATAGGTTTGATAGGCGCCGCCCCAATCATGGTTGATATAAGCAATAACAAAATCAGCTTGTCGTACCATCCATTGATTGCAATGAAGAATGGCAAATTTATAGGGTACATGCTCTATGGGAGGATATATGAATCCATCATAATCGCAGGAACGTGTGAAAATGTATTTTTTGTGATAAGAATCCGTAATATAAGGAGTAATGCATAGTAGATCTGTGTGGGGATGGCTACGCTTATAAATTTTTCCGCAATGATGGGCAAATTGATCAAATGCCCCATAGTGACTCAAATATAGTTCCGCAGAACTGTCTCCAATTATGTTGCTTAACAGAGAAAGAAGTCTTTCTTCCATTTGACGTGTGCTTGAAAAATCGGCGTGGCCGCAAAATGTGACAATCATAATCATCTCCGTAGATGCTCTTTTTGTAGACGATAATCATTATACTCGACATATCGACAATTGTCAAGCAGGAGAGCACAAATTATACTGTAGATGAGGTGATTGTATGATTTCTTACGAGCCGCTCTACCAAACGATGAAAGCAAAAAACATATCAACGTATAAGCTGATCAACGAGTTTGGTGTCAGCAGAAGCTTGCTTGATCGATTAAAGCACAACAAGCCCATCAGTACCGTAACGCTGAATGACTTGTGCAGTTTTTTGGCTTGCAGGGTAGAAGATGTGCTGGTTTATATCCCGGAGGAGCAGACATAGTCAGATGGGTACCTCATAAAAAACAGAAGAAAGCCACGCGATTTTTTCGCGTGGCTTTCTTCATTGTTTTCTTCTTACAGCTTCGTAATATCGTTGCCCGAGAGGGCAGCAAGACCCATGCGCAGGGCGCGGGCAGCAAGGGCGCGTTCCTCCGGCGTTCCCTCGGTCAGCTTTGGCCGCAGATAGCGGTAAAGCTCACCGCGAACGGTGGGATCCTTATCCAGCAGTGCTGCATCATAGGTCGGGCTGGTACGGTCGATCAGTTCAATGTGATAGAGACTCCATTCCTTGGCGTCTGCCTCCTGCGGAACGGCAAAATCAGGCGGCGTTGCCCCGGTAAAGATCACGCGCAGGGCGGTATTTTCATCATATCCGTTTTCACGAATGGCCAGCTTGATGCGCTGCGCCGCTTCGTTTTTGGTAGAGACACCGGTCAGGTCAACCTCGGCAATCGCATATTGCCGCTCGGAGAGCGTTATCCGCTCATGCTTGATCCCCCAAGAGCTGTCTGCGCTTTGCGTGGCGGTTAAAAGATAGGCACCCCCCTTGCCCGGCTCATCAAAGCTGCGCCCCTCAAGGCATCCGCAATAGGCCCACATGCCGCCGTTTTCAAGCGTTTGCGGGGGGGAGGGAATGTGCCGATGGGCAAAGGCGGCGTAATGCGCGCCAAAGGCAGCAAGGTCTGCACTTGAGACGTCGGCATAGCGGGACAGCGGCACGGCATAGTCGCAG
Source organism: Clostridia bacterium (assembly GCA_017462545.1). GTDB lineage: Bacteria > Bacillota > Clostridia > Oscillospirales > CAG-272 > UBA1740. The sequence continues at coordinate 41,056 of JAFTQX010000052.1, forward strand.
TGCCCACAGATCAGATTCAGCGCGGCGGGGTCGGTCACGCGCTGGCCGGAGAGGGGAGCGCCCTCATGCCGCTCGCCCGTAAAGGCCCAGCCCCAAACGGTGGTGCCAAGGTGTGGCAGCGCCACGGCAGAAAGTGTCTCTTGTGAGAATACATGCACGTTTTCCGGCAATCTGCCGGAGGCATACAGACTGTCTTGCGTATAGGGGTCGTGGTTGCCGGGAGAGATAAAAAAGCGGCAGCTTGGGCAGGCGGCAAACTCCTCAATAAGAAGAGAGGCTGTGGCGGCGGTGACATAGGCACAATCAAACAGGTCGCCCGCGATCAGGACAATATCAATCTCTCTGTCCCGCACCAAGGCCATCAGGCGAGAGAAGGTATTTCGCAGCGCGCTGCGGCGCTCCTCGCTTCGCTCAAGCGAGAGGCGGGAAAAGGGGCTGTCTAAATGAATATCGCCTGTGTGCAAAATGCGTATTTGCCGTGTTTTTTCCATGGGATGCCCGCTCCGTTCCTCTTTTTTGTTATTAGTATAGCATTTTCGACGATTTTTTGCAAGAAGATTGTAAAAATATCTTTATCCGCTATTGCATCTGCCGCAATTTTATGCTATAATTTAGAAAAAATGACGGGTTTTCCCGTAAATTTGCGGAGGTGCCTATGCTTAGTCTTGCCGTGCGCAATACCAAAAAGCTTGTCCGAAACAAGGTAAAGGAAGAAAATGTGCGTCTCGGACGCTATTTTACCAAAAAGGAGCAGGCCGCGTTTATGGCGGACATGCTATCCCTGCCCGAAAAGGAGCGCGTTACCGTGCTGGATCCCGGTGCGGGTACCGGCATTCTTTCCGCCGCTGTGATCGAGCGGCTGGCCAAGGGTGGAAAAACCAAGGAGATCGTGCTCGATTGCTACGAGACCTCTGCCGATTTTCTGCCGATGCTGAAGGATAATCTGGAGCGCATTCGCAAAAAGTGCTACCATGATTATAAGGTACGCGTATATTATACCGTCAAAGAGGAAAACTATATTCTGGCACAGGGCAAAATGACGCCGGATGATCCGCACGTTGCCATGCTGGATAAGACCTACTACGATCTGGTCGTGATGAACGCGCCCCGTGAGCTGATGAAGAGCGATCGTCAGGAGTATGCCGTTTGTCGCCGCCTGTGTAGTGGTGAGACCGATCTTTGCTATCTCTTTGCCGCCGCAGCTGCCGCATCTCTTGCGCCGAATGGCGAGGCGGTGATGCTGCTGCCCGTTGTCTTCTCTACGGGTGCTTATCTTGGCAAGATCCGCAATTATATGTTCGAGCGCGCGCCGCTTTCTCGTGTGCATCTCTTCCTCAATCGCGCACAGAGCGAGCGTCAGACGGACGATGCGCGAAAGAATATGATCCTGCTTGTGAAAAATACGGATGAAAATCCTGCCACCATCCGTCTTACTGCCTCCTATGGGGAAGAGGTTGCGCTGTGCGATGACCGCGAGCGCGAGTATGGTGACGTGGTTCGCGGAGAGGAAAAATCTCTCTTGCTGCTGAAGGGTGAGGATGATGAGGCTGTTATGCAGACCATCGCCGCCTTCCCCTGCACGCTCTCCTCACTTGGCCTGCGGATGAAGACGGGTCTGACGCTGGAATCCCGCCATCCGAATCTGCTGCGCAGCGAGCCGGGCGACGGGGCGATCCCGCTCATCCATCCCAACAGCATTCAGCTTGGTCAGGTGGCTTTCCCGCATCCCGCTGTCAAGAATCAGTATCTCTTGCCCGAGGTGCCCTCGCTTATGCAAAAGAATAAAAACATGCTGTTTATCAAGCGTGTGCCCGCCAAGAGCGATAAAAAGGCTCTCTTCTGTGGCGTGTATCTTGCCTCCAACCTGCCCAAGGCGCGCTACATCAGCACACATAACAAGCTCAACTACATAGACTACGCCGATGACCGCGAGATGGATTTTAATATGGTTTACGGTCTCTATGTTGTGCTGAACTCCTCGCTCTACGGCAAATATTATCAGATCATCTCGAAATCCAAGCAGATCAACACCACCGAATTTGCTGACATGCCGCTGCCCTCGGTCAACGCGCTGCGTGCGATGGGTGCTAAGCTGATCATGTCCCGCATTTTTAGCGAAAAGAGCTGTGATGCGTTGCTTACCGCCCAGATCAAGAGCGGAAAATTATAATTTCTAAAAAAATATCATTTACCTCTTGCAATTGTGCAATTCTTGTGTTATAATATTCGTATCGCAAGTCTCGGCTGTGCCTTTTTAGGCGAAAAGCCGTGTACATAAGCAAAAGAGGAAGGAAAGGTTTCTTGTTAGGGAAACGGTTTTATCATGGACACTGTTGTACTGATTTTTCAAATTGCATTGCTCGCCCTCGGCGTATTTCTGGTTGCTGCTGTTTTGATGCAGCAGGGTAAGGCTCATGGCCTTTCCGGTGCCATTGCCGGTGGCGCAGAGACCTTTTTCGGCAAAGAAAAGGCAAAGAGCATGAACAAAAAGCTCTCTATTGCCACAACGATCTTCGGTATCGTGTTTGTGCTGGCAGTGTTGGTGCTGTATATCCTGCAGCCCGATGCGAAGTTCTCCACCACTTACTCGAACAACAACTGGGTCTATTCTCCCTATCAGCAGTTGGAGGTTTCCGAGCTGCAGAAGGTAGAGGATACCACGAACAAGACCGATAAGTAAAAAGAAATGCCGACGATTTTCGTCGGCTTTCTTTTTTCGGCACGGGATGAAGGAGGTTTTATGAAGAAGTACGAAAAAAATAAAAAGAAGTTTTTAAAAAAGGTAGGCCGCCGGCAGGAGGAGAAAAAGCGTGCCCGCCGTGATCGGTTTGAGCAGCCTGATCTTGCCGGGGTGGATGACTGTCGCACCGCGGCAGAAAAACGAAAATTTGCCCGTGCGTCGGCACTTGCGCGCCATGCGCAGGCGGCCCATTCGCGCCCGGTACGGGAAAATAAGATCATAGAGGGCGTTTTTCACGGTACCAGCCGTGGCTTTGGCTTTGTCACGCCGGAGGGGACAGATGCGCGTGATGGTGACATCTTTATTCCTGCCGCCTATACGGGGGGCGCGTTGGATGGTGACCGCGTGCGCGTGCGCTACCACGCCTACACCTCCTATCGAGACGGCGTGGCCGAGGAGAAGACCGAGGGTGAGGTGCTTACTGTGTTAACAGCGGCACATCGCACCGTGATCGGTACGCTGACACGGGGCGAGGGCGGCTATGGTCGTCGTAGCTACACCTACTGGTATCTGCAGCCGGATGACAGCCGCATCCCCGAGGAGATTACCCTACCAGGGCCGGGCAAGGCTCGCGCGGGGGATAAGGTAGAGGTAGAGCTGGAAAAAAACACCTCACGCGGGCTGCGTGGGCATGTGGTGCGCGTGTTTGGGCCGGCTGATGATCGCGCCGCCAATTACGAGGCGGTGCTGGCCGCGCAAAGCGTTCGCGTCGCGTTTCCTGCTGCCGTGCAGGAGGAGGCAGAGCAAAGGGCAGCCCGACCCCTATCAGACGAGGGGCGCGTGCGGCGTGACCATGAGGTGATCTTCACCATTGACGGGGCAGGGGCAAAGGATTTGGACGATGCCGTCTCCTTGCGCCGTCTGCCGGATGGCGGCTGGCTGCTTGGCGTGCATATAGCCGATGTCAGCGAATACGTTACGCCCGGCTCTGCCTTAGATGCCGAGGCCATGCTGCGCGGCACCAGCATCTATTTTATCGATCAAGTCGTTCCCATGCTGCCAAAGGCACTCTCGAACGGTGCCTGCTCCTTGAACGCGGGAGAGGAAAAGTACGCCCTTTCTGCCGTCATGACCTTGGATGAGAAGGGGATCATTCGCTCTACCCGCATCACGCGCAGCATCATCTGTTCCCGCGTGCGCGGCGTGTATGAAGAGGTCAATGATCTCTTTGAAAAAGGCAAGCGTTCTCCCTTTGCCAAAAAGTATGCTTCGGTCATGCCCTCGCTTGCACGAATGCGGGAGCTGTACCGCCTTCTTGAAAAGCGCAACCGTGCGCGCGGCGCGCTCTCCTTTGAGCGGCCGGAGGCAGTCATCCTGTTAGATGAAGGAGGCGAGCCGACCGATATTCTGCGCCGTGAGCGCGGAGAGGCCGAGCGCATGATCGAGCAGTTTATGCTCACCGCCAACGAAGGGGTTGCCATGCTGATGCACGGTAAGAATTACCCCTGCGTTTACCGCGTGCACGATAAGCCGGAGGCGGGGAGGCTTTCCGATTTTATTCTTTATGCGCATAACCTCGGGCTGAATACCAAGCCCCTGCAAAAGGAAAAAGAGCAGCTTTCCGGCCTTGATTTTGCCGCCCTTTTGGAGGAGGCAAGCGAGAAGGGGATCGAAAACGCCGTCTCCTATACCATGCTGCGCGCCATGGCCAAGGCAGAATACAGCGATAAAGCGACAGGGCATTTTGGCCTTGGTATTCCGCTTTACAGTCATTTCACCTCGCCCATTCGTCGCTTGTCTGATCTTGCGACGCATCGTATGGTCAAGGCGGTGCTGCTGGATGGTGAGGTGCCGGCGACATATACCTCTTACGCCCGCCGCGCCGCCGAGGCGGCAAGCGAGGGTGAGCTGCGTGCCCTGGATGCCGAGCGGGAGATTGAAGCACTGTATAAGACCCTGTATATGGCCAAGCATGTCGGTGAATGCTTTGACGCGCAGATCTCCTCGGTCACCTCGTTTGGTATGTTCTGTGAGCTGGAAAACACCTGCGAGGGGCTGATTCCGCTTGCCGCGCTGCCGGGCAGCTTCCTCTATGATGAGAAAAATCTTTCGCTCCGCTCAACGGATACGATCTATCGCATTGGCGACCGCATCCGTATATGCGTGGAGGAGGCCGATATTCCTACCCGCCGTGTGCGGTTCGCGCTGGAAAAAGAGTAAAAAGCATTGCTTTTTTTCGTGCGCTGTGCTATACTGAACAAAAAAGAGCTGGAGGGACTTTGCCATGCAAAGACTGGAAAAAATCGGCGTACAGCTGTACACCATTCGTGACTTTATGAAGACCGAGGAGGACATCAAGGTCAGCTTTGAAAAGCTGAAAAAGCTGGGCTATGATGAGGTGCAGACCGCAGGCTGCGCTGTTCCCTATGATGTGTTTGGGCGTCTTGCGCGCGAGGCGGGGCTGACGATTGTTGGCACGCATGACAATTTTGACCGCATGTGTGAGGAGACCGAGCTGATGATGGATAACCATGATCTGCTTGGCACCAAGATCATGGGGATTGGCGGCTGCTTCAAGACGACGGTTGAGGAATACACCGCCTTTATCGACCGCGCCAATGAGCTGGCAAGCAAGATCCGTGCGCGTGGCTTTACCTTCACCTACCACAACCACAGCCATGAATTCCGCCGTCTGAACGGCAAGCTGATTATGGATATGCTGCTGGAGGGGATGGATCCCGTCAACACCGGTTTCGTGCTGGATACCTATTGGGTACAGCACGGCGGCGGGGATGTGCGTGAATGGATTGAAAAGTGCAAGGGGCGTGTCGATATTCTTCACCTCAAGGATATGGCCAAGTGCGACGGAAACGAGCCGCCGCAGTTTATCACCGAGATCGGTAACGGCAATCTGTATTGGGAGGGCATCATCGAGACCGCGATCAACACGGGCGTGAAGCACTTTGTTGTCGAGCAGGATACCTGCCCGGGCGACCCGTTTGAAAGCTTGAAAAAGAGCAGCGAGTATCTGCATACGAATTTCTTTTGATGCAGTATGAAAAAATCGTACACCCCATTCCGCCGGAGCATGACGGACAGGCAAGAATCTTGATACTCGGCAGCTTTCCGTCAGTCGCCTCCCGTGCGACCGCCTATTTTTACGGGCACCCGCAAAACCGCTTTTGGCGCGTGCTGGCTGCTGTGATGGGGGATGACCTGCCGCAAACGGTAGAGGAAAAACGGGCATTTTTACATCGCCATCATATCGCGTTGTGGGATGCGATCGCTTCCTGTCGCATCGCGGGCAGCGCGGATAGTAGTGTAAAAGACGTGCAGGCCAACGACCTGCGCCCGATTCTTCAAAGTAACCCGATCGGGGCGATCTTCGTCAACGGTAAAACGGCGGAGAAATATTATAAAAAGCTGATTTTACCGCAAATCGGGATAGAAGCTGTTTGTCTACCTTCCACTAGCCCGGCCAATGCCGCTGTCTCGCTTGATCGATTGATTGACGCATGGCGGGTGATTCGAATAGAAAAAAGTCCGATTTAATCGGACTTTTTTCTGTTTATTATATGGTCACGCCACAGCAACGCAAAACCGTTTTATAGAGCATCAGCTCGTAGTCCGGCGTGCAGGGATTTGTTTTTTCTCCGCGCACCATGGCGGCAAAGGCCTGCATCATGTCGTCGTAGCGCCCGCCGCCGTTTGAGCGGTCATGTGTGCCATCGGTGTTCCAATCGTGTACCGTGTAGGTCGTGCGGTCAGTGTACAGCAACGGAAATTCATAATATTCAAAGGGCTTCAGCTCCACCGTCTTTTTCTCACCCGCTACCACCAGCTGGCGGCGGCGGAAACCGCCGACTTCGACCGCGCTGGTCTTGGCGAAGGAAACCCCGTTTTCATACACCAGCACCGCCATGCCGATATCCTCCGCCGTGACGCCGTCAAAGCCGGAGCACTTGTTCAGCGGAATGATCTCCTTAGGCTCTCCTTGTAGCTGTAGGATCAGGTCGATGAGGTGACAACCGAGAAAGAACATCATCCCACCGTGGAAATTGCCCAGCCACTCTCTCGTCTCTTTGGGATGGATGCAGTTCATCTGCGCCTCCACACAGCTGATCTTGCCAAGCTCGCCGCGCCGAACTTCCTCCAATAGCTCAATCACAAACGGATTGTAGCGGTACATATAGCCAAGATGCAGCGTTTTGCCGCTCTTTTTTGCCGCTTCAATCAGTGCCTCAAATTCGGCAAGCTCGCGCCCACCCGGTTTCTCCATGTGGATGTGCTTGCCTGCCTCGGCCGCCATACGCGCGTATTTGGTCAGGTAGATCTCGTCGGTCTCTACGGTGACCGCCTCAATGGTAGGATCATGTAAGATCTCCTCCACCGTCATCTCGGGAAGGCCTTCAAAGCAGGACAGCTTGCTTGGTAGGCGTTCTCGCTCGCCCTCGGGCAGGGCGTATCCCACCACCTCATACAGGTCGCTGTATTTCCGCAGTGTATTCATTATGTCAAGCCCATGGCTGTGTCCGTTCACGCCAATCTGGGCGATTCTTATTTTTTTCATGCGTCATCTCTCCAATCAAACTGTACAACGGGGAAGGTCTTTTCGGTCAGCAGACGTTGATAGACCGCAGGCGCCTCCTCCGGCTTGTGTGTTTCGCTGACAAGAGAAGCAAGCGAAAACCGTCCACCTGCAATCAGGTGCAAGAGTGCCATCGAGTCGTCATGCGTTGTCCACAGCCCGTGTGAGGATTCCTTGGTCGGACGCGCCAGCGTGTGCGCGCCGATCAACGAAATGCCGGGGCCATGTACCTTGTGGTAATAGTCCACGGTGAAATTGGAATTGCGCGTGCAGCCAAGCAGGGCAACGCGGCCAAAGGGCTGCATGCAGTCCAAGACCTGGTTGAGTGCCACGCCAACGCCTGTCACCTCAATGGCTACGCGAATGCCGCCGTGCGAAAGTCGCTTGACCTCCTCGGCAAAGTTGGGGGCCATGGGATCCAGCGCGTAATCTGCCCCCAGCGTGAGCGCCAGCTTGCGTTTCCCTTCATCCGGGTCTGCCGCGATGATCGGCGCAGCTCCTGCTACGCGTAGTAGTTGAATCGCCATCATACCAAGCACGCCAACGCCCATCACGATGGCAGACTCACCGATCTCCAAGGCGCACTTGCGGATCGCCGCCAGCGGGAAAGTGGCGATCTGTACGAGAGCACCCTCTTCAAAGCTCACATTATCCGGCAAGAGGTGAACAAATTCCTCCTTGACGCAGGTGTAGTTGCTGTGTACGCTCCAAGAAAGAGCAACACGGTCGCCGGGTTTCACGCTACGAACGCCTTCCCCCACCGCTACGACCACGCCGGCCGAGCTATAGCCCGCATAGCGGGGAAAGTGTGCCTTTCCATCCGTGATCTCGCGGGAAACGTTGACAACGCCTGCCAGGTTGGCGCGCTCTGTTCCGCTACTGATGGTAGAGAAGGCGAGCTTGGCCACGACCTCGTCCGCGCGCGGTGTGGGGATGTCCTTCTCCAGCAGCTCAACACATCCCGGAGCTGTAAATACGATTTGCTTGTTTTTCATGGTAGCCTCCTCAAAAAGGATTGTTTTGATTCTATTGTACCATCTTGACAAGAGAAAAAAAGATGCTATACTGTAATTAAACAACCAAAATCCTGCAAAGAAAGGATGCTTTTCTCCTATGGAACGACCAATATACCGCAGCAACTACCGCTTTCTCCGTTTCACGCGGCACGGCACGCATTATACCGATGCGCGCAGCATCGTTCACCCGCATTATTTCGGATATATGCGCCGCGGTCGTGTGCGCTTGGTTTGCGACTCTCGCACGGTAGAGGTGGAGGAGGGGGAGCTGTTTTATATCCCTGTCGATTGTCACTATCAGTCCTTTTGGTCAGGCGAGCCGGAGATCTGCTTTGATTCGCTCGGTTTTGATCACTTTTTGCAGGGGGAGGAGCGGTACCCCTTGCAAAAAATCGCCATGTCCCCTGCCGTAAAAGAGCGCTTTTTTGCGCTGACCGATCACGATATGACGGTCAATTACGAGACGCTTGGGCGGTTTTTCCTCTTTCTTTCTGCCGTGCTGCTACATATGGAGACACGCTCTGTCAGCCGCGCAAGGCAAACGGTGGACCGTGCCCTGACCTATATGGAGAGTGCCGAGCGTTTTTCGGCCGCCGCGCTCGCGCGGCATTGCCGCGTCAGCGAGTCCGGGCTGTTTGCCGCCTTTCGCGCGGAGGAGGGCTGCACGCCGCTTGCTGCCTGGCATAAAAAGCAGGCAACGCGTGCCGAGCTGCTGCTGCGCACCACCGATCTGCCGATCGAGGAGATCGCCGATCGGCTTGGCTATTGCTCGGCTACCTATTTTCGTAGTGTGCTGCGGCGTGAGACGGGCCGCTCACCACGCGAGATACGGCGGGATGGAACAATATAAGAAGAACTTTCCACCTTTGGATTGTATTATGCGAGCAAATGTGTTATAATAATCAAACGTGAAAACGATCAAATACATGTTATGGAGAGAACAATGAGTAGTAACAGAAGCTCCTTTACCGGAAAAATCGGCTTTGTGCTGGCGGCGGCCGGCTCTGCCGTGGGCCTTGGCAATATATGGCGGTTTCCCTATCTGGCGGCCAAGTACGGCGGCGGCATCTTTCTTTTGGTGTATATCATCCTGTCCTTGACCTTCGGCTTTTCGCTGATGGTGGCAGAGATCGCCATCGGGCGTAAAACGCAGCAAAGCCCGATCACTGCCTTCCGCTCACTTGATCGGCGGTTTTCCTTTATTGGCATTCTTGCATCCCTTGTGCCGATCATCATTATGCCCTACTATTCGGTCATCGGTGGCTGGGTGCTCAAGTATTTTGTCGGCTTTTTGACAGGTGAAGCGGGCAGCATGGCAGGTAAGGATTATTTTAATTATTACATCGCCACGCCCGGAGAACCGATTTTGTGGTTTGCCGTCTTTATGGCTGTCACCGCGCTCATCGTGCTGTTTGGCGTGCAGAAGGGTATTGAAAAGGTCAGCAAGGTGATGATGCCCATGCTGGTGGTGCTGATGCTCTTTATTGTGATCTATACCATCGCCACCATGGATGGTGCTTGGCAGGGCGTTCTTTACTATATCACGCCTGATTTTTCTAAGTTTTCAATCATGACTGTGGTGGCCGCCATGGGGCAGCTCTTTTATTCCATGTCGCTTGCCATGGGAATTATGGTCACCTTTGGCTCGTATATGAAAAAAGATATCAGCATTGAAAAATCCACCCATCAGATTGAGCTGTTTGATACCGGCATTGCCTTTCTGGCGGGGCTGATGATCGTGCCAGCCGTCTTTGCCTTCTCGGGCGGCGACGAGGGTGCGCTTGGGCAAGGCCCCGGGCTGATGTTTGTGACGCTGCCAAAGATCTTTGAGACCATTCCGGGCGGCGCGGTGCTTGGCGCGGTGTTCTTTTTGATGGTGCTGCTGGCCGCGCTGACCTCTGCCATCTCGCTCATGGAGACGATCGTTGCTGTCATCATTGACAAGCTGAAAATTTCAAGAAAAGCATGCTGTATGCTGGTGTTGGGTGGCGCGTTTTTGCTGGGTCTGCCCTCGTCGCTCGGTTACAGTGTGTGGAAGGATGTGCGCCTGCTTGGCATGCAGCTGCTCGATTTCTTTGATTTCATCAGCAATAGCGTGATGATGCCCATCGTAGCCTTGGCCACCTGTATCCTTATTGGATTTTTCCTCACCCCCAAGCCGTTGATCGAGGAGGTGGAGGAAAGCGGCCTCTTCCGTACGAAGCGATTGTTCTCGGTGATGATCCGTTATGTAGCACCTGTTTGCATTCTGTTGATTTTGATCTCCTCGGTGCTCAACGCCTTTGGTGTCGTTAAAATTTAACAGAAAGACATAGGATTTTCCTGTCTCTCTTGTTGACTTCGTCTAAAAACCGTGATACAATAGTCATGAAACCAAAATAAAGAAAGGATCCTTGTGATGAAACAAAGAATTCTTGCCGGCTTGCTGGCAGCATGTATGCTGCTCCTCTCGCTTCCCCTGCTGGTGCTTCCCGCTGCGGCAGAGGAGGGGGCGACCGCGACCATAGAGGACTATATCGCGATCGCCGAGGCGCTCGAGCCGAAAAACGATAAGCAACGCGCCATTCGTGGTCAGATGCTGGTAGAATATGCTGCCTATCAGCTGGATATGAAGGAGATGGACGCGGGAATGATTTCTGTCCTGATGGAAGAGGTGGCAGAAAAGCATGCGGCGTATATGCAGCAGTTCCAATACGGCTTCATTGAAGAGACAGGCTTAGTGATGACCTTTGCGGTCTTTTCCGATGTACATATTACCAACAATAATAATACCGGTACGATTCGTTCCGCAATCAGCAATCTGCTGCAGTACAATCCCGATCCGATCGGTATTTTTGTGACCGGTGATTTGTCTGATAACGGTCTGTGTCCTTCCGATCAAAGCTATAGTGATCTTGACAACTACTATGCCTTTGTAAAGAATCACGATTTCGTCGATTCCAAGGGCGAGCAGATCAAGATCACCAGTATTCTTGGCAATCACGACATCCGTGGCCCGTGGGCACTTGGCTACAGCAAGTCCTCGTATGCTCCCGCCGTAGAAATGTATTTGGAGCAGGAAGGGGTAGAAACGCTTTGCCACGATACCTGGATCAACGGTTATCACTTCGTTTTCATGAATCCTGCAAAATGGGCAACAGACGACTGCTGTCTGTCTGCGGAGAATATTGCGTGGCTGGACGAAACACTCTCCCAGGATCAAAGTGGCAAGCCGCAGTTTGTCTTCATTCATCAATATGCCTCTCGCGTGATTGAGGATGCCGATTCGCCCTACACCTTTGAAGAGGTCATTGCGCGGCATCCCTCCACGGTCGTTTCCTCCGGTCATGGTCACTACGGCTTTGGCAGCGCGTTTGTCTATGAGGATGCGGGCAGCTATTATATCAACCAGCCCGGCTTGGTTAGTAATACAGGTGTGTTCAATACTCCCTCCTACTACATTGTTGATGTGTATGAAGGAGGTGTGATTTACCGCGGCATAACAGCTTCCGGCAAATGGGTGCCGGAGGGAGACGTGGTCATTCCCAATATGGCGTATGCAGAAAAGGGCAAATGCTCTTATTATTTCTATGATGAAAACGGTGGGCTCTTGCTGCAGGGCAGCGTTGCCGAGGGTGGCGTGCCTACCATTCCTACCGCGCCCACGAAAGCGTCGGATGCACAGTATTCTTACCCCTTTGCCGGGTGGGATCTCAACGGTGACGGTGCTGTGGATCAGCTGCCTACCGCGCTGACGAGCAATCTGAATGCAACGGCTGTTTATACGCCTACCCCCCGTGAGTATACCTATACCTTTATCGGGGCAGAGGGAGAGGAGCTGCGTAAAATGACGGCCGGCTACGGCGCGGCACTCCGTATTCCCGGTGTCAAGAATCTCTTTGGTTGGGATCTTGACGGCGATGGCGCAGCCGAGCAGCTGCCCGAATTTGTCGAGGGGGACATGACTGCTGTCGCCATTTTGAAGGAGGAGGGCAAGCTTACCTATACCTTCATCGATAAAGACGGCTATGTGATCGAGAAGGGGCAGGTTGCCTCCGGTACAACGATCAAGGCTCCCAACTTTGCGCCCACCTATCACGCAGGCGATTATTTCGCCGGCTGGGATCTGAATGGTGACGGCAGCCCCGATGAACTGCCTACCACAGGCATCACGGCTGATTTTACCGCTACCGCGATCTTCTATCCTACCTCGCAGGTCGAGCTGTTCTTTGATGGTACGACCGACAGCATTTCTTATTACATGAGCTATCAGGGGCGTTTGATCCTTCATGCGGAGAATTGTGTTCATCCCGGCTCGCCCACCGGCAACGCAGCCCATGTTGTGTGGGATGGTGTCAAGGATTATCAGTATGGTGCCCAACTCAACCTCGCGCTTCCGCAGGCAGAAAATACTCCTGTCGGTTACGCAATTTGGATCGATGCGCCCGGTGCGACCGGCTCTTACAGCTTCAGCCTGTATAAGGGCAAGGATTTCTCGCATCTTGTCGGCGAAACGGTCAATGGACTCATTTATTTTGTTTCTGAAGATGGAAAGGTAAGCGCAAAGAACATCGATACCGACGTATCCCTTCCCGCCGGCTTTACCGGTTGGATGGTCATTCCCACCGCTACCTTTGCACCGAAAACGGCCTCCGAGCCGTTTGATGTGCTGAAGCTGTATTTCCATCGCACCAAGAGCGGTACGATCTTGGAAAAGGAGCTTTATCTTGGCGGTGGCTTCTCCTTCGGTTGCACGGTAGACGAGATGAACGAGATGCTGTCTACCGGCTTCTCTACCTTCTACGATGCAGAGGGTGAATACATCACCACCACCTTTGCGCAGAATGGCAAGCCGGTCGTGCCGGAGGTTATGCAAAGCTATACCGATGAAAAAGGTACCTATACCTTTGCCGGTTGGGATCTCAATGGCGATGGTGTGGCAGATCCGTTGCCCGAGCAGGGCAGTATGATTGCCCGCGCGGTTTATGATCTCGCGCCGAACACCTTTACCTATCGTTTTGTTGATGCAAACGGTAAGGTTTACTATGAAAGAACGGCTGCATACGGCTCGATCGTCATTCCGCCTACCGGCTCGGTTATCACCGATGCAAGCGGTACCCATACCATCACAGCCTATCTGAATTATGAAAAGGGTATGCGTCTGACGGGGGATACCACCTATCTTGTAACTGCCGAAACGGTTCCTTCAACCTATACGGTCAAGTTTGTTTCTGACGGTACCGTCGTTTCCGAGACCACGCTTGCCTATGGTGCACCGATTACCGCACCCGCCGTACCCGCAAAGAACGGCCATACCGGCGTGTGGGAGGGGTATACCGAGGGCATGACGGTCAGCGGCAACGTGACCTTCCAGGCTGTGTATACCGCTACTGGTAACAATGGTGGCGGCTGCGGCTCTACGATTAGCGGTGGCGTATATGCCGTCATGGCACTTCTGGCGCTTGGTACGGGCTTTGTGGCTTGTCGCCGTCGCGAAGAAGAATAATTGCAAAGAAAAAGCGGAGCGTTATGCTCCGCTTTTTGTATAGACATAGCCTTTTTGCGGTATACTGTTGGCAGTACAAAAAGGAGATACAAGGATGATTGAACAAGATACCATTAAATTGCTGCGTGAGTGTGACGCCGGGGTCAAAATGGGCGTGAAATCGATTGATGACGTCATTGACTATGTTAAGTCTGACAAGATGAAAAGTCGCCTCAATGCCTGTAAGGATGAGCATAACACGCTTGACCGCGAGATTCAGCAGGCACTTGACCGCTTTCATGACGATGGTAAGAATCCCAGCCCCATTGCGGAAGGAATGTCCTGGATGAAGACCAATATGAAGCTGGCCATGCACCAATCGGATAAAACGATCGCCGATTTGATGACGGATGGGTGCAATATGGGCGTCAAGTCGCTCAATCGCTATCTCAATCAGTATGAGGCAGCCGACGAGCAGACCAAGGATATTGCCAAGCGCCTCATCAATTTGGAAGAGCAGCTTGCCGTGGATATGCGCGGGTATTTGTAAAGAAAAAAGGGAAGATGTTCTTCCCTTTTTCTATTGTTTTCTTTGATACATCAGAGCGTCCTTTTCTTGAACGGCTATGGTAAGACCACACTTCTGTGCCAGGTCTTGGGGGATTGGTTGATCGGTAATAAAGTAATCCACCTCGCACAAGGTAAGCACTTCAAAGGCCGAGCGGCTTGCAAACTTTTTAGAATCGCAAAGAAATACGATCTTTTCCGCTCTTTGCCGCATGGCGAGACGCAGGGAGGTTTCTTCCTCCGAATAATCGGAAATGACACCGCCTTGATCAAGAGAAGAGGAGGAAAAAAACATCCAATCCGCAAAAAATGTACCCACCGCTCGCTCGGCAAGATTGCCTACAAAGGCCTCGGATTCGCGTATTGGTCTGCCGCCTGTTGAAAACACCTGTACCTGTTTTTCAGACAAAGTACGGCAGAGCGTAATGCCGTTAGTAACAACGGTGATTTTTTGCTCCCGCCGTAAAAAATGAGAAAGAAAAAACGCCGTGGTAGAGGCATCTATAAAGATCAGCTGCTCTGGCTGGAGTAGCGTGGCAGCTAACTCGCAGATGGCGGTTTTTTCCTTGGTCATAATTCCGCGGCGGAATGGGACCGGCGTGTTAACCCTACCGTCTGCCGCTGTTACACCGCCATGGCTGCGCCTCACATAGCCGTTTTTCTCTAAGAAATCCAAATCGCGGCGGATAGTTGGCTGGCTGGCAAACAGGCGCATGCTCAACTCTCGCACGGATAAAAAGCTCTCTTTTTGTAATATCGCCAAAATGTTCCGTTGCCTTGCATTCTTCATGGTTCTTAGCTCCAAAATTGATCGAATTGTGATCGTTTTCAAAAAAATAGCCACAGGTTGACAGATAACGATCAAATGTATTATAATTATAAACGATAAGCCTGCGCTTGTCAATACGATAAAGGAGATTGTTTATGAACTATTGGAAACAGGGAAAGGATAATATCTATGTCGCGGCACACCGCGGATTGTGTTCCCAATATCCTGAGAATACGATATCGGCCTTTCGTGCCGCGCTGGAAGCAGGGGTTGATCAGATTGAAACTGATATCCAGGTGACCAAGGATGGGGAGCTTGTTCTGATTCATGATCTGCAGGTGGATAGGACTACCAACGGTACCGGCTATGTGTATGATTTTACCTTTGAGGAGCTCCGCAAGCTGGATGCGGGAAACGGTGAGCGCATTCCAACCCTGCGTGAATTGATGGAGCTTGTAAAGGATGTTCCCGGACTGACGCTTGATTTGGAACTTAAAGTGGTACCTCTTCCATCATGCGAGCAGCTGGCGTACGATGTCTGTGACAGGACGCTGGCCATGGTAGAGAAATACGGCTTCCGCGACCGCATTGTCATCAATACCTGGATGGCAAAGCTTCATGAGTACATTTATAAAAAGTACGGAAAAACGTACCGTCAGCACATCTTTTTCCCCTTCAGCTTTATGCGGGAGTATACCATTGATCCGACCAGCTATGCTTACTGCTGCTGTATGTTCAGCCAGGTAAATGCACCGTTGAATATAGCGACCCCGGCGGAATGTGAAGAGATGCGTGCCCACGGTGTTGATCCTTGGGTTGGTGCCGCCGTCAAGGATGAGGAGGGCGTTGATATGGCAATCCAGTGCGGCGCTTCGCTTATCACCTGCAATAATGCGGATGAAATACTTGCTATATTGAGAAAAAAAGGATACCATAAGTAAATGATAAAACTCATCGCCTTTGATTTAGACGGTACGCTGACCCAGCATAAAACACCGCTTGAAAAAGAAAATCGCGCCGTGCTGGACGAGCTGGCTGCGCGCGGCTACACGCTGCTGATGGTGGGGGCCGGGCAATGCGCGCGCATCTTTCGCCAAATGGGGGAATACCCCTTGGATATCATCGGCAACTACGGCCTGCAAGCGGCGGTTTACGACAAAGAGACGGGTGGGCTGCGCACCGTGCGTGATCTGATCTTTCCCGTAGACCGTGATTCGATCAACGAGAGGGTAGATGCCTTGCGCACAAAGCATGGCTTTACTGCCTATCGCGGTGCCAGCGTCGAGTTTCACCCCTCTGGCTGTGTGACCTTTGCCATCCTTGGCACAGAGGCCCTACAGGCAGACAAGCTGGCCTTTGACCCCGACCGTATAAAACGCCGCGCGATCTATGACGAGGTAGTGGCCACCTTCCCCGAATATACGGTGTTTGTGGGCGGCTCCTCCTCCTTCGATATGGCACCGCGCCCCTACGATAAGCTCTATGCGTTAGATGCCTACGCCAAGGAGCATGGCATCCTTCATGAGGAGATCGTCTTTGTGGGGGACGATTACGGTCCCGGCGGAAACGATGAGTCGGTTTACTTGTCGGATATCCGCTTTATCAAGGTAGATGATTATACTCGCCTGCGTGAGGCGCTTGGCGATTTACTGACAAAGGAGGCGACAACATGACGGTTTCAGAGCTTTTGCGCGGGATTTCGCAATGTGCCTGCGGGCGTAGCCACACTTGCCCGATTCATGATGTGGTCATTGGCGCGGGCGTTCTTTCCGAGCTGCCCCGCTTGACAGAGGGGTATCGACACATTCTGTTGGTTGCCGATGAAAATACCTATGCCGTTGCAGGGGGCGAGGTGCGCACGCTGCTTGGCATGCGCGTGGCAGACGAGCTTCTCTATCATACCGAGCCGGGACAGGTGCTGGTACCGAACGAAAAGGCCATTGCACAGATGAAGGCGCGTGTCACATCGGAAACAGATCTGATTCTCGGCGTTGGCTCGGGCGTGATCAATGACCTTTGCAAGCACGTTTCCTTTGTGTCCGGCTTGCCCTATTACATTGTGGCCACCGCACCGTCGATGGATGGCTACGCATCTGTTGGTGCGGCTTTGATTCTTGATGGAATGAAGGTCACGCTCTCAGCCGCCGTGCCGCGTGCCATCATTGCTGATACAAACGTGCTGTGCGCCGCCCCCGCCGAGATGATCGCAGCGGGCTATGGCGATATTATTGGCAAGTATTCTTGTCTCTCGGATTGGAAGCTGGCCAATCTGCTGTTTGACGAATATCTTTGCCCCACCGTGCTGGATGCTACCTATGAGGCGGTTGAAAAGACGGTTCGCCTGACGGATGGCCTCGCTTCTCGCTCGCCCGAGACGATCGGGGCACTGATGGAGGCGTTGGTTGCCGTTGGTATTTTGATGGCTTACGTTGGCAATTCTCGCCCCGCCTCGGGCAGTGAGCATCACCTCTCGCATTATTTTGAGATCGTGGGGATTGTGCGGCATGAGCCTTATTTGCCGCACGGAGTAGATGTCTTCCACTCGGCAGTCGAGACTGCCCGCCTGCGCGAGCAGCTTGCTAACATGGAGGCACCTGTTCCCGCCCCACGCCTGCTTGATCGTGCCGCCTACGAACGTGAGATTACCCGCATTTACGGCAGCGTAGCCCCCGAGGTGCTTGCCCTGCAGGAACGCCTTGGCTGGTATACCGATGAAGCGGTTACCCGCCGCCATGCCGCCTATTGTGAAAAATGGGACGAGGTGCGCCGCCTGCTGGCAAACGGCCCAACAGCCGATGAGCTGCTTGACCTGCTCACCCGCGCGGGACTGCGGCACGACGATTTTATCGCCCTCTATGGGGAAGAGAAGATCGCTGACGCGCGCTTCTTTGCCAAGGACTTAAAGGATCGCTATACGGTGCTTTGGCTGTATGACGATCTTCTTGGCAGGACAAGGCAGAAATAAAAGCCTGATAAAATCTTGACAAACATAAAAAAGTAGAGTACAATAAGGTTAGTATCCCATTTCCATTATGAAAAGGAGAATACCCATGAACAGATTTGTATTGAACGAGACCTCTTATCATGGCAAGGGTGCCATTGCCGCTATCCCGGAGGAGATCAAGGCGCGCGGCTTTGAGAAGGTGCTGGTCGTTTCCGACCCGGACCTGATCAAGTTTGGCGTTTCGCAGAAGGTGACCGACCTGCTGGATAAGGCCGGTATCGCCTACACCGTCTTCTCGGAGATCAAGCCCAACCCCACCATTGAAAACGTGCAGGCCGGCGTTGCCGCCTTCCGTGCCGCAGGGGCCGACAGCATTGTTGCCATCGGCGGTGGCTCGTCTATGGATACCGCCAAGGCCATTGGCATTATCATCACCAACCCGGAATTTGAGGATGTACGCTCGCTGGAGGGCGTAGCCCCCACCAAGAATAAGTGCGTGCCGATCATTGCCGTACCTACCACCGCCGGCACCGCTGCCGAGGTTACCATCAACTATGTCATTACCGATAGCGAAAAGAACCGCAAGATGGTCTGCGTAGACGTACACGATATTCCCGTTCTTGCCGTGGTAGACCCCGATATGATGGCCACCATGCCCAAGGGGCTGACTGCCGCTACGGGTATGGACGCACTTACCCATGCCATTGAGGGCTATATTACCAAGGGCGCATGGGAGCTGACGGATATGTTCCACCTCAAGGCCATTGAGATCATTGCCAAGAGCCTGCGCGGCGCTGTTGATAACACCGACGAGGGCAGAGAGGGCATGGCCCTTGGTCAGTATGTGGCCGGCATGGGCTTCTCCAATGTTGGTCTTGGTATCGTACACTCCATGGCTCACCCGCTCGGCGCGCTGTATGATACCCCGCACGGCGTTGCCAATGCGATCATCCTGCCTACGGTGATGGCCTATAATGCACCCGCTACGGGGGATAAGTACAAGTATATCGCCCAGGCGATGGGCGTAGAGGGCACCGAGAGCATGACGGTCGATGAATACCGTGCCGCCGCCATCAATGCCGTGAAGCAGCTGTCGCTGGATGTTGGCATTCCCGCTGACCTGCGTGAGATCGTGAAGGCAGAGGATATCCCCTTCCTTGCACAGTCCGCGTATGACGATGCTTGCCGCCCCGGCAACCCGAAGGATACCAGTGTCGAGGATATCACCGCGCTCTACAAGAGCCTGCTTTAATTCCAACACAAAAAAGGAACAGCCATGTGGCTGTTCCTTTTTGATTACGGCCAAAGACCGTCAGGGATCTCGATATCATCGGGAATTTCGATGTCATCCGGAATCTCAAAGTCATCCGGAATTTCGATATCGTCGGGAATTTCGATATCATCCGGAATTTCAATGTCGTCGGGAATCTCGATATCGCCGGTGCCGGGTGTGTTTTCGTTTTCACCGCCCGCTTCACCGTTATTGTCACTATCCGTGTTGCCGGAAAGCGTAATACCAAAGAGATCGGCGATCTGCTCGCAAACGGTCTGGTTTTTCGAGCCTTCCTCGGCGTTTTCGTAGTAGGAGGTAAGCGCATTGGAGATGGTTTCCTGTACCTCCTCGGGCATGCTGCTGACGCTGTCCATCAGGGTGGTATTTTCTTTTGCTACCTCAACCACCGATTCAATGGTGGACATGCAGCTATCCGACTTCGTCACGCAGTCCAGCATGTTGGTGATATCTTCTTCTTCCGGCTGGTAGTTTTCGCCCTCTTGGAGAATGCTGCCCATCTGGCTGTACAGCGCGTCAAAGGCGGCAGGCTCGGTCGACATGAAGAGATCCTCTTGGGTGCCGTTTTCATCCTCCTTGGACTTCATGTCCTCGATCTGGTTGAAAAGGCTTTCGGTATATGTGCCGATCAGGGTGGAAACGATCTCCTTGGCCTCCTCGTTTTCCGTATCAAAGAGAACATCCAGTGAGTTTTGGAACATGTCCTGCGTCATGGTAGCATTGGAGGAATTGTAGTTTTGGTAAATCTCACGGAAGTGATGGTCGTTTTTATTCGTGGTGCCGGTACTGCCGGTATTGCCGATCTGGCCACCGTTGTTGCCGGAGCTGCCCGTGCCGCCGGAGGGGAGGTTTTCAATCGAGCTGTTGCCGTTTCCATTGCCGGAGCCGGCAGGGGCGGGCTTGAATTCAGCCTTCAGAACCAGATTATGATGGGCAGAAAAGGAAAGGGCAGGATTGGTGCTGATGAGCGTATGGTCGGCACCGTACCAGCCAACAAAGACGTAGCCGGCCTGCGGGGTGGCAACAAGATCAATATGCTCGCCGTTTTGGTAAATACCGCTCTCATAGTTTAACTGACCGCCCGTCGTGACGCTAAGGTTGAGATCACATTCATGCGTGGGGTCAGCAGCGGCAGCGATGCGCTCTAAAAAGGACTCACCATCAAAGGAGATGCTTGTCACAAAAACAGCAGAGGCGATGATGACGCCTGAGAGAATGACCGAGGTGATCGAAAGAAGTGTTTTCAAGAATTTCATACGATACTCCTTTACTTGGTAGTGGTTGTTTGGTTGGTAACGATGCCCATCAGACCCTGCAGGAAGAGGGTGAAGGATTCGTAGGTCGTCTCGCCTGCTTCCACAGCGTTGTTCAAATCATCAATGGTCTTTTTAGAAACAAATTTCTGTACCTCATCGTTTTCAAGAAGAATATCGAAGATGGTGTCAGAGAATTTGTGCGTGGGGTCAGAGACATAGAGCGCATCCATGACGCGGCCAACGTAGCCGAGGTTGGCGAGCAGCACGTTTGCCATCGCCTCGTCCCCATCTGTGCCGGTTTCAAAACTTCTTGTAAAATCGTTAAAGAAATTGCTTTCAGCCAGTGCGCCGCCTGCTGCCAGAATGGTGTGCAGGTCGTTTTCAATTTCCAGATGGGTGGATTCACCGTAGGTCTTGGCAAAGATCTCTACAATATAAGAGGAGGTGGTTTCATGCTCTGCCTCCGGATGCAGGAAGATGCCGGGCTCACCGTTAGCGTAGGCCTTTGCCTCATGGCTCAGAATGTCAGCGATGATGCCTAACACAAACGGGTCATCCGACAGGGCGACAAAATCCTCAGCCATGGGGGCATCGGAAACAGACCACGCCTCCATGTGTACATAAATGTTGGGAACGTGGGTCAACACATTGCGGATGGTCTCGCAGGCGGAGAGCTGGTGGCCGTCGATCTCCACACGACTGCCAAGCTCTGCGGTATGGCACATCAGTCCCTTCAGGCCAACCGCCTCATAAAAATGAACGGCAGGTGCCTGCTCGTAGGGGACGATAAATGTCTCGTCAATGATCTCCAGCTCCTCATGCAGGGCAATCTCCTCCTCGCACGGAATGCGGGCGCAGCCGGCGACGGCAGAGGCAAAGGAAAAAATATAGAAGATCGGCATCAGCAGGACGGCAGAAAGGAAGACGCCGCCAACAGCACCAACAACAGAGCTGCCGGCTGTACGGGCAATGACGATGCCCTTGGCTTCATTTTCTCGCTCCAGAGCCTTGGCAAGCAGCTTGCCCACCGTCAGAGAAAGGATCAAGCGGATGACAAAGTAGAGAACGACGAACACAATGGGGAAGAGGATAGCGGAGGAAATGGCCGTTACCGTTCCCTCAATCAGCCCGCGTAGATAGGGAGATGCCTCCAGCATGGCACCAAAGCTCGGGTCTTTTGCCAGCATTTCCTCGGTAAAAAGACCGATGGCGCTGAACAGCCCACCGCTTTGCAGCGCGTAGCAGATCAAAAAGGCGATCGGAATGGAGATAAAACGGCAAATGTTCTTGCTGACCGTGGAAAGGGCGGCACGCAGCGCGCAGCCAATGGTAAAGACTAATAAAAAAACCAGGATTATCAGTTGGTAATTCATACATCCTCCTGTGGACAAAAATCTTCAATTTTATTATACTACCATTTTGATGGTTTGTAAATACTTTTTATAAATAATTTTCCTTTCCCGGCGGATGCGGATTTTTTATTGACAAAAGTCAGAGAAGGGTGTACAATACAAGTACTACTGAATCAGGAGGCCGTTTATGAAAAAAGCATCAGCCCGTACCATTGGCAAGGTAGCCCTGCGCGTGTTTATTGCCGTTTTGCTTCCTTTGCTTGTGTATTATGTATATTTGCCGCCAATGAATCCGGCAAGCCGCGATTTTTGGCTGTTTCTTGTGTTTGTGTGCCTGGTGGTCGGTTTTGCCCTACGCATCTACGATTTTCGCTCTTTGTTTCGGGTCGAGCAAACAGAAAAGGGAACAGAGCTGAAGCTCGGTGATCGCAAAAAATTCTTCCGCAAGGGGAGGGTTTCTCACGTTTTTACATGGGTCACGCTATTGCTGTTGGCGGTGATTCCGATCGGCTCGTTGATTTCCTCGCCCGTGTTCCATGCGGCAGGCTATGCCGGGGTCATCACGGTCAAGGATGAGGATTTTATGACCGATATGCCGGAGACCGATCAGATCAGCAACATTGCGCTCATGGATACCGACTCGGCCAGAATTCTCGGCTCTCGCCAGCTTGGCGAGCTGGCCGGCGTGGTTTCGCAGTATGTGGTCAGCGAGAACTATACGCAGATCAACTATCAGGGACACCCCATGAAGGTGGCCAATCTGGAGTATGACGGGTTTATCAAGTGGTTTACCAACCGCAAGGAGGGCATTCCCGGTTATATTATGGTGGATGCTGTCGGCAATACCGCTTCGTACAAGGAGCTTTCAGAGGGTATGCAATATGCTGAGAGTGCCTATTTCGGCAAGGATCTTTCCCGCGCTCTCCGGTTTGCCTATCCCACCAAGATCTTTGATAACATCAGCTTTGAGGTAGATGAGACAGGTAAGGCCTATTATATCGTTTCTTGTGCTTCGCCGCGTGTGGGCCTTTTTGGCGCGATGGATATTTCAGAGGTCATTATCTTTGACCCGGTGAGCGGCAGTGGAACGCTTTATCCGCTTTCCGAGGTGCCGAGCTGGGTGGACATCGTGTTTGACGGATATCTTGCCTGTGAGAAATACGATTGGTACGGCACGCTTTCGGGCGGCTTTATCAACAGCGTCATCGGTAACAAGGGCTGCAAGGAAACAACCGCCGATTTCGGTTATCTCATGCTGGAGGATGATGTGTGGTACTTCACGGGCGTGACCTCGGTCACGGCGGATGCCTCGAATATTGGTTTTATCCTCAGCTGCGCGCGCACGGGGGAATATAAGTTCTATCCCGTTATCGGCGCAGAGGAGTATTCGGCGATGGGCGCGGCAGAGGGCGAGGTGCAGGAAAAGGGATATGAGGCATCCTTCCCCGCGTTGATCAACATCGCGGGCGAGCCGACCTATATTATGGTGCTGAAGGATCAAAACGGTCTGGTTAAGCTGTATGCGCTGGTAAACGTAGAGCAGTATAGCATGGTGGCTACGGGAGAGACGCAGGCGGAGGCAAAGGCTGCCTACCTGAAGCTGCTGGCGCAAAGCGGGGTGGATATTTCCGACAGCGATTCAACCTTGGAAAAGACGGTCGTCATTCAAGAGAAGCAATACGCACAAATGGCCGGAGCGACCTATGTGTATCTGACAGATGAGGACGGTGCCGTCTTCCGCATTGAGTTTAACGAGAAAAATGAGACGGTGATCTTCCTTGCCGTGGGGGATACGGTGGTGCTGCGTTATACAGAGGATGCGACGACCGGCATTTACCGGGTATCGGAATTTGTTTTGCCCGAAAAGGGAGAATAAGAAAAAGCCGACACGCGCTTTGCGCGTGTCGGCTTTTTCTTATTTGCGGAAATAGGGCGTTCCCATCAGGCCAACCTGCCGGAAGGCCTGCTGGTCGTGGCGGATGATATAATCGATGTAGGAAGCAACGATCTTTGCCGTCAACAGATAGCCGGCGGGGTTCAGATGCCCCTCCAGGTAGAACTGCTGCTTAAATTCCTCGTCATATACGGGGCCGTAGCGGCGTAGGTCGATGAGATAGGTGTTCTCAAACAGAGAGGCAAGATCACGAATGACCTGCGAAAAATTCTCCTTCTGCACGGTTCGTTCCGGTGTGCTGTCATCCTGCGGCATGGTCATCAAGAAAAACTTGGCATCCGGCTGAATTTCCTTATAACGCTGAATGATGGTGGCATAATAGCCGGCAAAGGTCTTTTTATTTTGGCGGTAGTCGGAAAGGCAAACATCCTCCACCGAGCCAAGCTCCAGCGATCTATCATTGGAATCATTGACACCCAGCGCGATGATGTAGGCATTGGCGGCCTTTTCTTTGTCCCAGCATCCGTTTTCCTCAGCCCAGCTTTCCAAATACCATTTGGCGCTCATGCCGCCGCGGGAAAAGTTGTAAACGGTCAGCCCGGCCATGCGTGCCAGATACTGTCCCCAAGAATAATCGTAATAGTCAAGATAGATCTTTTTTCCCTCGGCATCAAAGGATTCAAATTCGCCCGAGGAGAGACTGTCGCCGATGCAGGCAATTTTCCGTAGAATGCCGCAAAATCCACCGTCGGTTACCAGATTGTCAAGCGGCTTTTCATCGGCCTTGCCGAGAAGATAGGTCATATTCATGGTAGGCACCCCTTTTTGTTTTTTTCATGATATCACAAAAAAACAGACTTTTCAATAGCATTTTTGTTTTTTTGCGCAACAGAAACAGCTTTTTGAAAAAAACTTGCAATCTTGCGTTTGGTGTGCTATAATATTCCATATTGAATTTTGAATGGTGCCCCGGGCACAGTGAGGTGTTTATGGGTGGTCTTACAGATGCTCTCTTAATTGGTCTATTGCTCCTTCTTTCTACCTTTCAATCGCTGCTTTGCCGCAAATACAGCGACCATTATCCGGGGGACCCGGCGATGTCCTCGCCTGTGTTTTCGATTGTCAGCGGATTGATCGTTGCACTGGTTACCTTTGCCTTTGCCGGCTTTTCCTTTTCGGCAAAGCCGCTTACGCTGCTCCTTGGCGGATGCAATGCTGTGGCTCTCTTCCTCTATAACACGTGTATGATCAAGGCCTCTCAAAGCGGCCCCTACTCGGTGCTCATGACCTTTATGCTGGCGGGCGGTATTGTGGTGCCTGCCGTGGTCAATTTCTTTGCCTTCCATACACCGCTTTCCGTTGTACAGATTATATCTATTTTGGCCATTTTTTCCGCCATCTACATCATCAGCTATAAAAAGGGTGAAGAAAAGGGCAATCTCGGCTTCTATATTGCCTGTGTTGGTCTGTTCCTCTTTAACGGTGCCTACGGCATGCTGTTGGATCTACAGCAGAAGCTGACCGGCGAAGTAGAAAAGGAAGAAATGGTGATCCTCACCTATCTCGGCTCGCTGACCATTTCTGCCATCGTGCTGTTGGTTACCCGCGGTCGCTCCTTTGTGCGGGCGTTTCGACAAACAAAGCGCTCGCTGTTCTATATGCTGGCTTGCGCGGCCGTCATTTCTATGGCTATGAATCTGTTGGTCATCATCCTGCAGATCATTGAAAACTCAACGATTCTGTTTACCTTTGATAACGCGGGCGTTATGCTGCTCAGCGTGTTAATCTCGCACTTCTTCTTCAAGGAACGTCTTTCCCGTCTGAATTGGGTCGGTTGTGTGATCATGTGCCTGTCGTTGATCTGTGTTTCGGTCTTTACGGTCGATATGGTAAACAGCCTCTTTGCAAAATAAGGACAATAAAAAACGCCTGCGAAAGCAGGCGTTTTTTGTTTGTGCTTATTCTGCTGTGTAGTTTGCGTACATCAGGGCTGCCTGGTCGGGGGAAACACCCTCGGCGTACAGCTTGGCGTATGCGACATCACAGAAGGTGGGGGACTGCATGCCGCTGGACTGGGCACTATCACCGCCTACATAAAGGTTGGTGGAGTAGGGGGTGTGATAGATGTCTCCGTCAAAGAGAATGGAGCCGGCCAGCTGACCGTTGATGTAGATGCACATAAAGTTGCCGGTTGCGGTGGCAATGATGTGCAGGGGGGTATCCAGCTCCACCGGAACCTCCAGCTTGACCTCAGAATAACTGGAGCCGCTGAATACGCCGGTATAGTGGTCACCCAGCGTAAAGCGGAGCGTTTGGTTCTTGAAGATGTAAGAAATACCAAATCCGCCGAATTCTACGTTAGATACCAGACCGCAATACTCCCAGTTGATGTCAGCACGGTAGCCGTTGGTGCTGTCAATGGTAACAACCGTCTCAATGGTCAGGCTGTCCTTCATGGCGGCAAAATCGCTTGGCGTCAGGGTATAGCCGTAAGCGCTGGAGCCGTTAAAGTCGGCTGCCTTACCTGCTGCCAGGGTCGGCTGACCGTAGGTAACCATGCTGTGCCCCTTGGTGTCTTGGGCGTTGCCGGTGGTGTAGTCCACCTCAAGCAGCGTGGTCAGGTTGTCAAGCGATGCACTGCCTTTTGCTGGCGTGGTAAAGGTCAGCGTCAGCGGGTCAGAGTATTTTTCAAACTCGCTCTCTGCCACCACGCGTACGGTGTAGGACGTGCTGGGCGAAAGCCCTGCTACCGAGAAGGCAATATCCTTCGCCGCGCGAGAGCCGCGGTAATACTCCGAATAGATCTTGCTGCTGGTGACAAGCTTGTTGTTTTCATCCATCACAAAGACGTGATAGTAAACGACAGCATCATCCGAAACCTGATCGTTGATGTGCGCCAGCGGCAGGGTAAAGGCAGCGTTGCTGGTGGTCAGCTCGTCGATTTGGATGGTAGAGGTGCCAAAGTCCGGTGCGGCGGCCGCGTTCTTACGGGCGGTGCGGGAGTAGGTGAAGTTGGAGGTGGAGCGCTGGATCGCAGGAATGTCAATCGTCCAGGTCTGACCGATCTGCTCGCCGGTGGCAAAATCATAGCGGTAGATCTTGACGACATTGGTATCCGAAATGGTCATCATCAGACCCTGCGAGGAATCGGCGTTGTGAGCAGCGTTGCTACCCTGGAAGTTTCTGTCCGCCAACATACCGCCGGTGGTGGGCACCTGAATGCTGGTGTAATAGTCTTGGCCGATCTGGTTCGGATCCTGCGCTACATAGTGCGTATGGCCGCTGAACCAAATGATCTGCGGGTAGCCCTTCAGGAATTCAACCGTCTCAGCCGAGAGGGCGATCTGTGTGCTGCTGCTTACGTCACCGTAGCCGATGTGTGAGTAGAGAATGATCGGCGCATCGGGGTTCGCGGCGGCGGCCGCCGCTACCTGCTTGCGCAGATAAGCCTCAGCCTCCGTGCCGAATTTCAGGCTCTCGGTGCGGGCAGAAAGACCGATGAAGTAAACACCGTTCATAATGATGGTGTGGTCAACGCCCTCCTCGTCATGGAACGGGCTGAGCGTGTCCTGGAACTTGGTCAGAACATTGGCGGCGCTGACGGTAGAGCCGTCCGTGTTCTTGCGATAGAACTCGTGGTTGCCGGTAACAAAGCCAAAGCGGGTATCCTGCTCAATGTTGTTGGGGTCAGAGAAAATTTCAACAAGGGATGCAAACTCGCTGTCCTTGCCGTCGTGCGTCAGGTCACCGGAAACGATGACAATATCCGTCTTGCCGTCAAAGTACTCGTTGATCTTCTGCAGGGCGTTTGCCGTCTTTGCGTTGGCGTAGGAGTTGGCGCGTCCGACGTGGGTATCACTAATGACGGCTGCGCGGGTAACAATGTTGCCATCCGGCGTGGGAGCGGTTACGTTGCAGTAGTTGAGAGCTGCCTGACCGGCTGCGCGGATCGCTGCGATCAGATCGGCCTGCTCGGCAACGTCGGTGGTGCGTGCGGCGTAGGTCTCTACGCTGTAGGTCAGCTTTTGGCTGATTACCGTACCATCGCTCTTGCAGACCTCAAAGGTCATGTCGGTGGCAAAATCCTTGTACGGAACGGTCACAAAGGCCTTGAGGTGTGCGCCGGTGGTGTCCTCGCCGCGTGCGGTCAGTTCAATCTTGCGCTGGCCGTTATTAACAGAGATACAAAGCGCTTCATCAAGCGGGGTAGCGGTATCGACATAAAGCTTGATGGTAACCATATCGCCGGCGATCAGCGAGGCGGCGGTGAAGACGTAATCACCCTCGCCCGTGATGGCCAAACGGTCAACCGGTGCGGGCATGGTGAAGGAAAGCTCCTTATCAACGCCTGCATCTGCCGGATTGCTTGTGTTATAGTTAAAGTAGCGCTGTGCCTCGGCACCGTAGAGCAGCGTCGAGAGAGCCAGATCGCGAATGGCGTTGTCGCTGTAGGTGGCGATCAGGTTCTTCATGTAATCGGCGGGAGAAATGCTGCCGCTTTCCAGCACGATGTCCTTTTCGATCGAGCCGTCGGGCAGCTTGACGTCTGCCGTCATCGTGTAGTCGATCTTGTCGTTCATGCAACGAGCTACAATGCCGTCCACGCTTGCCTTAACGATACCGTTTGTCACGGTAGACGCGTTGATCTGATCCTCGTTGTTGTAGGTCAGGGCAATGCTTATCGTATCAGCCAGCAGATAGGGGTGATTTTCAACGGGCAGGAAGGAGCCGCCCGTGGTGTCGGCTGTAAAGGTCATGGCCAGCGCGTCGCCAAGCGAGGCGTAAGCCTGGAAGTCGGTGACAAAGGCGGTGTCATAGGTGATGACAGGATGCATAATGTTGCCCGCACCGTTCCAAACATTGACCTTCTCGGCTGCGGTGAGCAGGAAGTCCACTTTCTGGCCCTTGCGAACAAAGATCTGCTCAGGCATGGTGGCGTTCAGCGTGGCAGAAACATCTACGCCCTTTTCGTTGACCGTTTCGTACGGCTTTGCCCACTTGGTCATGTCCGTCGGGTCGCCGCCGGCGGTCGGCCATACCATTACGCCGTCCACAAAGATGGCGGCACGCACGGTGCTGAAGTTGCAGTTGAAGCCATAGTTGCTTCGCATAAATTCAGAGAAGGAGGTGTTGATATAGCCGGTATACTCTGCCGTGTAGCGGTAGCCGCCCGTACCAACAGTACCGCTGCCGTCATTGGCCAGAACGATATCCCACTTCTTACCCCAGGAGGCATTGGCGGGCCCCATCCCGTAATTGATCAGGAAGGGAGCGGCGGTATCAGAGCCATAGTCCTTGATCGAGGTAAGAAAATCGTCTGCTCGGCTGCTCTTGGTATAATATTCGATCAGATCGGAATCCATTGCGGAGATTGCGCTCCAGGTGGGGTAGGTGATCATCTGCCAGTCGCCGGGATAGGTGATCTCAGGATCGGTATCGCTGGCTGTGCCGCAGATCGGGCTGTTATTGACATCAAGAGGCGTGCCGGGCGTGTAGGCGGGCATCGTGCTCACGATGTCCTCCCAATATACATTCGAGGTCTCTGTATACGAAACAGTAGCATTCATCTGCACGGTGCTAACATTGCTGACACTGTCGCGGCCGATGACAAAGCGAATGGTATCGCCGGCCTTGACGGAAAGTCCTGTATAGGTGGCAGTAGGAATATCTACCTTGGTCTTGGCAGACAGGCTGCTTGCGTTGCCGCATGCTGCCTTGTACCAGCCTTCAAATACAGAGCCGGTGGTGTCTACCTTTTTGCCGGCAGCAGTAGCGGGCCAGATGATGGTATCATTTTGGGCAACGGCGATATAGGCAGCTGCATTGGCGGCTGCGCCGGAAAGGAAGGAAAGACCGTTAAAGTCCAGATCCACCGTACCGTCTACCAGTGCCGTCCAAGAGAGCGCAACGGCATGATCAAATTGGGTCTTACTCAAAATAATGCTGTCGCCGCCGTAGCCGGTGGCCAGATAAATGCCGCCATAATCCCAATGGTACTTACCGGCTCCCTGCGCAACGGATGCGGCGGGAATTTCGGTAAAGGCGTTATACACGCTCTGATCGGTATAATGACCGATCTGCCAAGCACCACGGAAGCCGGTGAACACATAAGAACCGCCGCTTGTGGTAAACATGGGGAAATGAGAGCTTTTATCAAAGGAGAAGGACGAGGATTTCAGATACGGATAAAACGTCATGTCCTCATCAATGTAGGTGCCGCTGTAGGCATTGGCATCACGGAAGCTGCCTTTGGCATCTACGCTGTACCAGCCGAGAATTTCAGCGGGGTCGATGCCGCGCATCAGGCATTCTTCATCCGTCGGGGTAGAGAATACAACAAAGCCGGGCTTGGCTGTGCGTTCAGCAACCATGGTGCCGAGAGCACCCGCGCCGCGCGCATCCGCCAGACGGAAGGCGATAGAGACATTTTCGGCCTTCTCTGCAAACGGGTCACCGGACTCGGCCGTGACCGGCAGGACGATGGCAGGTACTGCCAAAAACACCATGCACAGGGAAAGGAGCAGGCATAGAAGCCGTTTGGTAAGTTTCATAGCAAGGGTTCCTTTCAAAATTGAATTTTGATATGTACTATTATAATAATATTTGTAGGAAAAGTCAATCCTTTTTGGTGATTTTGTCCATGTTAAAAAGCTTAAGGGCGGATTTTTTCACGGTAGGTAGCAGGAGAGCAGTTATATTCTGTTTCAAAATCACGGTAAAACTGTGTGCGATTGGTGTAGCCCACCACCGTAATCACCTCGCTGACGTTCATGTCCCCCTCCCAAAGGAGCGAGGCGGCATAGGCAATGCGGCGTTTTCGTAAATAATCCTTGATTCCCATGCCGTACAGGGCGCGAAAGGCGCGGCCGAGATAGGCGGGGTGATAGTGCAGAGAGGCCGCCATCGAGGCAATGGTGATGGGCGAGGTAAAGTTGGCATCCAGATAAGAGGCCAGGGCCTTTTTGGAAAGCTTCTTGCGTGAAGGCGCTTTTTCCTCATGCAGAGAACGAATCAGCTTGGCAAATACCAGGCGCATATAGCCGTTCAGCACAAAACGGCGGCCGATCTTGTCACCGCGTGACTCGTCATACATGCGTTCCATCAGCTGCTCTGTCTCGGCTCTGTCCACACCGGAAAGATGTACACAACGCGGCGTACCGTCCTGCAGACCGCTACCATCCGAAAAAAACAGACGGAACACGTCGTCCACGCTACCGCTGTCGATCAGGTTTTCGCACAGAAACTCCGGCTTGACCAGCAAATTGTAAAATTCCATGGTGTCGTCGCTCCTGATCGCGTGTGTTTCTCCGTAGTTGATAAACAACAGGTCGCCCCGCCGCACAGGGTAGGCCTGCCCGCCGATCTCATGTGTGCCGCTACCCACGTGGGTGTATACCAGCTCTACAAATTCATGGCGGTGCGGCGGCTCGGGCCGTTCCTTTGTGCAGCACGAGCATTGCACCAGTACGCCGTGGCGCTTGTCAAAATTATATACACGCATACCTCTGTCTCCTCTTGGTGGTTTTTCATGTTTGATTGTATCAAAAAACAAAGAAAATGTCAATGTTAGATATAAAAATGATACGCCGTGTGTGGTTTTGTTATTGCGGCGGGCAAAAGATCACGCTATAATCAAGAAAAAAGGAGGTATTTCCTATGCAAAAATTAGACTATAAAACATATTTGGACAAGGTGCGTGCTTGCTGGCTGGGCAAAAATATCGGTGGTACGCTTGGCGCGCCGTTTGAATGTAAGCAGGGGGCCATCGACCTTGATTTCTATACCCACGATATCGCCAATGGCGTGCTGCCAAACGACGACCTTGATCTACAGCTGGTGTGGCTGATCGCGGCTGAACAGGCAGGGAAGAAGGTCAATGCCGAAATCCTGGCCAACTACTGGCTCACCTACATCGTGCCGGACTGGTCAGAATACGGCTTTGGCAAGCGCAACCTGCGCGCGGGCATTCTCCCCTCCGTCAGCGGTGGGTATGAAAACGACTTCCGCGAGAGCAACGGTGCGTGGATCCGCAGTGAGATCTGGGCTTGCCTTGCCCCCGGTCGCCCGGATATTGCCGTTCGCTACGCGAGGGAGGATGCCGCCGTTGATCATTGGGGAGAGGGCATTTATTCCGAGATGTTCTGCGCCGCCATCGAGAGTGCCGCCTTTGTCGAGTCGGATATGGATAAGCTGATCGAGATCGGTCTCTCTTATGTACCCAAGGACTGCGCACTGGCCGGGGCGATCCGCTACGTGCAGGAACTGGCGAAGGACCCCGCGCTTGACTGGAAGGCTGCCCGCAAGAAGCTACTGCAAACATACACCAGCTCCTTTGGCTTGCGTCCGCTGCCGGGCTGTGAAATGGATCCCGAGATCCCTGAGCCGATCCGCGGCTTTGACGCGCCCTCCAATGTTGCCATCATGGTGCTGGCGCATTACTACAGCAAGGGGGATTTCTCCCGCGCCGTTTGCATTGCCGCCGGCTGCTGTGAGGATGCCGATTGCACCGCCGGTACCATTGCCGCCCTGTACGGCATTCGCGGTGGCACCGCCTGCATCGACCGCAAGTGGCTTGATCCCATCGGCGATGAGATCAAGACCGTGTCGCTTGATAAGACCAAGCACGGCGAGCCGGGGACGGTTACCGAGCTGACCGCGCGCGTCGCCCGCCTGATGCCCACCTTTATGGATGAGAGCGTGACCTTTGATGAGGATGGCAGAATCTCCTTGAATGTTTGCGAGGGCGAGGAGCTTTTCTACGGCGGCTATCGCAGCTGGCCGGATGATCGGTTGGGGAAGATCGATGCAGACCGATTCCGCCTGCATGCCGAAAGTCCCATGCTGGCCTTTGACGCGCTGTTTGACACCGCGCGCGTAGAAAATGATACGCTGCTGCCGATCGATCTGGTCATTGAGCATAAGTTCCCCTGCTATCAGCATGCCGATTGGCTGACGCTTGTCTGGCATATGCCGCCCGAGTGGGAGGCGCTTGGCGGCCGTGAATCTGCCGTTGCCATGCGTGCCTATGGGCAGCACGAGCAGAAATTCAAGATCGGTATTATCCCGCATGACCTCAAGGCAGGTCGCCACTATGTTACGCTGGAGATCCGCCAGGAGAGCAACCCCTCGCGCATCTTCATCCCGTTCACCTTTATGAATACCCTGTAAAAAGAAAAATCCCCGCCTGCTGGTTGAGCAGGCGGGGATTGCTTATTTCATCAGCCGATCCAGGTTGATGAGCTTTTCTAGGAAGTTGTTTTGCGTAAAATAGTAGTGGTTGCTGGCCTCGTAGCCGATGCGCGCGTCGGCGGCGGCATGGCGATAGAGACGCTTTGTCAGCTCTTTTTCTTCGGCAAGCCACGCGGGCAGCTCCTCCCGTCGTCCCGCATCCCGCGCCACGTTGTATCGTGTTTGCACCACCATGCTGCGCAGATTGATGTAGATCACCTCGGCAAAGCGGTAAAGCTCGTCAAACGCGGCGTTGCCCTCCACACCGTTGAGCAGGTCAAGCCCCTTCTTCCACTCGCAAAGGAGGTTGTCGAGGAGCGAGAGCCACTCGTCAAGCGAATATTTGCCGCGCCAGGTGTTATAGTCGTCATAGGCGAAGGTCACCATGGTGGCGGTGTAGCCGGTCGCCTTTTCATAAAGCAGGTTGGAGGGGCCAAGCTCCTGCACGCCGTCATACAGGGTGGGTATGGTGTGTGGATAATAGCGGAAGCCGTCTGAAAAGTGCTTGACCGCCTGCTTGACACACGCCGCATTTTCGCCAAAGTGATCGGCAAGGAAGGCATCATAGGAGAAGTCCTCGGCAAAGAAACGGTTCACAAGATCAAGAGAAACGGTCGGGTAGCCGCCCACTGTCCAGGAGAGCATCAGACCGCCAACGCTCAGCTCCTTCAGGTTGCCCATGTGCTCCATGATCAGATCAAAAACGGGAATGTAGGGCACAATGGCCATCTCCCAGCTGCTGTTGATCTGCACCTTGGCCATCACCTTGTGGCCGAGCGCGCGCGCGTGGGAAAGCGCTTTCTTGGTCTCCTCGCACGGGCCGATCTTGCTGATGGCGTATTCTTCGATTTCTACGCGCCGGCCGTCCATTATCACACCGCCCATCTCGCTGACAGAGAGGATGTCAATCTTCGGATCCATCCGCTCAATGCCCTCCAAAATGTCGGCCTCCGACCAGCCGTAGGGGGCTGTCCACGCCCACAGGTTGGCCAGCAGGCGGGTCTTGACGCCCGTGTCGGTAATCGCGCGCTGGATGATGTTGTTGACCTCGGGCACCACGTCCTGATGCTTGAGGTGGCTGCAATGCGGGCAGTTGTTTTTCGGTCGGGAGTGGCAGTTGGTCATGTTCTCTGACATGGTAATGGTAATGATGCCCGCCAGATCGGGGGTGGCGGTGACCAGGCTCTTGACGGCGCTATAAAGGTAATCCTTGACCGGCTGCCGTGTGGTGCACAGGCTCCAGGTGTTGTCAAAGAGGTTGCCCTTCATTGGCTCGGTCTCGGGGGTCAGCTGATCGGGTGCCAGGCCGCGCGGCTCATTGAAGTATAGATAAACGCCAATGCCGTATTGCTTGCACTTGGCAATGATCTTGTTCAAATTCTCGCGGCGGATCTCATATCCCTCATCCAATCCCTTGACGAACGGATAGGGGGATAGCTTGGAGAGCACGCCCTGCATCCACAGGCCATTTACGCCAACCGCCTGCAGGCGAAGGAGCAGCTCATCGGGCACGATCTCCTCACCCTCCAGAAAGGTGTCACCGTAGAGCATCGAATAGCTGTAGGCGATCTTATCAAAATCGCCGGCGGAGGCTGTGCGTTCGGCCTTGATCGGCGCGGTGCTGTAAAAATCAAAGGGCTTTGCGTAGTCCTCGATAAAGGCGCCGCGGATGATGGCGGCCTGACGCTCGGTCTCGGCAATCTCCGCGTCGGTCAAGGGCGTATAGACGACGCGCTCGGCCTTTGCCTTAAAGGAACCGAGCTTGACGCCGAGAAAATCGTCCTCCTTGAGGCAATAATCCAGCGTGCCCTCGTCCATATCCAGCAGGGTAAGCAGCTGCTCGTAGGGAACGAAATTCCAGTTGTTTTTGATAATATTGATGTAGCCCAGCTTTTGCCAATCCGGGTTATAGGTGATTTTTTCAAGACCAAGGCGGCGCGCCTCGGCATGGATGGTTTTTTCATCCGTTTCCAGCACGGCGGCCAGTCGCGCGGCGGGTACCAGGCCGTAGTTGCGCAACAGTACGGTCTGCCATTTCTGTGCGGTAAAGTAGGGAAGGGGCGTGACATCTCTGATTTCGGGAAGCATAGCCTGTCTCCTTATAAAAGAAGTGATGGCTTGATTATAGCACGCCGAGGGGAAAATGTAAAGAGAAAGCGGGAAAAATGAATGCCGCCCTTTCGATTCCCGTCGCCGTGCCGCTTGCGGCACGGGGCGGCAAACAAAAAGAGACGCACAATGTGCGTCTGAAAAAGCGGAACGTTTTTCTTGCGAAAAACGGCGGGAATCTCCCACGGGCTAACCAATATGCCCCCGGCATATTGGTTGCGGCGCTGCCGCCGCCCTTTCGATTCCCGTACGGGGTCACCATCCTAAAACAAAAAGAGACACACATTGTGCGTCTCTTTTTGTTTGGTGACCCGTACGGGAATCGAACCCATGTTTTCGCCGTGAGAGGGCGATGTCTTAG
>JAFTQX010000053.1 GCA_017462545.1 Clostridia bacterium
GCTGAATACAGCGCCGACGTACGGGCAAAACTGCAGGAGAGAAATGAGAAGACTGCCGAGGCCGAGTTCGAAGAGAAGCTGATCGACGCGCTGCTCGAAAAAATGGAGGCTGACATTCCCGAGGTTATGTTTGCCGAGGAGACTGACAACTTTGTACGCGACTATGAGAACCGCATGAGAATGCAGGGCCTTGATTTGGAAACCTACTTCAAGTTTACCGGCATGAACATTGACGGTCTGAGACAGCAGCTCCGCCCGCAGGCTGAAAAGCAGGTTAAGGTTCGCCTGGCACTTGAAAAGATCGCCAAGCAGGAAAAGCTGACCGCCCCCGCCAAGGAGATCGAGGCCGAATACAAGAAGATCGCCGATGCCTACAACATGCCTGTTGAAAAGGTAAAGGAACTGGTTGCCAAGGAAAATCTGGCAGCTGACATCAAGGTAAAGGCCGCAATTGACCTGGTTAAGGAAAAAGCTATCGTAAAATAATCCATTCCGCATAGAAAAAGGAGGCACCCCATGGCACTGGTACCAATGGTCCTTGAAGAAACCAACAGAGGCGAGCGTTCTTTCGATATCTACTCTCGTCTTCTCAATGACCGCATCGTATTTTTGGCAGATGAAGTGAATGACACAACTGCTTCTCTTGTCGTAGCACAAATGCTCTATCTTGAATCGGTTGATCCCGATAAGGATATTCACTTTTATATCAATAGCCCCGGTGGCTCTATCAGCGCCGGCATGGCGATCTATGATACGATGAACTACATCAAGTGCGATGTTTCTACCATCTGCATCGGTATGGCAGCCAGCATGGGGGCATTCCTTTTGGCGGCAGGTGCCAAGGGCAAGCGTCTTGCCCTGCCCAACAGCGAGATCATGATCCATCAGCCGCTTGGCGGTATGCAGGGGCAGGCATCGGATATCAAGATCCATGCCGACCACATTCTGCGCATTCGCGAAAAGATGAACCGCATCCTTTCCGAAAAAACCGGCCAGCCGTTTGAAACCATCGTGCAGGATACCGAGCGCGATAACTTCATGACCGCCGATCAAGCCGCCGCTTACGGGCTCATCGACAAAGTAATCGACAAGAGAAATTAATCCGAGGTAAACTATGTCTACACCCACCAACCGAGACGGCAATACGCCGCGTTGTTGCGCCTTTTGCGGAAGAAGCGAAGATCACGTTCTTCTCTTGATCCCATCTCCGCGCCAAAGCGACGTTTATATCTGCGATGATTGTGTAGATGCTTGCTCGGATCTTTTAAACGCCGCCGAGGAGGCGGCCCCCGATACCGAAACCGCACTTTCGTACGAAACGCTACCCAAGCCGATGGATATCAAGAACATGCTGGATACCTATGTAATCGGGCAAGAGGACGCCAAGCGCGTTCTGGCGGTTGCGGTGTATAACCATTACAAGCGCATTCTCGCCAAAGAGAACAAAAAAACCAAAACAAAAAAGCAGGCAGACGACGCAGAGCAAGCAGAAGAAGTCGATATTCAAAAAAGCAACGTTCTTCTTCTCGGCCCTACCGGCGTTGGTAAGACCTATCTTGCACAGACGCTTGCGCGCAGCTTTCAGGTTCCCTTTGCGATTGCAGATGCCACCACGTTAACCGAGGCCGGCTATGTCGGTGAGGATGTAGAAAACATTCTTCTGCGTTTGATCCAAGCTGCGGATTATGATGTTTCGCTGGCGGAAAAAGGCATCATCTATATTGACGAGATCGATAAGATCTCTCGCAAGGGTGAAAACACCTCGATCACGCGAGATGTTTCCGGCGAGGGCGTGCAACAGGCACTTTTGAAGATTTTGGAAGGTACGGTTGCCAATGTTCCCCCGCAAGGCGGTAGAAAGCATCCCAACCAAGAATTCATTCAGATCAATACGGAAAACATCCTCTTTATCTGCGGTGGCGCGTTTGACGGGCTTGAAAAGATCATCGAGCACCGCAAGGGCACACAATCCATCGGCTTTGGCGGTGAGGTTACCGGCAAGAAAAACAAGCTTGCCAAGGGTGTATACCGTGATGTGCTTTCGCACGACATTGTCAAATATGGTCTGATTCCCGAGCTGGTTGGTCGTCTTCCCGTGATTGTCACACTGGAGAATTTGGATAAGGATGCCTTGGTACGCATTATGCGTGACCCCAAGAACTCCCTTTCCAAGCAATATAAAAAGCTGTTCGACCTGGACGGCGTTGAGCTTTCGTTTACCGATGACGCGTATGAAGCCATTGCTTCGCTAGCCATCGAACGTGAGATTGGCGCACGAGGTCTTCGCTCCATCATGGAAAACATGATGATGAAGCTCATGTATGAGGTTCCCTCTTCCCCCGACATTAAGGCGGTCACCATTACGGCCGATTACGTTTACGGTACGGGCGAGCCGATCTATACACGAGAAGAAATTCCCGCAACGGTATAATTTGAAAATAGCATCTGCTTTGCAGATGCTATTTTTGTATTATAAACAACAAGTAAAAAACGTGCTTGACAACCGGTCTTATGTTGTGCTATAATGTAAAATGCCAAACAAACTAAATATGTACAGAAAATGGGTATATTCTATTGATAGGGATATTTATACCCTTTTTTGCCACCCTAACTATCGATGGATTTTGATAAAATGCAAATTCCGTACGGTAGTTGGGGTTATGCCCATTTCTGTATATAGTTTGTTTGGCGACGACCGGAGTTTGCGTTTTTATGCGCTGACTTTTGGTCGGCGCATTTTTTATTTCTTGGAGGAGAACGATGAAAGAAACAGACAAAACAACCTATTCCCCACCCCACCTGACCATGACCGAATTTGAAGCTGCCGATGTCGTGATGATCTCGCCCGGCAGTGATGACAACGAAAGTCTATGGCGACCAACCGGCAATTCTTTGCGCCTCGACATTTTTGATATGTAAAGGAGAAAAACATGAAAAAGAAGCTTTTCATGGCAGCCCTGCTACTCATGCTTTGCATTGGTTGCCTATTCACAGTCAGCGTGGCGGCAGCAGAAAGCACTACGCCCGCCCTGAGCATTGATTACACAAACCTTTCGTATAGTGATTCTGTTTATATCAAGTACGCCGTTTCCGCCAAGAATGTGGTAGAGGATGACGTACGCCTGCTCGTTTGGCGCGAGGCTGATACAAACGGCTACGCCTACGGCACACAGGACGAGATCATCCTGCCCGCCTATACCGATACGATCGAGGGCGAGGAGTACATCATCTTTGACTACAAGAACATTGCCGCCAAGGAAATGGGCGATAATATCTATGTTCGTGCTTGTGTGACAGTAGGAGAAGATCGCTACGAAAGCGAGACGGTCAAGTATAGTGTACTGCGCTATGCCTATGACACCATTCATGATGAGAACGCAGACGATATGCTGCAAGAGCTGATGCAGGACATGCTGGCCTACGGTGCCACCGCGCAAAAGCTGTTTGACTACAAAGCAACAACACCGGTCTATAACAAAACGACCGATACCATGGATTGGTACGATATCACCGTGGTCAATGGTACATTGGCCGATGGATTTACAAGCGGGTTGATCTACCAAAACACCGAGTTCACCATGACAGCTGCCCCGGCACCAGATGGGCAAGTCTTCTCGCATTGGGAGAACAGCACAGGCGAACGGATGAGCACAGAGGCATCCTACACCGCAAACGCAACCGTCAATGAAACCTACACGGCGGCGTATAAATATTCCTATAGCATTGGTTTGGAATACACCAAAAATTTAAAAGACAACCGAATTGTCTCCTATACTGTTAGTGGCATTGGCACTTGTAAAGATGTTGATATTGTTATCCCATCGAGACATAATGGTCTACCCGTCATATATATTGGAGAAAGAGCGTTTGACAACTGTGCTGATGTAACAAGCATCACCATACCAGATAGCGTTACCAATATTGGCAGTTTTGCGTTCTACGACTGCACGAGCCTGACCAGCATCACAATCCCTAATAGCGTGACGAAAATTAGTCAAGATGCGTTCCATTTCTGCACTAGTTTGAAATCGGTTTACATAACCGATATAGAGAGTTGGCTGAAGATTTCTTTTGAAAATTCCTATTCAACTCCATTTTGTAATGGCGCCGACCTGTATCTCAGCGACAAATTGGTCGACGATCTTATCATCCCCGATAGCGTTACCAGCATTCATTTCATTGCATTCTCCGGCTGCACGAGCCTGACCAGTATCACTATCCCCGATAGCGTTACCAGCATGAGTAACGATGCGTTCAATGGCTGCACGAGCCTGACCAGCATCACGGTGGAGGTCGGCAATCCGGTATATCACAGCAATGGTAACTGCTTGATTAAAACGGCAACAAAAACAATGATCGCCGGATGCATGAACAGCATCATCCCTTCCGATGATAGCGTGATCAAAATTGGTAGTTCTGCGTTCTCCGGCTGCACGAACCTGACTAGCATTACCATCCCCGATAACGTTACCAGCATTGGCGACGATGCGTTCTACAACTGCACGAGCCTTACAAACATTACCATCCCCGATAGCATTA
Source organism: Clostridia bacterium (assembly GCA_017462545.1). GTDB lineage: Bacteria > Bacillota > Clostridia > Oscillospirales > CAG-272 > UBA1740. Next base: position 4,540 of record JAFTQX010000053.1, read on the forward strand.
CCAGCATTGGCGACGATGCGTTCTACAACTGCACGAGCCTTGCAAGCATCACCATCGGAAATAGCGTGACCAGCATTGGTGATCATGTGTTCTCCGGCTGCACGAGCCTTGCAAGCATTACCATCGGAAACAGCGTTACCAGCATTGGCGAATATGCGTTTCACAACTGCACGAGCCTGACTAGCATCACCATCCCCAATAGCGTGACAAGAATTGGCAACTATGCGTTCGAATACTGCACGAGCTTGACTAGCATTACCATCCCCGATAGCGTGACAAAAATTGGTTACCATGCGTTCCGTGGCTGCACGAGCCTTGCAAGCATTAACATCGGAAACAGCGTGATCAGCATTGGTGACTATGCGTTCTCCGGCTGCACAAGCCTTTCAAGTATCACCATCCCCAATAGCGTGACCAGCATTGGTGACTATGCGTTTGCCTGGTGCTCGAGCCTTGCAAGCATCACTATCCCTGATAGCGTTACCAGCATTGGTTACCAAGCGTTCTACGGCTGCACAAGCCTTGCAAGCATTACCATCGGAAACGGCGTGGCCAGCATTGGTGAACGGGCGTTCTACGGCTGCACGAGTTTGACAACCATTTACTATACCGGCACGCCCGAAGAATGGGAGCAGATCAGCATTGGTTCTGACAACACCAAACTTACCTCTACCACCCGATACTACTACAGTGAGACGCAGCCTACCGATACGACTTATCAATACTGGTATTATGATGATGCAGGAATACCCACGATTTGGCAAGAAAATTGAATATAGAAAGGTAAAAGGAAATTGTCTTTATTGAAAACCAGATCACGCGAGGTGAAAACATGCAGGCATTGCAAAAAAGAGTTTTTATGCGTCATAAAGGTACTTCCGTGCAATATGGATGATGCAAGAAGCTCCTTCGCAACATGTCCTTATTGTCAAAAAGATGGATGTACCGTTTATTTAGAAAAAAATGAAGAGGTATACTCTGAAATGGCTTAATTGCAAAAAGCCCACCTGTCACAGGTAGGCTTTTTATGTCTTATAATTATGCTCTGTTGTTCGAACCAAAGAGCAGCATCTTTTTCATAACGGCTTGCTTGATCGCCTCTACCTTCATGTTCCGCGCCTCCAAGTAATTATCCGTGGGGGCGGTGCGTACGGCGTTCAGGCCTGCTACGCACAGATCGGTAAAGATATTGACCTTGGCAATACCGTTTTGAATGGTATTGCGGAAATCCTCATCCGAGAGACCGGAACCGCCATGCAGCACCAGCGGCAGGTCAAGCGTGGCGCGAATGGCCTTGAGACGCTCGATATCCAGCTTGGGCTTGGACTTGTACGCGCCATGGGCGGTACCAATGGCAATGGCAAGTGCATCAACACCGGTGGCCTCTACAAACGCAACTGCCTCTTCGGGCGTGGTGTACATATCCTGCACGTCATTATCGCCCACGTCGGCCTGGCCAACGTGGCCGATCTCGCCCTCTACGGTGACACCGAGAGAATGGGCGATCTTCACCATTTCGCGCGTAGCGCGCAGATTCTCGTCGGGATTGCCGGCAGAACCATCAAACATGATGCTGGAGAACCCAAGCGAGAGCGCCTCCATGCAGCGGTCAAAGGTCAAGCCGTGGTCGTAGTGCACCACAACCGGAACGGTCGCGCGCTTGGCAGCAGCAATGATCGAGGGGGCAATCAGCTTCAGATCTCCAAAAGGCAACAGGACCTCGGCGGTGCCGATAATAATCGGCGAGCGAAGCTCCTCGGCGGCGGCAATTGCGCCCTCCAGCATGTCGGTATCGGTCGTGTTAAACAGACCTACGGCATACTTTTTGTTTTTTGCATCCTGCAAAACATCATTCAAATTGACTAACATCGTTCTATTTCCTTTCTTATTCTTCTCATGCTATGTCATTACAAAAAGCGAAGGAGCTTGCTCCTTCGCTTTTGTAATTCTGACTTAGTTGCCACTAAACGTTTCCTGGTGCCATTTAGCCAGCACGCCGGCCAAGGAGGCGGTATCAAAGTCACCACTCGTCAAGAACGTGGTTGTCAACGTTTTGTAATAGGGGCTAGACGAAATTTCAGCGGAGGCAACTGCGAGATATGTCTGGAATTCGCTTACCGTTTCGCAAGCATACAGACGCTTAAAATAGCTCTCGGAAATCTCGGACATTTTCTGCCAAGCATCCTTGTCTACCGTGCTAAACTGGCTGGTCGTACCATAAACGCCGGAAAGCAGGGACTGTAGATTCTGCTGTTTGGCAGCCTCCCACAGATCAAGAGGCATGCCCTCTTCGGGATAAGCCATCATAACATTACCGGTATAGGCAATGTTCATCATGTAATCGTTGTTAAGACGCTTCAAAGCGCCGTCTTCATTCAACGTATAGTGCTTATCCAGAACGCCGTACTGCAGCACATTGCGCAGCTCAGAGCGACAGGTAAGCTCCTTAATAATTTCCATAGCGCGCTGCTCGCTGGCAGTATACTTGGTAACAGCGAACATCGAGCTGAATACATCCGTATCTTCCAAACGAGGGTATGCAAGAGGAATCATGTAATAATCATCGCTGTACTGCTGATAAAGCGTGTAATCACCATCCATCACGCCAACGGCAAAGGTATCCTGCGTTGTCATGAAATAATCATTTTCCTTGCAGTAGAACATCAGCTCCATAAAGGACTTGTAGCTATCCTCGCCAAAGAGTGTTGTAATGGTGGGTACAAAGTCTTTACCGTACGGAATCGATGCAGTAGGATATACAGTCGAAAGAACAGATTCTACGCCGCTTTCCGTGTTCCAGTATCGAACAAGCGGAAAATCTGCCATGCCGTACATCGGCGCAATGACGCTGGTATCCTCATTTTCAGCAACCAGCTTGATCAGCTCGGCAACGGGAGCCTTCATACCAAATGTCGTATTGGCAGCGGAACCATCAAAATAGTCCGTATAATAGTACTTATCAGCCATGCTCTTGTTGACCATCAAGTACGTAAACTCACCAATCATCTGGTTATTGGGAACGGCAAACCACTCGCCATCAATTTTGGAATTTTCCAAAATGTCATTATAAATGTACGTGCCGATCACCTTATATGTAGTGGTAAGCGCATCGTTGAGCGACAACAGTTGGCCATCTGCCACATATTCCTTCAACATGTCTTCACCGGTGATCAGAACGATATCCATCTGATATTCGCCAACCTTCGGATAATCAAGCACCCACATGCCCTCATCATCCTTCACATAGCTCTCACCCTTGGTTACAGGCTTGATCGGCGTACCGGCAGGGCGATTTTGACTTTTGTCCAATTGCGCATCTACCTTTGCCTTATATTCCTCTTCGGTGCAAAAAACAAGATCGACATGCGTCGTATATTTCGACTCGGTGATCTCGTTAAAGGCTTCCTCAACAGCTGCCTCGGTTGCCTCGCTTACCTTCTCCTCGGAAATAATCCACATGCTGATGGTAACAGCACTACGCGAGGTGTTGACGTTGGAGTTGGTATCAACCTCTTCCTCCTCCGCACAGCCGCCAAGCATTCCTACTGAAAAAATCGTCGCAATACAAAGCAGCAGGCATAATAGTTTCTTCTTCATACATGTCCTCCTGGAAAATCACAAGCGCCCCAAAAAAGGCTCCTATATATTCACTACATTATTTTACAACATTTTCATTGAAATGTCAAGGTCATTTCGGATTTGAAGTATGTTTTTTTTGTGAACAATACCAACCAAAAAAAGTTTACAAGCGAGCCATATGTCACATTGCACAAATCTCGTTCTTTTTTTTGTACATCTTGACCAATCAGTGAATTATTCAAGATAATCACGCAGGAGCTTAGAGCGGCTGGGGTGACGCAGTTTGCGGAGAGCCTTTGCCTCAATCTGGCGAATTCTCTCGCGCGTGATATTGAATTCCTTGCCAACCTCCTCCAGCGTACGGGCACGACCGTCCTCCAGACCGAAGCGCAGCTTGAGCACCTGCTCTTCTCTCGGGGTAAGGGTGCGCAGCACCGAGCACAGCTGCTCGCGCAAAAGCGCGTAAGAGGCAGTATCTGCGGGCGCGGGAGAATCATTATCCTCTACAAAGTCACCAAGATGGCTGTCCTCTTCTTCACCAATCGGCGTTTCGAGAGAAACCGGATCCTGTGCGATCTTCATGATCTCGCGCACTTTGTCGGTGGACATACCGATCTTTTCTGCAATTTCCTCCGAGGTGGGCTCTCTTCCCAGCTCCTGAAGAAGTTGACGAGCAGTACGAGAAACCTTGTGGATCGTTTCCACCATATGCACCGGAATACGAATAGTACGAGCCTGATCGGCAATGGCACGGGTAATGGCCTGGCGAATCCACCAGGTTGCATAGGTAGAGAACTTGTATCCCTTGTGGTAGTCGAATTTCTCAACCGCCTTCATCAGACCGAGGTTGCCCTCTTGAATCAGATCCAAGAAGTACATGCCCTTGCCAACATGGCGCTTGGCAATGCTGACAACAAGACGGAGATTTGCCTCCACCAGCTCATCCTTTGCCTGCTTATCACCGAGTGCAATACGCTCGGCCAGGTACATTTCACGCTCGCTGTTGAGCAGCGGGATCTTGCCGATCTCCTTCAGGTACATACGAACGGGGTCGTCAATGGCAAGCCCCTCTTGGGCAAGCAGCTTTTCCATATCCTCTGTATTAGAAAAGTGCTCTGCTTCCAGATCACCATTCTCAGAAAAAGGCTGCGCCTCGCCGTTCTCGCCAACATGAACGCCGTTGCTCTCCAACGACTCATAGATTTTTTCCATTTGCTCGATATCATAGTCGATGTCCTCAAGCACCTCCATGATATCGCTGCCATTCATCGACCCACCGGAGGTTTGCTCGATCAGCTCATTCACGTCTAATTTTTTTCCATCATTCATGTTTTTGTCCCCTTTGTTCTTTGTCTATGACTTTGTTGTTATTTTTCATTTTTCCGACGATCTATCAAGGCAGATAGCCCCGAGAGTGTCATTCCGTTGTTTTTCTCCTGTGCAGAAATCACCGATGCACGAAGTTTGCGCACGCTTTCATCAAACACGCCATCTCCGTTGTCAGTCAGCTGCATACGCGCGATCTTCATGTGCGTAATGCGCCCTACCTCGTCTGCCGAAAAGGCCTCGTTTAGAAATTCAGAAACATCCGCCTCGTTCGCATGCTCACGAATATAAGCAAAGACCTTTTTTCCGAATTCTGTACAAAAATCCTCTTCACACAATGCCACATCGGAAGAAAACGCACGTTTTCGATGCTCAATCTGCAACAGCAGCAGTCCAAGAACTGCTTCTTCTGCGCGGGCAGCCGCCGGATTTTTGACAAAATCCGCATTCACCTTATCGGCAAAGCCAGCCGCTGTCTGATGTATTTTTTGCGTTTCCTGCTGCTTGTATGCGTTTCTCTTTTTGGCAATCAAGCGCGCGACATCCTGACGAATGCTATCGGAGGAAACATCGGTTCGCTTGGCAACCTCTGTGATGTAAACATCTCGTTCTGCCGAAGAATAAAACCCAGAAATCAAATCGCACATGGCGTTGATCGCTTTGATTTTTTCTTGCGGAACGGTCACATCGTGCTTGGCAAGAATGGACTCAAAATAATACTCAAACTTTGTTCGGCTCTCCTCAAGCAGCGCACGAAACTTGTCTGCACCGAACTTTTTAATATATTCATCCGGATCCTTGGCACCACTCAATTTCAGCAGCTTCACTTCAAGACCAACATCACCAAACATTTTCACAGCACGATCCGCCGCCTTGCGTCCTGCATCGTCCATATCATAGGAAATGATGACCTTTTTGGTATAGCGCGTCATCATGCGCGCCTGATCCTCTGTCAAGGCAGTACCAAGCGTAGCAACGGCATTGGTAAAGCCGGCTGCATGGAGTGCGATAACATCCATATACCCTTCGCACAAAATCAGCTGCTCAGCACAGGCGGTTCTGGCAAAATTCATGGCAAAGAGGTTTTTGCTTTTTTTGAAGACGGGTGTATCAGAGGAGTTTTTATATTTCGGCTGGCTGTCATCCATCACGCGGCCGCCAAAGGCAATGATATTTCCTGTCAGATCAATGATGGGAAACATCACGCGATTGCGGAAGGAGCTGTACAACCCTCCGCGCTCGGAACGACCGCAAAGAAAGCCGGTAATCAACTCATCCTCGGTATACCCCTTCCCCTTCATGTAATTGAAAAAAACATCATATTCTGCCGGCGAATACCCCAATCCAAAATGCGTGACTACCGCCTTGGAAAGACCGCGTTTTTCCGTCAAATAGGAGAGCGCAGCGCGTGAGTTGGGGGTGTTTTGATACAAGCTGCCGTGAAAAAAGCGGGCAGCATCCTTGTTCATTTCATAGAGGCGGGCACGGTCATATCGCTTCCCTGCAAACATTTCCGGTGCTCGACGAATCTGAATACCGGCACGACGGGCCAGGAACTCCACCGCATCCTCGTATTCCAAATTCTCAATTTTTCTCACAAAGGTGATCGCATCTCCTCCCGCGCCGCAACCAAAGCAGTAAAAGCTGTTGCTTGCCGAAAACACGGTAAAAGAAGGCGTACGCTCACTATGAAACGGGCAGGAGCCTGTTTGGTTGGAGCCTGTCCTTTTCAAGGAAACGTATCCACCGATCAAGGCGGAAAGATCTGTTCTTGCCAGAACCTCTTCTACAACTTCTTTGGCAATCATATCAACCCTTCCAAACCTTGGGGATAAAGATATCCTCATATTGTGCAATGGCATACCGATCGGTCATGCCGGATACAAAATCACACACACAACGACCAATACCGTCACGATCAATATTTCGCTGATAGAGGGCGGGCATTTTATCCGGATTCTCGCTATAATACTGATACAGGCAAACAAGAAGATCCTTTGCCTTATCCTCTTCTGCCTTCGCCAGCGAGTCGACATACACATTCTTTTTCAAAAAATCACGCAGCGCCATGGTAGCCTGATAGATCTCGGGCGTCATCTCAATGGCGTTACGATCACGGCTTGCTTCGATCACCGCCGTTACCATGGTATTGATACGTTCGCTGTGCGTGTAACCAAGAATCTCTACAAGCTCTGCCGGGATGTCTGCCGGCGTGAGGATGCCAGCACGACAGGCATCGTCAATATCATGATTGATGTACGCAATACGATCAGCGAACTTGACGATCACCCCCTCCAAAGTTGAGGCCATACAATCCCCTGTATGATTGAGAATGCCGTCACGCACCTCAAAGGTCAAGTTCATCCCTTCGCCGTTGTTTTCGAGACAATCTACAACACGCAGGCTCTGCTTGTAATGTGTAAATTCCGGATCAAAGCACCGTTGCATAGCCGATTCACCTGCATGGCCAAAGGGGGTGTGCCCCAAATCATGACCCAGCGCGGCCGCCTCGCAAAGATCCTCATTGAGGCGCAACGCGCGAGCAATGATGCGTGCCACCTGTGTGACCTCCAGCGTGTGCGTCATACGGGTGCGATAATGCTCATCTGTTGGTGAAAAGAACACCTGTGTTTTATGCATCAAGCGACGAAAGGATTTACAATGCAGAATGCGATCACGATCCCGCTGGAACTCCGTACGGTTTCGACAAGGGATGATCGGCTTTTCTCTGCCACGCGTATTTTTTGTCAAAAACGCGTATGGGGATAAATACTCTTCTTCCCGCTTCAAAAACAGATCGCATACGTTTTCCATAATTACCTCCTTTGCCTGCCGCCAGGCGTATTTTGTCATATATAATAAAGATACTTTATTTTTCGCAAAAATACTTTTTTTCGGGCGAAAAAACTTCTTTTTCGCCCGAAAAACATACTATAGATAATCAAATCGCTCGCCTTCATCAAGAAAAATCGCTCGCCCTCCGCTAATCTCGGTCACGCGGTGACAAAATGGATCCTTTTCCTCCGTCAGCATGGCAACACGAACTATCACATCCGCACCAAAGTCCGTGCTGTCGACTCGAATTCCCTCGGTGCCGAGGACGGGTGATATCTTCTGATAATCCGCATAGGTGCACACAAGGGCAAGCATGGACAATTTGGCTCGCGTCACAACGCAGCCGGCCTCTACTGCCAGCTTGGCAGCCTGCGTATATGCGCGTACCAAGCCACCTGTGCCGAGCAGCGTGCCGCCAAAATAGCGCGTTACTACCACGATGGTATCGGTAATCTCGGCCTTGCGCAACACATCCAACACAGGCATGCCTGCCGTTCCCTGCGGTTCTCTATCGTCGCTATATCTCGTTGTGCCATTTTCACGCAGCACATAGGCATAGACATTATGCGTAGCATCCGGATATGCAGAGCGAATCTCGTTTAGAAAGGAGAGTGCGTCCGCTTCTGTCGAAACGGGAGCGGCATGACCAATAAAGATAGACTTTTTCTCTTCAAAGCTTTCGTCGGCCCGCGTACGGATTGTTTTATAGGTAGTCTGCATCGTCATCCTCCTCCGTTTCGGGCAAGCGATCACGCTCGTCGAGGAAATCACGGAACACACCAAGACCACGCTTATCAAGAATGACGTCCATCACGACACCATGTTCTTCATAAGAAAGATTTTCCACCGCGCCGTAATGGTAAACAGCACTCACGCGTCCCTGCTCTGTATATGGGAAGCACAGGCGCACGCGTCGTTTCTCCTGCCGCACGATAGTAAGCAGACGCGAAAGCAACGTATCGACGCCCTCGCCGGTTGCGGCAGATATATATACCGTATCCTCACGTCGGTTGTCCGCTTCCAGCAGCTCGGGAACACGGTCACACTTATTAAACACATACAAAATGGGTTTATCCCCCGCGCCAAGCTCCTCAAGCAGCTGCTCGGTCACACCAAGGTGCTCCTCCCCCTCTGCATCGGTCGCGTCAATCAGCACCAGCAGAATATCGGCATAAGCAGCCTCCTCCAACGTGGAGCGGAATGCTTTGACAAGGTGATGCGGTAATTTGCGGATAAAACCAACCGTATCGGTCAACAGCAGGCTCTCCCCTTCTTCCAAATCGAGCCTGCGCGTAGTAGGGTCAAGGGTGGCAAAAAGCTTATCCTCGGAAAGAACACCTGCATCCGTCAGATAGTTCAACAAGGTAGATTTCCCCGCATTGGTGTATCCGACGATCGCCACCTTGGGAATGCCGGAGCGATCGCGCGCAGCGCGCATGGTAGCACGCGTGCTTTCCATTTCGGCAAGTTGCGCCTCTAATGCATCAATGCGCCGCTTCATATGGCGACGATCAATCTCCAGCTGCGTCTCACCAGGACCGCGGGTACCAATGGTACCGCCAAGTCGAGAAAGCTCGGTGCCATGACCGGTCAGTCGCGGTGCCGTATATTTCAATTGCGCCAGCTCTACTTGCAGTTTTCCCTCTCCGCTGGTGGCGTGCAGGGCAAATATATCAAGAATCAGCATGCTGCGGTCAATGACACGCACATCGGAAAGATCGTCCTCTAAATTACGGATCTGCGAGGGAGACAAGTCAAAATCAAACACCGCAAGGTGAATATCCTCGTTTTTACAAAGCTCGGCAAGCTCGGCAACCTTTCCGCTTCCAATACAGGTACGCGCATTGTACGAGGCGCGCACTTGCACCATACGGGCAAATGCCTCACCACCTGCCGTGTTCAGCAGTCGTTCCAATTCATCCAAGCTTGTTTGGCAGGCGGCAAGCTCGCGCTGGTCGGCCGCTATGCCTACTAAAACCGCCCTTTGACCGATTGTTGTATGCTCAGCCATCATATCCTCCTTCGGATAAAAAAGAGGACGCGGTGCCGCGTCCTCTTTTTAGGTATACCGAACCAAATTATTTGCTCTTTGCAAGACGCTTCTTGAACTTATCAACACGTCCGCCGGCATCCACGAGCTTCTGCTTGCCGGTATAGAACGGATGACAGTTGGAGCAAATTTCAACGTTCATATCGCCCTTTACCGAACGAGTAACAACCGTAGCGCCGCATGCGCACTTGATCGTAGCTTCCTTGTAATCGGGATGGATTCCTGCTTTCATTTTTTACACCTCTTCACATAGTATTTGCCATGCTTAATGCAGTACACTTTATTATAACAGCCTTTTTCTGAAATTGCAAGTGTTTTTTGAAATTTTCTTAGAATTTTTGCAAAATTTGTGTTTTTAAGTCGGCGATGATCTTTTTTTCAAGCCGCGAAATATAAGATTGCGAGATACCAAGCGTGTCGGCCACCTCTTTTTGTGTTAATTCTCTACCGCCACACAGCCCATAACGCATCTCGATGATAACACGCTCCCTCTCGTCAAGTGCCGCAACCAACGAGCGGACAATTGTCCGCTCCTCTCTCTCCTCCAGGTCTTTACAAACCGCATCTGCTTCACTGCCAAGGATATCAGAAAGTAGCAGCTCGTTGCCATCCCAATCCACATTCAACGGCTCGTCAAACGAAATCTCCCGACGCTGCGCTCCCGTCTTGCGGATATACATCAATATCTCGTTCTCAATGCAGCGCGAGGCATAGGTCGCCAGCTTGATATTTTTATCGGTACGAAACGTATTGATTGCCTTCATCAACCCCATAGTACCAATCGAGATCAGATCCTCAATGCCGATCCCTGTGCTCTCAAATTTCTTGGCAATGTACACCACCAAGCGAAGATTGTGCTCAATTAATATCGCCCGCTTGTTTTCGTCATGCGCAAGATCTGCTAAAATTGCCTCCTCCTCCTCACGCTCTAGTGGTGCGGGCAGCACATCCGGACCGTTGATATAATAAATCTGCCCCCAAGCACGACGGCGAAAAAGCCTTGTGAAAAATCGTTTGACACCTTCTAAAATCCTCATATTCTCCCCCTAACAAAGCGACGCCGGAACAATACCGCCATACCCGGCAAAATCCTTTGTATCATGTGCCGCCACCGCCAGAATGGCATCAACGGCATATTTGTTCTTTTCTCTGTCTCTGCCGTATAAAAAAATATCATCCGGCAAATACCCAAACAGCACCTGCTGTCCAACCGCGCCTTGTGCCAGAATCACACGAATCTTGCGTCGCAAATGCAGAGGCAATCGATTTTCATCTGTCCCACGTTCGAGCGAGGTGAGCGCATCGCTTGGAATGATCGGCAGCACATCCTGCCGCCGCACAAGAATCACCGGCTTGCCGGAAAGAGGATCGGTCAAAAGATTCCCGCTATCCACCAAGCCGCAAACGGTAATGCTCTTCTCCCCCTCCCATACCTCGACCATGATCTCTTTTCTGCTTTTCCGTTTAGCAAGCGCTCTACCGCCAACAAAGATAACCAGTGCGCTGATAGCAGCATAAAGAAGAAACAATTCGGCTTTTTTGCTGCTCGTAACCGCGTTTGTACTGCCTGTTTCAAACACGGTAGCAAGAAAGCCGTAAAACGCCGTTAATACCCCGCCAAGCAAGAGAGCTGCGCCAAAAAAGGAGAGGAACAGGCTAAAAAACATGCGTCGTCCGACCGGCGAATACGCAATCAAGCAAAGACAGAAGGCCGTCAGAAAATGAATAAACAGCGTTCCCCACCAAGATAGCGCGGGAAGCAATATCACAACACCGTAAATGCCGCCCACAAGAGCAGCAAGCACCAAGCGAAAAGGGCGACGCTTAAGGTGTAAAAAGCAGCCCGCCATAAACAAAACAAGGAAATCGACACTGAAGTTGACCAAGAACAAAACATCTCCATATACGACCTGCTGCATACGGCACCACCTTTCACAGGCATTATACAAAAAGCGAACAGAAAATCCTGTCACAAAAGGGCGAGGTTTTCTATAAATTTTGACTTGTTTTCAAAAAGCGTTCGTGCTATAATTAGATACCAACAACAGACATTTCTGTGGAGAAGCAGCATGAATGACATAAACAAAACATTATATATCCCCCTATACGGTAAAGCCTATGTCAGCCAAAGAGGACTCATCATACAAGACAAAAAAGCAGAATACATTTGGGAGAAAGAGGGATTTTCTCTTAAAGGAAAATCAAAATCCAAATGGCTTGCTTATTATATGGCCATGCGTGCTGCTGTTTATGATGAGTGGGCTCAGCAAGAAATCAAACGCGATCCAACCGCCGTTGTCTTGCACATCGGTTGTGGCATGGATAGCCGCATAGAACGAGTAGCACCGGATGGTACACATTGGTTTGACATTGACTTTCCCGACGTGATCGAGGAACGGCGCAGATATTACAGCGAAACGGAATTCTATCACATGCTGCCCGCTGACATGAGATCTCCCGCATGGAAAAGCAGTATTGCAGGCGACAAAAACGCCATCATCATCTTGGAGGGGGTTAGCATGTATTTCAAGCCGGAAGAGCTGACGGGATTGCTTTCAGACCTTTCACAGCATTTTTGCCGCATCAAGCTATTGATGGACTGCTACACCAAACGTGCTGCGAAAGCCTCACTATATAAGAACCCCGTCAATGATGTTGGCGTCAGACTTCTATACGGCTATGACGATCCGAGAGAATTGGCAAATGCATCAGGCTTGCACTTTGATGGAGAGCGCTGCATGACACCGCAAGCGTATATCAACAAATTGACAAAATCAGAAAAATTCATATTTCAGCGTTTATTTGCAGGCAAATTCGCAAAATCACTATATCGCATGTATGAGTTCAAGAAGGAATAAAAAATCCCGCTACATTCCCCCGTAAGGAAATGTAGCGGGATTCTATTTTTACTGCGGCAGCTTTTCGCCTTTGGTTGTATGATAAAAAGGCGAATAGAAGGTCTGTCGCAACATAGTAGGCGTTTTAATTTTTCTATTTATACGATTTCCAGTTCGTTTTTTCCCGGGAAAGGCGGATACTCATCTTCCAGGCAGTCGGAATACCAGTATGCAACCGTCGATATATCATCCTGAAGCGGCAAATATCGCCCTTCGCTTCGCCAACCAAGTGCCTGGATCGTCACCTTGATATCCTTCTCAAAATAAATAGGGTCCGTTATGTGCCAACGATACATATCAAAATATTTTTGTGATGTAAACACCCCTTTTTCCTGTGAAACCTTATAAAATCCGGAGTACGGCGAGGAAAATGCCAAGTATTCCTTATTGTCCGTAAAGCTCCATGCGCCGCAAAAATAATCTTCTGTGCCTGTACCGCAAATGGTAGGAAATTCGCTATCGCCATCCAGATAAAACTTGATCTCTCCCTCTCCCCACCATCCGTTTTGCTTTGTTCCCCAATACATATAGGTGCCTACGTAATGCCCTTTTCCCTTGACTCCGTCAAGAATCGTATAAACCGCTTTGTATGGCAACGGATTGACGCGACGGAACTGTGCATGAAAATACAAGCTTTCCGCAGGAATTTCTTTTTCCTCACAGTCAATCTGATAGAAGAACGGCGTTCTTTCATTCCCCAGATATTCAATCTCTATCTTAAATGATTGAAAATACGGCATTTCAAAGTAGCAATTCAAAGCCCGTCTCGAATTCACACACATTGCCAGGCTGGAAAGCTGGTGATAATCCGCCGGGTCAGCATTACAAAAAAAGTCTGACAGCGGCGCCTCCACGCTCGGCCTTTCCTGTCCGTCAAAGTATATCCGCAAAATGATCATTCTGCTTCGGGCACGCTCCGTCATCCAAATATGCTTGATCGCCCCTTGCCCCTTTACGTCGGCAAGCACTTCCTTTTGCCCCTCTTTTTCAAGAATGATGCACGGATTCATTTTCCATCCTTGCCCCAGCTCTCTTGCTGCTTCTGCACCACTCCCAACTGTGGCCATCCCTCCTCTGCCTTTTTCGCCGGTTGGGTTTTCAGATGAAATAGAAAATGTACGGATGTTCTTTTTTGTAGTAAGATTATTTAACATTATTTTCACTCCTTTCCGTATTTTCCATTGCAATTATAGCAAAAACATGGTAAAATGCAAATAGCAATTGTTGCTCAAGGTTTAACAATTCTTGCACAAGGAGGCGGCATATGCTTCACACTAACGAAATTAACCCTTATATACGTGTTGCCGTACGCTCTGTGCTGAATACAGGCATAGAAATTAAAAGACGTATTATTTTTGATTATGAATTCATTTACATAGCAGATGGCAGCATGACATTTTTCTACAACGATTTACCTTATAAGGTCGGCAAGGGGCATTTTATATTTATCCGCCCCGGCATCCCACACAGCTTTCAAGACATCCAATCGCTTCACCAACCGCACATACACTTTGATTTCATTTATCACGAGAACAGCAAAGACACCCCTGTCTCTTTCAAGGATATGCCTGCACTTTCTCCGCGCGAAAAAGCGCTCATCAGCGAAGACTATTTTCACAACAGCCCTCCTTTCCCCTTTATTACTTTTCGTGATACAGAAAAAGCGCTATCCTTATTTTATCGCACGATCGATGCTAATACCAATAAGAAGCATTTGGAGGCCAAAGGATACCTGACTACCCTACTTGCCATGATCATTGACGATAATTTCCCTGATATGATCAAAAAAGATAACAACAACTATACCATTGCTAATCAGATCCGCGATATTATTGATTCACAGCAAGGCGTACGGTATTCGCTTGACGACCTTGAAAATCAATTTTCATACAGCAAATTTTATTTAGAACGGCAATTCAAAAACGAATACGGCATCAGCATCATCGCTTATCAAAACGAAAAAAAGCTCCTCGAAGCAACAAGACTGCTTGCACAAAAAAGCGTCTCTCAGGTAGCCGTAGAATTGGGGTATTCATCGATCTATTCATTCAGCAGGGCTTTCAAAAACAAATACGGGCTCTGCCCCTCACAATATCAATACAGCACCACAAATAAAAGGAACACCCGCCACTAATGGCAGGTGTTCCTTTTGCACAATTACCGTTATTTCGGCAACTTCTCACCGTTGGTAGCGCGCTCGACAGCATCGGCAACCGGCTCGAAATAATCGGCCTCCATCAGCTCGATCACACCCTTGTCGCACAGCGATGCGATCTCCGGGTCGATCGGCAGCTTGCCAAGCACGGGAATATTGCGCGCAGCGGCAAATTCATCAATGCCGCTATTGCCGAACAGGCTGTGCTCCTTGCCGCAATCGGGACAACGGAAGTAGCTCATATTCTCTACGATACCAAAAATACGAATGCCCATCAGGTTTGCCATATTCACAGCCTTATCCACGATCATGGATACCAGCTGCTGCGGCGAGGTGACGATCACAATACCGTCAAGCGGCAGGCTCTGGAACACCGTCAGCGGTACGTCTCCCGTTCCCGGAGGCATATCCACAAACATATAGTCTACCTCGTTCCAGCAGGTATCTGTCCAGAACTGCTTGACCATGCCGGCAATCACCGGACCACGCCAAACAACAGGCTTGCTCTCTTCATCCAGCAGCAGATTGGTGGATACCACCTCAATACCGGTTTTGGTCTGTGCCGGGAACATACCCATCTCTGAGCCCTCCAGCTGTACGCCGCGCAAGCCAAAGGCTCGCGGAATGGAGGGACCGGTAATATCGGCATCCAATACGGCTGTTTTATAGCCACGACGATTCATCAGCGTAGCCAGCGCACAGGTAACGGTCGATTTACCAACACCGCCCTTGCCGCTGACAACACCGATCACACGCTTGACATTGCTGGCCGCATTCTGCGGCGCAAGCAGATCGGGATTTTTCTGCCCCTTCTCGCGCGAAGCGCAATTGCTGGAGCAGGTACTGCAATTATGTGTACATTCGCTCATGTTTTACCTCTTATCTTTTCGCTTTATTGCGTTTTATTGACATGTGATTTTTATTTTTTCACTCTCTACCGTCAGGGCTACATGCTCGACAGGACTTGCGTGATGGCGAATAACCTCCTCGGCGATCGGATCCTCTACCGTGGTACGGATATATCGCCGCATATTGCGGGCACCGTATTTGAAGGAGTAGGATTCCTTGGCAATCAAGGCTGCCACCTGCTCGCTATAGGAGAGGGTGATGCCGCGTTCAGAAAGTGCCGTCTTCAGCTCCTCCAGCATAATAACGGCAATCTGCCCGAAATTATCCTCGGATAGATGACGGAAGGTGATGATTTCATCTACGCGGTTTAAAAACTCCGGACGCAGGAATGAGGAGAGGGCACGCTCGGTATTCTCTTTGCCAAATTCAGCCGTGCTTTCGCCAAAGCCGGAAACTGCACCCGAACGGGCAGAGCCGGCATTGGTCGTCATCACGATCAATGTGTTTTCAAAATTGACCACACGCCCTTGCGCATCGGTCACCTTCCCCTCATCAAGAATCTGCAGCAGGATATTTAAAACATCAGGGTGTGCCTTTTCGATCTCATCGAACAGAACAACCGAATACGGACGGCGGCGGATCTTTTCTGTCAACTGCCCGGCCTCATCATAGCCAACATAGCCGGGAGGCGCGCCGATGATCTTGGAGACCGAATGCTTCTCCATAAACTCGGACATATCCAAGCGGATCAATGTCTCGGGCTGATGGAAGAGATCGGCAGCCAGCACCTTGACAAGCTCTGTCTTACCGACACCGGTAGGGCCTGCAAAAATGAAGGAAACCGGGGCGCGACGCGCAGTAACACCGGCGCGGCTGCGCTTGATGGCGCGCGTAACAGCAGAAACAGCCTCATCTTGACCAACAATGTGCTCTCGCAAGCGACCATCCAAGGTTTCAAGCCGTTCAAACTCGTCCGCGCGTACCGTACTGGCGGGAATACCCGTCCAAATCTCGATCACACCGGCAAGATCAGCGTTGGTCAAGGTAACGGCCGCGCATGCTTTTTCCAGCTCTGCCTGCTTTTCCAGCAGCTGCAGCTCTTTCACCTTCACATCCGCCATGCGGCGATATTTTTCTTCGTTTTCTTCCCCATCCGGCATGCTCTCAACTGCCGTTTTCTCCTCATAAAGATCCTTAAGCTCCCTATCCACACGGCGTTTGTCATTCACCGCATCCGAAGAAAGCGAGACGTGCGAGGCAGCCTCATCCAGCAGATCAATGGCCTTATCCGGCAGATAGCGGTCGGTAATATACCGCTCAGAAAGCATAACGGCGTTATAAAGCACCGCATCGGGAATCACGATGCCATGATAGGTCTCGTAATAATCCTTAATCCCGCGAAGAACCTCGACGCTCTCGGCAACCGACGGTTCATTAACCATGACCGGCTGAAAACGCCGTTCAAGCGCGGTATCCTTTTCAATAAACTTGCGATATTCCTTCAGCGTGGTGGCACCAATGATCTGCACCTCGCCGCGCGAAAGGGCGGGCTTGAGAATATTGGCAGCATTCATGCTGCCCTCTCCCTCGCCGGCACCAACGATGTTATGCACCTCGTCGATCACCAGGATGATGTTTCCTGCCTCCTTGACCTCGTTCAGCAGACCAAGCACACGCGCCTCAAACTGGCCGCGGAACTGCGTGCCGGCCACCAACGCGGTCAGATCAAGCAGGTGCACCTCACACTCCTTCAGGCGATATGGAACTTCACCCGAGGCGATGCGGGAAGCGAGAGCCTCTGCAATGGCGGTTTTACCAACACCGGGCTCGCCGATCAGGCAGGGGTTGTTCTTTTGACGACGGCAAAGAATCTGAATCACACGCGCCAGCTCACGGTCACGCCCAACAATACGATCAAGCTTTCCTTCCTTGGCACGATTGGTTAAATTCTGACAATAGGTGGAAAGATATTTTCTCTTGGGAGCGGCTTTTTTGCCATCTCCCTTCGCCTTGCCCTCTTCAGCGTTCCCCTCGCGGCCATTGCCGGCGGCAGACTGAAATATTTTAGGCAGCTCGATGGCGGGAGCACCACCCTCTTCCCCGTTTTCGGCATCCAATGCAGAGGGGAGATTTTCCTTATCACCAAGAAAACTGCCAAGCTCGGCACTCATGCGATCAAAATCTTCCTCGCTGATGCCCATTTTATCCAGCATGTCGTTGACCGGCTTAATGCCCAGCTCACGCGCACACTTAAGACAAATGCCCTCATTGACGGTTTTACCGTCTTCTAATCTTGAAATAAATACCACCGCAACACGCTGATGGCATCTTGCACACATTTGCATCATATCACCACACAATTCTAACTTTCGGCATAAATAAAAACATATATATTATTATACAGTAGGTTGCCCATTGTGTCAACCGAAAATAGCAGTTTTTTTCCGCCGAAAGCGTAAATTCTTTGTGACCAAACCTATTGCAAAATCACATTCTCTTCGCCAAGCAGCACGCGCAAGCGAGAAAGCAGCGCGTCATCCGCCGTTGTTTGAACATCCTTGGCAGCAACGTACTTTCGCTGGCTGTTATCATAAAAGATGACGGGCACATTGCCCCCAATCTTCTTGACAAGCGAGAGTGCCGTTTCACACACGGCGTCAGATAGAGAAGGCACCTTCAAATACAGCTTGCCCACTTTTTTTGGCACTTCGGTTGATTTTGAAGAGGCGCTTGGCACAAAATCCTCATCTGCCTTCAGCGGCACCAGTGAGCCAAGCAGCAGCTTTGGCTCCTCTCCTTCACGAATAGAAAGCTCACCTTCGGCATAAACGACATTTTCAACGCGCACCTCAGTGCCAAAGCGCGCAAGCAGCTTGGGAAATACCACGACCTCCATTTCGGAAAACCGATCGGCAAGCGTAAAAAATGCCATCGGTTCGCCGCCTCTGGTATTCTTATTGACGCGCTTGGTAATGATACCCGCAACGCCGACGCGCTGCTTGTCCGCGTATCGATCGGATTCACCCGTCTCCTCGGAATAGGAGCTCATAATATCACCGATCGGCTCGGCCTTCAGATATGCGATATGCTTTTTATAATCATCAAGCAGATGACCCGAGAAGGACATGCCGGCACTTTCTTTCTCGAGCAGAAGTAATTCTCTGATATTAAATTCCGGCAGATCCGGGTAGTTAAATTTTGTTTTCGCGACTGCATCAACCGTGCCGATTGAAAACAAATCCAGCTGACCGGTCAAATTGGTGCGCACACGAGCGGCAGCCGATTCGAGAATCTGTTCATAGGCCGACAGCAGTTGGCTACGCTTATTGCCAAGACGATCAAACGCACCGCACTTGATCAGCGCCTCCACCTGGCGTCTGTTAAGATCCCCACCGGCCATACGATCGATAAAGTCCTCAAAATCAACAAAATCACCATTTTGACGTTCACGCAAAATCTGCTCTACAAAGGTTCTGCCTACATTTTTAATGGCTAAAAGGCCAAATCGGATGTGGTCACCGGCAACGGAAAAATGCAGACGGCTTTCGTTGATATCCGGTGCAAGAACTGCAATGTGCGCGTGCTGGCACTCGGCGATATACTCGCCAAGCTTGGCAGTATCGCCAAGCACAGATGTCATCAGAGCTGCCATATACTCGCGGGGATAATGCACCTTCAGATAGGCGGTGCGGTAAGAAATGACCGCATAGGCTGTTGCATGACTTTTATTAAAGGCGTAGCTGGCAAAGCTGACCATTTCTTCAAAAATCTGCTCGGCCGCAGCTTGGTCAACGCCGCGTGCGACACTCCCCGCAACAAACTGCGCCCGTTCTGCCTCCATAACCTCTGCCTTCTTTTTAGACATCGCGCGGCGAACAATATCGGCATGGGCAAAGCTATAGCCTGCCAGCTCGCGGCAGATCTGCATGACCTGCTCCTGATAGACGATACAGCCATTGGTAACACCGAGAATGTCACGCAAGGCAGGAACGGCATAGCTGACCTGCTCGGTACCGTTACGACACGCAATATAACGCGGAATAGAATCCATCGGGCCCGGTCGATAGAGGGCAATGGCAGCAATAACATCCTCCAGATTGGCGGGCTTTAGCTGCGCAAGCATCTGCTTCATACCGGCAGACTCCAGTTGGAAAACGCCATTGGTCTGCCCTTCTGCCATCAGGCGGAAGGTTTCGGCATCATCCTGTGGGATGCGGGAAAGCGTAAAATCGGGGGTACGAACGCGTATTTCCTTTTCAGCATTGGAAAGAATGGTCAGATACCGCAGACCAAGAAAGTCAAACTTCACAAGACCGAGGGCTGCAGCAGTATCCATATCATACTGCGTGACCGTGACATCACCATTAACAGAAAGCGGAACATAGTAATCGGTCGGTTTCTCTGTGATCACAATGCCGGCCGCATGCGTAGAGGCATGACGAGGCATGCCCTCCAAGGCGCGAGCGGTATCCAAGAGCCGACGAATTTCGGGAGAGCCATCGTACAGATCACGCAGCTCTTTTTTTGCCATGGCATCCGCAATGGTCACATTCAACTCATGTGGGATCAGACGCGCCACACGATCAACCTCGGCATACGGCATGCCAAGCGCACGGCCAACATCACGCACGGCTGCGCGCGCTGCCAACGTACCGAAGGTAACGATCTGGGCAACATGATCTTCACCATATTTGTGGCGCACATACTCGATCACCTCACCACGGCGATCGTAACAAAAATCGGTATCAAAATCAGGCAGCGAGACACGCTCCGGATTGAGAAAACGCTCAAAAAGCAGCTGATAGCGCAAGGGGTCGACATCGGTAATGCCGACGCAATAGGCAACAAGGCTTCCTGCCCCCGATCCACGACCGGGGCCAACGGGAATGTCCGATCGTTTGGCAAAGGCAATAAAGTCCTGCACGATCAAAAAATACGCATTAAAGCCCATTTGATCGATTACGGACAATTCATAATTCATCCGTTCTCTGTATTGCGTTTCCGTAGCAAAGGTAAAATCTATCTCGCCCCGCCTTACCTTCTCAGAAAAGCCTTCCTCCGCAAGAGAAAACAGGCATTCCTTATGCGTCTTGCCGGCAGGAGGTGTAAAGGTTGGTAGGTGAGTCTGCCCGAAAATAAAGTCAAAATTGCACATGCCAGCGATCTTGACAGAATTTTCCAGCGCACCGGGATAATCAGCAAATAAGTGCGCCATCTCCTCGGTGCTCTTATAGTAAAATTCGTCCGTCTCAAAGCCGATGGGTCTGCCCTCGGTAATGACGTTGCCTGTCTGCACACACATCAGAATCGCCTGTGTATCGGCATCCTTTTTCTCCAGATAATGCACGTCATTGGTGGCTACAAGACCAATGCCCGTCTCTGCGGCTATCTCGCGCAGTGCGCGCGCCACCGTCTGTTCCTCGGCAAGTGCGTGATCCTGCACCTCGAGGTAGAAATGATCCTTTCCGAAAATTTCATGCAGCTCTTTGGCGTACGCAACCGCACCGTGTTGATCGCCGCCAAGGATCAATTGCGGAATTTTTCCCGCAAGGCAAGCAGAAAGTGCGATCAGCCCCTTGCTGTGCTTGCGCAGCAGCTCCATATCCACACGCGGCTTGGAATAAAAGCCCTCCACAAAGCCGGCAGACACAAGCGCAATCAAATTCCGATAGCCAACCTCATTTTCAACAAGCAACACAAGATGATGCGAAGAGGAATCCATGCGTCCTTCACGATCATGGCGCGTGCGGGGGGCAACATAAACCTCGCATCCGATGATTGGCTTGATGCTTTCTTCCTGACATGCGCGGTAAAAAGCAACCGCACCATACATCACACCATGGTCGGTAATAGCCACAGCACGATGCCCTTCTGCCTTGGCCTTTTTGGGGATGTCGGCAACGCGACAGGCACCATCCAACAGGCTGTATTCACTATGCAGATGTAAATGAACAAAATCTGCCACGTTATATATCCCCTTTCTTATCGTTTAACAACTCGACTGCTGCATCCATAATTTTCTTCAAGCGGTGATTAAGCCCGGATTTTGTCATGGGCGGATCGGCAATGGCCGCCAATTGAACAAGTGATAAGCCCGGATATTGCAAGCGCAGTCTTGCAGTTGCCTCCAGCTCCGGTGGTAGGAACGAAATCTTGTTTTCGTCAATCAATCGCTGAATATACTCGGTTTGGCGCATGGCAGCAGCCACCGTTTTATCAATATTATTGGCATCACAATTGGCCAGCCGATTCGCATCATTTCGCAAGCCGCGCTCAATTTTGGTATCCATAACCGAAAAGGCGGCCTGGGTTGCCCCGATATGCGCAAAAAAATCCTCAATAGAGGTGCTGTCACGGAAATAAAGCAGCTTTTCATTTCTGCGATCGGCAACCTTTGGCATAAGGTCATAGGTACGCAAAAAGGCTGCTAAAGAATCTCGTCGTGCACCACATGAAAACTCTAACCGATAGTTTTCGTGTGGATCACTAACGCGGCCGGCGGCCATAAAGATGCCGCTTAAAAAGGATTTTCGGCAACCGCTGCATTTTTCTTCAATCGGATTTTCCGGCGCACAGCCATCCAAATCTTGAAGAAAACTCGCAGCAGATGACGAATAAAAGGTGAGCATCTGTGAATGAATCGTGTGTGGACGCTTTATGCGACGACACTCGCGCGAGAATTGCTCAGCAACCATCCTTTCGGTCAGATCAAACAGCATCTCTCCCTCCAGCGCCACCTCTATGAGCTCGCCCTTTTCGCTGCCGCGCATAAACAAAATGCCATATAAAAAAGAACGCCTACAACAGGCCTTTTTGGGCAGGCCGGCGCAAATCTCTTCTTTTACAGTATTGGTAAATGGCATTTCTCTTCCTCGCTTAAGTGAAAAAACTCAATTTCCGGCACAAGGTGAACACCGCAAGCATCCCGCACACAAGCATGGATATGTCCCACAAGGCGGCAGATATCCTCTGCGGAGGCACTATCGCGATTGACAATAAAACCCGCATGCTTGCTAGAAACCTGCGCACCGCCAATGCAATACCCGCGCAAGCCACAGCGGTCAACCATGCGCCAAACCTCGCCCTCTGTTGGACGGCGAAATACGCTACCCGCGCTAGGGAATTCAATCGGTTGAGAATGCAGGCGTAATCGTACGACATCGGCAATCGTTTGCTTCACATCCTCACGCGATGTGGGCACGCCGCGAAAGGTGGCGTCGAGCACCACAAGATCTCGGTTATGCTGCAAAAGGCTGTCCCGATAGGAGAAGGCAAGCTCCTGATTGGAAACGATACGCACCTCCCCGTTTCTCGGTGAAAACAGCGTAGCACACTCCAAGCTTGTGGCGATATCCATCCCGTGAGCACCGGCATTCATCTTCACCGCGCCACCGACCGTGCCCGGGATGCCGTATAAACGCTCTATGCCACCAAGATTGTGCTTGGCAGCATGCAAAATCAAGCAGTTCAACAAGCAACCGCACTCTGCCCTGATTTTTGTTTCGAATATTTGTACTTTTTGTAATTGGCGCGTTGAAAATACGATACCGCAAAAATCACGATCTCCCGGCACAACATTGCTGCCTGCGCCGAGAATCAAATACGGAATGCGCGCATCGGTTGCTTCCTTCAGCAGTTGACAAAAGTCTGCCATATCCGGCGGCGAAAGAACACCTGCCGTCCTGCCCCCAACCCGCATGGTGCACAAGTGGCTGAGCGGCACATCATGGGCAACAACAGCAGGTGCAGCATCAAAATAATTCTTCTCTGCGTGGGCAAGAAAATCAGAAATTGTATGCTCAAGACACATCATATCACCTCTTTCATAGATATTCTATGAAAGAATGTGACATTCGCTCATTGCCCTTCCAGCATATCCAGCGCGGCACGACGCTGTGCATCGGTCACAGAAAGACCGCCCAGAATACGTGCCAGCTCTTCTACGCGCTCTTCCTGCGTCAATTGACGAACACCGGTTTCTGCGCGACCATCCTTTTCCCCTTTTTCAATCACCAGGTGGCACCCGGCAAGCGAAGCAATCTGCGCGGAATGCGTTACGCAAAGCACCTGTGTGCGCGATCCGGTATCCTTTAATTTGATACCGATCTTGCGCGCAGTCTTACCGGAAACACCGGTATCCACCTCATCATAAATCACGGTGGGAATCCCGTCTTTATCGGCAATAACGCTCTTTAGCGACAGCATAATGCGGGAAAGCTCACCACCCGAGGCGATCTTAGCCATAGGAGCGGGAGCCTCACCCGGGTTGGTAGAGATCAAAAATTCAATATCCTCGAAGCCGTTCTGGTCAAAATCAAATTCGCCATGCTTTTTTCGCTCAGTCATGCGGATCTCAAAATGCACACGCGGCATATCCAAAAAGGAAAGTGCCTCTCCGATCTCCTTCTCCAGCCTCAACGCCGCTGTTGCGCGCAAATCGTGCAACGCAGCGGCAGCCTGCTGTGCCTTATTCATGCAGGCGCGCTCGGCATTGCGCAGCTCCTCCAGGCGATTGTCTGCCCCCTCCAGCGCCGCAAGACGCGCGGCTGCCTTTTCGCGAAAGGCAAGCACCTCTGCCACATCCTTGCCGTATTTACGGCACAGTCGATTAATCGCATCCAGCCTGGCCTCCACGCGATTCAACAGCTCGGTAGGATCGCCCTCGGAATCCCCGCCAAACTCATATACGCGCTCGGCCAGATCATCGAGCTGCCACATATTTTCTTCAAGCTTTGCGGCAATGTCGGCCGATTCGGGAATCACATCTGCCAGCTGTCTCATGGCTTGAATACTGCGAGAAAGAATGTAGATCGCGCTCCCCTTTTCGCTCCCCTTCAAGGCGCGGTAAGCAAAGGAGACATTTTTGGATATTTTCTCGGCGTTGCGTAATCTGCCGCGTTTTTCTTCCAGTTTTTCTTCTTCTCCCGGTTTTAAAGAAAAAGAATCAATATCCGCGATCTGGAACTTAAGCATCTCACTTTCGCGCAACCGCTCACTCTCATCCACAGAAACATCCCGTATGGAGCGGCGCACCTCGCACAACTCGCGATACACCGCACGGTATGCATCTAACAACGACCGCGCGTCGGCATAGCTGTCGAGAATCTGAACCTGATTTTGCGGATCGGTAATCATGCGGTTATCGTTCTGACCGTGAATATTGACAAGCGCAGGCCCGATTTCTTTTAAAACAGCCAATGTAATCGCACGACCATTGACACGAACGGCAGAATGCCCATCCACCTGCACCGTTCTTTGAATCAATAAGCGCCCTTCTTCATCCGGCTCGATACCATTTGCAGCAAGAGCGTTTACCGTCTCGTCGGAAAGGTGTTCAAAGACCGCGCTGACAAGCGCGCGGCTCTCCCCCGTGCGAATCAGCTCGCGATCGGCCCGTTTGCCGAGCAGGAGGCCGATGCTGTCAATAATGATCGATTTGCCGGCACCGGTTTCGCCGGTAAAAGCAGAAAAGCCCGCTGAAAAATCAATATCTACCGATTTGATAACCGCGATATTTTCGATATACAAAGAAGCCAGCATACACTTCCTCCTGAACAAAATTATAATGTATTCAACATCTGCCTGATTTTATTGCACATTTCGCCTGCTTTTTCAGCGCTGCGGATGACAACAATAATCGTATCATCCCCGCCAACGCAGCCAAGAATATCCGCGTTGCCGATGGCATCAATGCAGGAAGCCACCGGCTGTGCCATGCCGGGATAGGTGCGAATGACAATGGCATTTCCTGCGCTGTCAATGCGCAGCACAGATTCTGCCAAAGCACTATTAAAGCGCGGTGCAGGCGTCTCTCGCTTGGTGGGATGCACATACTTATACACGCCATCCACCATCATGGCCTTTACCAGTTTCAGTTCACGGATATCACGCGAGATGGTAGCCTGCGTAGCAACATAACCGGCCTCGTTCAAACGGCTGATTAGCTCCTCCTGGGTATTGATATCGTAGGTCTCGATCAATTCCAAAATCTTTTGTTGTCTTTTGCTTTTCATGATGCCGTCCTCACTCTGCTGTTTTCATTTTTTGTTGCAGCACGCTGATAAAATCCTTTTTATCAAAGGAAATGATGTAAAAGGGCGTGGATGATTGCTCTACAATCACACTATCCTGCGGCTCAAGATACAAATTCTCACGACCGTCGATCGTAACGGTGATTCCATCCTCATCTGACATGTTACGCACACACAAGGTTTCTCCTGCGCTGTAAAGCAACGAGCGATTGAAGAAGGAATGCGGGCAAATGGGAGTTGCGCAAATGGCTGCTACCTCGGACGAGAGAACCGGGCCGCCCGCCGAAAGCGAATAGGCGGTCGAGCCGATTGGCGTAGCCAGAATCAAGCCATCTGCCATGTATTTTACTTTGTTTTTTGTAGAAACAGAAGAGAGCCCCAATGTGACCATATGACCGATGGAAGAGCGGTAAAACACAACATCATTCACCGCAGGGCGCGGCAACACCCACTCCTTGCCCTGCCGCACCAGCGTCACACGCAAGGTCATCAGCTCCCGCAAGGAAAACGAATCCGTCAGCAGCTTGCGAAGATCGGAAATGTGATCCGGCTCCAATTCCGCCATATAGCCAAAGCGGCCAAGATTGATGCCGAGCAACGGAATCCCCAGCCGCAGCGCGATACGAGATGCCTCTAAAACGGTGCCGTCACCGCCAACCGTAATGATCGCCTCTGCATCCGGCGGCAGCTCTTCTTCCTTTACCGCGCAAATGCGCACGTCGCACAGGGCGGCAAACGGCTCACGCATATAAACCGTTGCACCTGCATCCAGCAGAAATGCCGCTGCCGCACGCGTGCATGTCAGCATATCATCCTTTTTGGGATTGGGAATGAAAAAAAATCGGTTCATGGCTTACGCCTCCGCATCTTTTACGAAATAAGTCAAATATTCTGTATTACCATCCCCGCCCAAAATCGGCGAGGTAATGAGACCGCCAACGGTAAAGCCTACCATACGGGCGGCGGATAGCACTCGTTCAATGGCAGCCTGACGATCAGCCTCGTCACGCACAATGCCGCCATGACGTACCGCGTGCCTGCCCGCTTCAAACTGTGGCTTGATCAGGCTGACAAGGACATCTCCCTCAGACAGCAGCGCAGCAATGGCGGGAAGAATCAGAGTTTGCGATATAAACGACACATCCATCGTGACAAAGCTCGGTCGCGGATCAAAATCCTCTGCCTTCAGGTAGCGCGCATTGTAATTTTCAAGACAGACCACGCGAGCATCCCGCCGCAAGCAATCCACCAACTGCCCTTGCCCCACATCCAGCGCGTAAACCCGACACGCACCGTTTTGGAGGGCGCAATCGGTAAAGCCACCGCTGGAGGCACCAATGTCGAGCACCACGCGACCATTACAGGAGATCGGAAACGCAGCAAGCGCCGCCTCGAGCTTGAATCCCCCACGGCCAACATAGCGAAAAATATCGGTCACCACCACCCGGGCATCCTCCTGTACGTCAAACGCCGGCTTTGTGATGATCTTATCATTCACGGTAACCGCTCCGGCCTCGATCATGGTTTTTGCCCGTGTCCGAGTAGAAGCATACCCATTTTCCTTCAAAAAAGCATCCAGTCTCATGCGACAAGCGGCCCAAAAGAAGGAAGAAACAGGCCGATCAAGGTACCAAGGATCGCCCCCATGACAACCTGCAGGGGGGTATGGCCGATCAATTCCTTCAATGCCTTTT
This sequence comes from Clostridia bacterium, assembly GCA_017462545.1. Classification (GTDB taxonomy): domain Bacteria; phylum Bacillota; class Clostridia; order Oscillospirales; family CAG-272; genus UBA1740. The sequence continues at coordinate 31,956 of JAFTQX010000053.1, forward strand.
CGGAATACTCGGGTTTACCGGAAAACAAATCTGCCACGATTTGATTCAGCACCTTGGCATGCTCTCCTGCCGCACGGCGAACGCCGGTAGCATCGTACATAACAATACCGGCCAGAACAACGCTAAAAGCGAACATCGGGTCACCAACGCCAAGCACACGCGCACAACTAAAGGCCAACGCGCACACCGCAGAGGAATGCGAGCTTGGCATGCCGCCCGAGCCCCAAAGGCGCTTGAAATCAAAATGCTTTTCCTTATAAACGCCGGTAAACAGCTTTAAGATCTGCGCAATCAGGTACGCGAGCACCGAGCACACCAGAATATCGTTTGCTATCAATTCTTTTAAAACATTCATATTGTTACTTCTCTCTATTTAATAAGGCATCCGCAAAGGACAATAGCATTTCGGACCCGCGATACGGGCGCAACGCATCCTTCGCTTGCTCTGTTAGTGTGACGGCCTCTTGCATAGCCTCTTGCTTTGTCATGTAGGAAAGATAGGTGGTCTTTCCATCCTTGGCATCCTGCCCCGTATTTTTACCAAGTAAGCGACTATCGCCATACACATCAAGAATATCATCCACAATCTGAAAAGCGCGGCCAATGCCGTTTGCATAGGTATGGCAAGACGCAAGGATGTCTTCATCCTGCACACCGGCCGCAATACACCCAAGCGCGGCAGATGCGCGGATCAGGGCTCCCGTTTTACAATCGTGTAATCTCCGCAGCGTTGCAAGCGAGGGTGTTTCCCGCTCTGCCTTCATATCCATCATCTGCCCGCCAACCATACCACGTGCACCGGCCGCAGAAGAAAGCGCGTGCACGGCGCGAATGCGGCAATCCGCATCTGCCGGGGCATTTGCAATCACCTCAAAGGCCATCGTCAAAAGCGCATCCCCTGCAAGAACCGCCTCTGCTTCACCATACACCTTATGGTTGGTCAATCGGCCGCGGCGATAATCATCATCATCCATACAAGGCAGATCGTCATGGATGAGTGAGTAGGTATGCACCATTTCTACCGCTGCAGCAAAGGAAAGAGCAGGTTCTTCGTCGCCGCCAAACAGCTGTGCAATGGAAAGGGTGAGAAAAGGACGAATCCGTTTCCCGCCTGCAAGTGCGCTGTAACGCATCCCCTCAAATAAAAGAGAAAAGTCTTGATCGCGCTCTCCGAGTAGATCTGCCAGTTTTTTTTCAACCAAAACCGCAGCTTGCTGAGAGGCGTTTTGCCAATTGAACATATCCATCATGCATCCCCTGTGGGAAAATCTACCTCTTGGAGCTCCCCGCCCTCGCCCTGCATCAGGATGCGTACCTTCTGCTCGGCCTTGGTCAGCTTTTCATTACAATACTTCACAAGCGCAATGCCTTCTTCAAAAGAGGAAAGAGACGCCTCCAGCCCCTCTTTTCCGTTTTCCAGCATTCGCACGATCTCTTCCAACTTTGCCATCGCCTCTTCAAAGGTCATCTGTTCATTCTTTTTCATTTATTTCCTCCGTTTTACGGATGTTGTGATAGGATACCACTCGTTCTACACGACCGCAAACCTCACCGTCATGCAGACGGTAGCGGAAGGGGTCTCCCTCGGATACGGCCTTGACGGTAGACACGACCCGCCCTCGGTCATCGTAGGCCACACCATAACCGCGCAAAAGCACCCCCAGTGGGTTTAGGGCATCTAACCCCGCAGCCGCCTCACGAAAGCGCCCGCGCGCCGCTGTCAGGTGTTCACGCACATGATGATTCAACCGTTCGCCGGCCGAAAGCAGACGCATAGTCTGCTCACGATACAAGCCCTCCGGCTTAGAAAGCACGGGACGAGCCGCAAGATTGGCAATCGCTTTGCGGTGTAATGACAACCGATTGATGGTCGCCTGCCGCATTCTATTGCTTATATTTTGAATACCGAGCAGGATGTCCTGGCTGTCCGGCACTACCAGCTCTGCAGCAGCAGAGGGGGTGGGCGCGCGGCAATCGGCTACAAAATCACATATAGTAAAATCGGTTTCATGCCCAACGGCAGATACAACCGGGATGGTTGAAGCGACAATCTCCCTTGCAAGCAGCTCGTCATTAAAAGCATACAGATCCTCAAAGGAGCCACCACCGCGGCCAACAATGATAACATCCACCGTCTCCGCCCGATTAAAATACAGAACTCCGGCGCGAAGCGTGGCAGCCGCCTCTGTCCCCTGCACTAGCGCGGGATATAAGACGACCTCGGCATACGGATATCTTCTGCCGAGAATCTGAATAATATCACGCACAGCCGCGCCGGTTGGCGAGGTAATCACACCAATTCGACGAGGCATAACGGGCAACGAGCGTTTTCTCTTTTCGTCGAAAAGCCCTTCCCCTTCGAGCTTCTTTTTTAACTGCTCAAAGGCAAGATACAGCGAGCCGATACCATCAGGCTCCATCGACGCAACATAAAGCTGATATTTTCCATCCCGTACAAAGACGGATACAGAGCCACGGGCAAGCACCTTCATGCCCGTTTCAGGCTGAAAGCGCAGCCGCTGCGCCGCCGATCGGAACATGACCGCGGAAAGCACGCCATCTGCATCCTTTAGTGAAAAATAAAGATGCCCCGACGCGCGGTGAAAGGTGAAGTTGGAAATTTCACCGCGAATTGTCACATCGGCAAGAACGGGGCTTTTTGCCAAAAGCGAACGAACATATTCGTTCAACTCAGAAACGGTCATGGCTTCGCTCCCATTACCGTTCTCAATGGGCTTTGTTTCTCCCGCAAGACTGCGAAAGCGCTCAAGATCCATGCCGCGCCTCCTTCTATCAAATGTTATGATGTGCAGCAGCCGTCAGCAAGGCAGTTCCAACTGCATTGTCCGCCGAAAGCGCGGGGGTAGCAAAGGCTGCATCAAACTGCTCTTCCAGTCGCTTACGAATGATGCTGTTGCACATCACACCGCCTGCAAAAAGCAGCGTCTCGTTGCCATATGTCTCCACATACGACTTTGCCATGCCGGCGATCGCATTTCCCAGGAAATCCAAAACAAAAGCGGCCACAAGCGACGCGTCCTCGCTTTCCTTGTACAGCTTGAGTGCCATATTTTCAAGCCCGGAGAGGTTGACATAGCAACCATCCGCAGCCACCTTCTTACGCGGAATTTTTTTGTTGTTTTGCAAAGCAAGCTGCTCCAGCGCCGGCCCACAGGGAAACGGAAGCCCCAGTGCCACGCCGATCCGATCAATGGCCTGCCCTGCATGCAGATCCTTCGCGCCTCCAACGCAGGTAACGGCAAAACCGCCATCCGTTTTTTCAGCACGCACCAGCTCTGTTGTGCCACCAGAAACATGAAACGCCCCAAACGGGCGTGAAAGCAATTCAAGCCGCCCGGACGAGCATAGCGCCGCCATCAGATGCCCGCATTGATGGGAAAAGGTGTACAGGGGAACGCCATGTACGGCAGCAGCCGTATGCGCAGCGGCCACACCGGCCAAAAAGCATGGCATATATGACCCCTCCACATTTCGCGGTCGACGCGATACACCAACGGCAACAACCTGCTTACCTATGAGCAAATCACCAAGCTCCTCCATGGCAGAGGGCAAATTTTTGGTATGGGCAAACAAAGCATCCGATTGCCGCAGCCCACGTTCACCGGCTGCCACAGGCAAGGGACGCTTTATATTTGCCAGTATTTCTCCCTCTCTTGAAACAAGTCCCACCGAGGTTGTATAGTTGCTTGTATCAATCCCGAGAAAGCATTCAGTCGGCATGACCGTTTGCCTCGTTCTCTTTGGCAACGGCATTCAGGACACCGTTTACAAAGGCGCGTGCGCCCTCTTCATCATAGGTTTTAACGAGTTCAAGTGCCTCGTTGATAGAGACTAGGGCAGGAATGTCCTCACGATGATACATCTCATAGACTGCCAGCTCCATAATCGTCAAGGAAACGGGAGAAATGCGGGATTTCTTCCAACCGTGGCTATGCTTTTCAATACACGCATCCAAGGTTTCCTTTTGTTCGGTTACACCGGCGATGACCTCACGAATATAGTCATCCTCTTCTACAGCCCGGGCAGCCTTTGCCGTCTCATAAATTTCCGCAATATCCCGTTCCGGGTGGAACTTTGCCTCAAACAGCAGGATAAATGCAGTTTCTCTCGCCATTCGCCTGTTCATTGTGCTCTGTGCGCGATATTATGCGCAATCCTTTACATAGTATTGTGTTCCCTATTCAGGGCAACTATGAATAATTATACACTTTCTTCAAGCGAATGTCAACTTTTTTCTTACATTTTAATATTTTTCCCTTATTTTTTAACAAGAAAAAGCATCGTAACAAATCACACAATTGATAAAAAGATATTAGATAACCAGGTTTTTCATTCTACACTTGCATTTTACCCAAATATGTGGTATGATGATAAAGCAACGAGGGCTATCCTCGCCATGGAGGAATATCAATGAAAACGGTTTTTTACCACTTCAAAAAAGTCTTTACCCATTCCTGTGTTTGTTTCACATTGATAACGCTATTCTTATTTCTGATCGGCAGTGCCTCTCCTACGTTTGGAAGTGCAATCAAGGTGTCCAGCATTTTATCGATCTACTTGTTTTCTCTGCTGTTGGCTTTGGCCAATCTTCTGCTCATTTTACCGAAGATCCAGATCGGTTGGCGCGTCATGCTGCATTATTTAGCTTCGCTTGCGGCGTTTTACGGCGTATTCATTCTGATCGCATTCAAGATTACCGCCACGCGATCCATCCTTGTGAGCATCCTGCTCTTTACTATTCTCTACACGCTTTTTATGGGCATGTATCTGTTTCTTTTTTTCTCTGTTATCAAAAAAAGCAAAGAACAGGATAAGAGCTATAAAAACATTTATCAATAAAGAAAAAACCGGCATGGCCGAATGGCCATGCCGGTTTTTTCTTTATTGCAAGGTGAGCTCTTGATACGAATCGGTGCGGATGCTTGTTTCAAAGAAGGCCTTTAAGGCCTCAATCAAACAAGTATAATCCCGCACGCACATTGTCTCTGTTGCGGAATGCATGGCAAGCTGCGGCAGGCCGATATCGACAGAGCGGATCGAAACCTGCGAGGAGCTGATGGCACCCAGCGTACCACCGCAAGGCATATCAGCACGCATATAAAAATCCTGATACGCGACGCCTGCGCGATTCATAATCGCCTTAAAAACAGCGGAAGAAAACGCGTCTGTCGTGTAATTCTGATTGGCGTGATGCTTAATCACCACACCGCCGCCCAGTTTAACAGGATTGGTTGGATCAGACTTTTCGGGATGGTTGGGATGGATAGCATGCGCATTGTCGCAGGACACCATAAAGGATTGCGGCAAAATCGTTTCCAGCGTTTGACCGGTTGCATTTGCTACGCGTGCCATCACGGCATACAGGAAGTCAGAGCCTGCCCCCTGCTTGGTACGACTGCCAACCTCTTCGTTGTCTGCCAAATAAATAAGCGCCACGCCCTCATCATATCCCTCACCAAGCGCAGCAACAGAGGCAAAGGCCGAGGTGAGATTGTCAATACGCGGTGCAACAAGCAACTCTTCATCAAAACCGGCCAAATACGGCTCGGTCGCGTTGGCCAAAAAGAGGTCTCTTTCGAGAATATGCTTGCCCTTCTCGCTGTCAAGACAAAACTTAAACGCTTCATCAAGAGAAACGACAGGCTGTAAATCTATCTGCGGATTGAGAGTAAGACCGCTGTTTGCCTCACGATTAAAATGAATTGCCAGGCTGGGAATGACCACCCGATGCCCATCCTCCAACAAATGCGAGGAAAGGCGACCTGTTTCTTCATCATAGGATACGACGCGCCCGGCAAGGCAAAGCGGAATATCCAGCCAGCTGTAATTGAGCCCGCCACCATAACGCTCAACATTCAATTTGGCACAGCCGCCCACCGTCGTCACGGCGTTCCCCTTCACCTTCAAGCAGGGAGAATCCAAATGCGAGGCTACCACGCGGAAGCCTCCCGCACGTTGACCAATACAAAACGCGATCAGGGCGCTGCCATCACGAATGACATAATACTTGCCGCCCGCAACAAGCGACCACTCCTCGCTTTCCTCTAACCGAGAAAAGCCCTTTTTCTCTAATTCCTCAGCAGCACAGGCCGCAGCATGGTATGCGGTTTTTGAGCGGTCAAGTGCGTGCATCAATTCTTGAATCGTATTCATGATATTGTACCATTCCTTTCCCCTCTATTGTATCACATTCCGTCGGAAAGTCAAGAAAAATTGTTTCTCTTCTTGCTTTTTTGGCTGATTGTCGCTATAATGATATAAAAAGGAGGGCTGCCTATGGATCTGACACATTGTACCCTATGCCCGAACGAGTGTGGCATTGATCGTCATACGCACGCCGGCCGCTGCCATATGACGGCAGAGGCACGCATCTGCCGCGTCGCTCTGCACGCATGGGAAGAACCTATTATCAGTGGTACACGCGGCAGCGGAACGATCTTTTTTGCAGGCTGCAGCCTTTCCTGCGTGTTTTGCCAGAATTACGAGATCAGCCATGCGGCGGTGGGCCGTCTTTACACCGTCAACGACATTATCCGCGCCATGAAGGAGCTGGTCGATCGGGGCGCACATAATATCAACTTTGTCAACCCAACGCACTATGCGCATGTTCTGAAAGAGGTACTGACCTGCTACAAGCCGCCCGTTCCTGTCGTATACAACACCGGCGGCTATGACAAGCCGAGCACCCTTCGCGAGCTGGATGGTTTAGTTGATGCGTATCTGCCTGATTTTAAATATATGTTTTCGGAAACTGCATTGCGCTATTCCGGGCACGCAGATTACCCCGAAATTGCCAAGGCGGCCCTTGATGAAATGTACCGCCAGGTCGGCCCTGTACAAGTTATAGATGGCATATTGCAGCGCGGCATGATCGTGCGCCACCTTGTGCTACCCGGCCGATCAGAGGAAGGGGTGCGCGTGATGGAATACTTAACCGATCGTTATGGAGATCACATCTATATCTCTGCCATGAGCCAATACACACCGCATGGCAATTTGGCAGGCTGCCCTGAAATAAACCGCAAAATCAAGCCGATTGAATACAAACGGGTGGTAGCGGCTTTGCAGAGAGCGGGTGTGAAAAACTGCTTTGTCCAAGAGCAAGACAGCAGCAGCGAAAATTATATTCCACCGTTTGAATTGTAAAAGGAGCCCTTTGATAAAAGGGCTCCTTTACTTATTATTGGTGAATTATACTATCAAGTGCAACACTTTTAAGAAAAAAGGGAACTCATATTGAATCCTGTGTTATAATGAAGTTACCACACAACAAATAACAAAAGGAGAACAATATGAGCTATATCCATTTTACCATAGAAGA
>JAFTQX010000054.1 GCA_017462545.1 Clostridia bacterium
CAGGAGCTGGCAACGCTTTTGCGTGCCAACGGAAATTTTGAGGTGCGCCTCTCTCGTCCTACCCCCACGACCCAAGTCGGCACCAGCAATGCGGGAAGCCTGATGGCGCGCGCGCAGGCGGCCAATGCCTGGGGGGCGGACTATTTCATCAGCATTCACACCAACGCGGCCGATAACCCGGCAGCCAACGGTAGTGAGCAGCTGGTGTTTCGCCTGTCCGGTGTGGCGTATCAGCTCGCGCAATCCATTGCCACGCAGCTTGCTGCCACCACAGGCCTGCGCAATCGCGGTGTGATCGCGCGCCCCGGTCTGTATGTGTTACGGCGTACTGCCATGCCCGCCGTGCTTTCCGAGATCGGCTTTATTACCAACCCGAGCGATGCGGCACTCATGTCCTCGCGCCCCGATCTCTTTGCCCTTGGTATTTATCGTGGTATTCTTGCGTATCTTGGTCTGTAACGTGAAAATCGGGTAGGGAACACCTATCCGATTTTTTGTTTTAGTTGTGTTCGTGCGGCTCGCGCAGGATCAGCTTGTCGCAGGATAGCAGCGCCTGTGCCGAGTCTACACTGCTGACGGGAAAGAAATGCTCACCGTTGCAGTGCAGACAAAACACACGCACCCCGCGATTGGTGAATTCAATCTCATATTCGCCGTCGTGACAGGGGCAGTCGATCTGCCCATCTGCCTCCAACTCACGCACCAAAAAACGGATAATATCCAACACCTGCGCATCCGGCAGCACAGCCTCCTCGTCCTCCTCACGGCGAACGCCGGAAAGCGTGGAAAGCCCCGCCTCGGTAAACAGCTGCTTCAGTTCCTTTTCGTTTTCGGAAAGTGCCTCGCTTACGAGCTTTTCGTCTCCCGCAAAGGCGATGTCCAGGCCGCTGTACGCACAGTTCAGGCGAAACAGATCACGGCTGTAAAATACCCCCTTGGAGATCAGATAACGGTGATCGCTTGCGCAGAGCAGACAGGGAACGGTGACACGTAGCTTGGCATCCTTGGTTTCCTCTACCGCCATGTGGCTTTGTCCGCAGGGGCATTTCAGCTTCAGCAGGCGGTCGCCCGCCAACAGCACATCCCCGCACACGCCCATCACACCGCCGCCACATTGCGGGCAGCGATAGGCGATATAGGTCTTTTTTTCTCCGATAACCATAGTCACTCCTTTATTTCGCGCTGATCATGCCGCCGTCGGTGATCATGATCGGCAGGGCGCGGTCAAACCGCCCGCGCGGCAGACTGGGAACAATAAAATCCCGGTAGATCAATCCGGCAACCGAGCCATGAAAATTGTGCAGAAAACGGTCATAATAGCCGCCACCGTAGCCAATGCGATAGCCGTGTACGTCAAAAACAACACCGGGAACAAGGCAAAGCGAGGAATGCCCGGGATCCTCTTCAAACGTCGGGGCGTTTGCGCTCGGCTCATACAGTCCAAAGGCGGCGGGGGCCAGCTCGTCAAGCGAGGTGATATAGCGGTAGGTCATCAGATGCTCTCCCTCGCAGCGCGGTAGGGCCAGTCGCTTGCCCTCCGCAAGTGCCTTTTGCAGCACGGGGCGAATGTCGATCTCATTCTCCTTGGGTGCATAGGCAAGAATGGTTTCCGCATAGCGGAAGGAGGCCGAGGAAAGGATCAGGCGGCAGATCTTCTGGTCACGCCGCTCCTTCTCCTCTTTTGACATCGCTGCGCGCTTTTCAAGAAATTGCTCGCGCAACGCGGTTTTTATAGCTTTGATATCCATCGCTACCTCCTATTGCTCCCTGCAGGCAAGGGCGTTGGGCATCGAAAGAAAGGCTGCCTCGGCGATTTCTGTCGCCTTTTCCTGTTCGCCAAGTGCTGCCAGCAGCGCAAGGCCAAATTCACACGCAGCCCCCATGCCAACGGCGGTGGTAAACTTGCCGCTCGTCACCACGCGCTTGTCGCTACAAACGCAAGCGCCAAGCAGCTCATCCTCAAAGCCGGGGTAACAGATTGCTTCCTTGCCTTGCAGAAGGCCTCGCTTTCCCAAAATGAAGGGGGCGGCACAGATGGCACCGATATGGGCACCATCTTCGATTGCCTTGTTAAGCAGCTTGTCCACGGCGGGGGATTGGTCCAGATTGGTAGCACCCGGCATGCCGCCCGGCAAAATGAGCAAGTCTATTCGCTCGTTTGCCTCCTCTGACAGAATGTCTGCCTGCACGCTTATGCCGTGCGCGCCGCAAACGGCCGCGCCGGTAATGCCTACCGTTTTGACCGTTTTGCCTGCACGGCGGAGAATATCCACCGGTGCCAATGCCTCTATTTCCTCAAAGCCGTCTGCCAGTAATACGTAGATCATAGCTTCTCCTTGTTAAAAATTGCCGTTGGTTTGTTCGTGTACGCCGCGTGCCATCATTTCCTTGAACTCTTCATACGAGATCAAAATCTCACGCGGCTTTGAGCCGTCCGGCGCGGAAATGTAGCCTTGATCCTCAAGCGCGTCAAGGATCTTGGCTGCCTTGCCATAGCCGATTGACAGCTTGCGCTGGAGCAGGGATGTGGAGATCTTTTTAAAGTCAAAGCCTACCTGCAGGGCGGCCCACAGCAGATGATTGTCGTCATCATCGGTGGGAATGTTGCTGCCACCACCGCCAAAGTCGTCGTCGTTGTCACTCTTCTTCTGCGGTACGCACTTTTCTGCCTCACGCTCAATATCCGCCATGATCTCCTCGCCGTGCGCATCATCGACCTCGTTGTTGGTCTTGAGAAATTCTACTACGCGCAAGATCTCGTTATCATCAACAAAGGCACCCTGCACGCGCTGCGGCTCTTTTCCTGCATCCATGAACAGCATGTCACCGTGCGGCAGCAGCTTTTCGGCCCCTGCCGAGTCCAGAATGGTACGAGAGTCGACCTGCGAGGAAACGTGGAAGGAGATACGGGAGGGGATATTGGATTTGATGGTACCCGTGATAACATCAACAGAGGGACGCTGCGTACCGATCAGCAGATGGATGCCGGCTGCACGCGCCTTAGCGGCAAGTCGTGCAATGGATGTCTCAACGGCATCCTTGGCAGAAAGCATCAGGTCGGCCAGCTCGTCAATGATGATGATGATTTTGGGGAGTGTTTCGCCATCGCCGGTTTCTGCTACATAGCGGTTATAATCCTTGATATTGCGTACATTTGCCTGCTTGATCAGGGCATAGCGGCGTTCCATTTCGTTCACCGCCCAGCTCAGCGCACCGGCCGCCTTCTTGGGGTCGGTTACTACAGGGACAAGCAGATGCGGGATGCCCGCATAGATGTTAAACTCAACCATCTTGGGGTCGATCATAATCAGCTTGACCTCGGCCGGTGTGGCCTTGTAGAGCAGGCTGATGATGATGCTGTTGATGCAGACGGATTTACCCATGCCGGTTGCACCGGCAACCAGCATGTGTGGCATCTTGGCCAGATCGCAATATACGGGCTGTCCGGTTACATCACCACCCAGGCAAACCATCGACTTTTCGGGGAAGTTGCGGAACTTTTCCGCATCCAGCATGGCCCGCAGGCGCACCAGGGTAGAGTGGCTGTTGGGCACCTCGATGCCAACGGCAGACTTGCCCGGGATCGGTGCCTCAATACGAATGCCGGAGGAGGCGAGGCTCATAGAGATGTCCTCTACCAGCGCAGAGATCTTGGCTACGCGAATGCCCGCATCCGGTACGACCTCATAACGGGTAATGCGAGGTCCGCGCGAATAGCCGGTCACGCGTGTGTGCACCTTAAAGCTGTCAAGCGTTGTCACCAGTTTTTCGGCGTTTGCCTGTATCTCTGCCGCAATGTTGCTCTCATTTTCCACATCCGGCGCAATCAAAAGCGAAATGGGCGGGTATTGGTAGGGCTTCGGTGCGGGTGGCGGTGTCGGCTTGGCCGGCGTGACCGTCATTTGCTGCTGCACCGGCTTTTCCTTGGCCTGTACGCCGGCAGGGGAGAACACGCGCGCATCCTGCACGCCGTTATATTGCGGGGGCGGGGTGTGTCCTTCGCTCTTGTAGGCAGGCTTGTTTTGAGGGTGGAAGGGGTTTTCGGATGCCTTGGGCACGCGGGTAACGATGGTAGGCTCGTCCTCCTCGTCTCCGCTTTCCTCCGCCACAGTCAGCGGAATGATAGGAGTCTCTTCCTCCATCGGTTCCTGCTGTACAGGGGCACTTCTTTCGGGCATGGGAAGAATATCCGGATGCGTGAACGGGCGATCCCCGTCGGGGGCAGGTCGCTCGTTGGCGTTGGTCGCGATCCGACGGAAGTAGTTCATATCGGTTTCAACTGCCGGCTCTTCCTTGGTAGTGGGTTCTTGGGTGGCGTGCGTTGCCACACTACGGCGAAGCAGCTTGCCAAGCGGCGAGCTGCCTGCAGCCGGCTTTTTCTCCTGTGGTGCAGGGGTAGCTTCAGCCTTGGCCTCCTCCTCGGCGGTAACCTTCGTTGGGCGAATGCTTTCCTTCGTCATCGTCAGGCTGTCATCCGAAAGGTCAACCTCTCCCTTGTTGCGCATGGGGTCGCTTGGTAGCGCGGTCGGCGTATCGTCGATCATCGCCGGGCGCCGCTTCGTCGGCTTGCGCTCTGCAGCAGGGGCGGGGGCATCACTTACAGGCATATTCTCAAAATCAAAGAGCTGCTTGGTGCGCTTGCCATCAGGCATGGATGCGTCCGGTAACTTTGCTGGGGTTCTTTCGGGGATATCCTCCTCGAAATCGGCGAACAGCGCACGGCGACGCTCACGCGTTGTCAAGGGAGAAGATTCCTCCGTCTCCTCCTGCAGAACAGCAGGCAGCCGTCGTTCCTCACGCACGGGGGTATTTGTGTCTTCCTGAGGTTTTTGTGCAAAGGCGATGCGATCACGCACCGGCAACAGTTTCTCCTCCTTGCGCTTGCCGCGGGAGGGGGTACTTTCCTCTTGCTTTGGCGGGGGGAGCTGACCGTTTGTCTCTTCCGTCTTCTGCAGCGCGGCGGCAGCACGGGCATCCTTTTTCTCTTGCAGCGCCATACGGCGTTCTTCGCGGCGCAAAGCGGCCTCCTCGCGCTGCTCATCACGACGTTCGGCACGGCGAAGAATTGCCTCGGCACGCTGTGTTTCGCGGCGTGCGATGCTTTCTTGCTTATCCTTTTCCTTTTGCTCGGCGCGGGCGCTGCGCTCGGCCTCGCGGCGCTTGGCACGCTCGACCATGGCTGCCTTAATTGCCATGTGTGCGCGGGTATAAAGTACCTTCATCAGCTCACGGAAATACAGTCCAAAGAACAACAGATAGATGACAGCGGCAAGCAAAGAGAGCCCCACCATGCCAAAGGCGCGGTGCAGACCATAGCCGATCACGCCGCCTACGGCGCCGCCACCGGCAAGCGTGCTGCCCGCCGCGTAAGCGGCAGCAAAGTCAAAGCTTGCCTCCTGAAACGAAGGGGAGAGCACCGCTGCCAACGCAGCGGAAATCAGCAGCATGGGGATAAAGCAAAGTGCCTTGGGAAGCAGCGTATGGTTGCGCACATCCTTGCGCCACAGCGCGGCGTGCACCAGCATAAACAGCGGAACCAGATACGCGGTGTAGGAAAAACAACCAAGCAGACCGTCTGCTATGGCGTTGCCGATGCTGCCCGCCTTGCCGCGGAACAAAAGGCTGAAGGTGATAAACAGGGCAAACAGTGTCAAAAAGACAACGATCACGCTGTGCAGCTTCAGGTTGGGATTGTAAAAGCCGGGGTGCTTTGCACGGTAGGCAGCGCGTACGCGCTTGTCCTCCTCCTTGTCCTTTTGCTTTGCCTCCCACAATTCGCGGCGGCGCGCCTTTTCCTGTAGCCTCTTTTTGCTGCTTTGGTGGCGTTCTTCCTCCTCCTCGCGCATCTCACGGCGACGCAGCTCATTCTGCTTGGCGCGTGCCTCCATAGCCTTTTGGCGCGCCTCTTGCGTGGCAAGCTGCTCTTCAGCCAGTCGTCGCTCATACTTGGCCTCAGATTGCTTTTTTCTTTCTTCTCTTGACAGCATAGTCTTCCCCCTCTTTTGAAAATCATACCCGATGTGGGCTATATCGGCACCGCGCCAATACGCGGTATATTACAATAAAATATGGTTATATTTATTATAATACCAAAGTGGCGAAAAAAAAGCAAGCCCTTTACGGAAAATAACAAAAAAATCACCCCATTTTGGGGCAGATTTTGTGCATAAAGGAGCGATTTATGATAGAAGAAAAGAGACTGCCCGCATGGCTTGGTGCGCTGATTCTCGCGCTTTCCTCCTTTCTTGCCGGGGGATTGAACGGGTTGCTCGGCACGGGCGGCGGTATGGTGCTGGTATTTGTTCTCGGTGCGTTGCTTGGGCGCGGAAGGGGGAAGGAGGTTTTTGTGCTCAGCTCATTTGGCATCTTGGTCTTTTCTCTCGTTTCGGCCGCCATGTACGGCACGGGCGGCAGCCTGGATGCCGCTGCGCTTCCGCGCTTTGCCCTGCCTGCTGCTGCGGGCGGTATCGTAGGGGCATTCTTGCTGGATAAAATCAAGCTTTTCTGGGTGAAAAAGCTTTTTGCGGTCATTTTGCTGTACTCGGGGCTGAAAATGGTGGGGGTTGTATGACGATACTGTTAGATGGTCTGTTGGCCTTGCTTATCGGTGCTCTAGCCGGACTTGGCGTTGGCAGCGGCGGTATTTTGATCGTTTACCTGACAGCCGTAGACGGGATGAATCAGCTGGCGGCACAAGGGCTGAATTTGGCTACGTTTGTCTTTGCCTTGGGGGCGGCCCTGCTGGTCCACCTGCATCGCCGCAAGCTTTCCTTGCCGATTTTGCTGTTTATTCTCGTTTTTGGCGCGGCAGGGGCCTTTTGCGGCAGCCTGCTTGCCCACGCGGTAAAAACCGAGCTGCTTCGCCTTGGCCTTGGGGGGCTTTTGCTTTTGATGGGTACGGTGGCACTTTTTCGAAAATAACGGTCATTTTTGCTTGACAGAAGGGGCTAAACATTGTATAATATATTATAACGTATTTTCATGCTGAAGCGAGGTATATTATGCAGCTTTATAATACAATGGCAGGCAAGAAAGAGGAGCTTGTAACGGTTGAGCCCGGCAAGGTCAGAATGTATGCCTGCGGTCCTACCGTTTACAACTATTTTCACGTCGGCAACGCGCGCTGCTTTGTCGTGTTTGATATGTTGCGCCGTTATTTTGAATATCGCGGCTACGAGGTGAAGTTCGTGCAGAATTTCACCGATATCGATGATAAGGTCATTCGCCGCGCAAATGAAGAGGGCGTGACCTACAGCGATATTGCCAAACGCTATATTGACGAGTATTTTACCGATGCCAAGGGGCTTGGTGTTCGCCCTGCCACCGTGCATCCGCTGGCAACCGACAATATCGATATGATTATCGAGATCGTCAGCGAGCTGGTGAAAAAGGGACACGCATACCCCTCCAATGGTGACGTTTATTTCCGTACCCGCTCCTTTAAGGATTACGGTAAGCTCTCGGGCATGCCGATTGAGGATCTGGAGTCGGGTGCCCGTATCGATGTCTCCGAGCAGAAGGAGGATCCGTTGGATTTTGCCCTTTGGAAGGCAGCCAAGCCGGGTGAGCCGGCATGGGAATCTCCTTGGGGCATGGGCAGACCCGGCTGGCATATCGAATGCTCGGCCATGGTTCGCCGTTTCCTTGGGGATACCATTGATATCCATTGCGGTGGTCAGGATCTGATCTTCCCGCACCATGAAAATGAAATTGCCCAGTCTGAGTGCTGCACGGGTCACACCTTTGCGCGTTACTGGCTGCACAACGGCTATATCAATATCGATAACCGCAAGATGTCCAAGTCGCTTGGCAACTTCTTCACCGTACGTGAGATTGCAGAGCAGTATGGCTATCTGCCCGTGCGTTTCTTTATCCTCTCTTCTCACTATCGCAGTCCCATCAACTTCTCGCGTGAGATCATTGAGCAGGCCAAGGCTGCGCTGGAGCGTATCTTTAACTGTGCCGATGCTGTCGATTTCTATCTCAAAAATACCGCCAAGGAAGAGCTACGTCCCGGTGAAGAGGAGCTTGTTAATAAGTTCCGTTCGGCGCGCCAGGCGCTGATTGAGGCCATGGATGATGATTTCAACACGGGTGGCGGTATTGCCGCAATCTTTGACCTGGTGCGGGATCTTAACGGTGCGTTGAATGGCGAAACGCCCGCTTCCTCTGCTGCCATTGCCGCCGGCCGGGAGGTGCTTGACGAGCTGACCTCTCTCTTCGGCTTTGTGCGCGAGAGTGGCGCAGATGATGCCTTTGTTGCCGAGATCGAAGAGGCAATTGCCGCTCGTACTGCCGCCAAAAAAGCTAAGAATTATGCCGAGGCTGACCGCATCCGCGCCGAGCTGCTTGAAAAGGGCGTCGTCCTGGAGGATACGCCGCAGGGAACCAAGTATAAGATCAACAAATAAATACATAAAAGGGTGGGAACGCATGCGTTCCCACCCTTTTATGTTAGCCGCTCAAGCTCGTCTGCCAGCGCACGCTGTAAGGTCTCCTCCACCGGTGCCATCGGCAGGCGTAGGTGACCGTTACATAATCCGCGCAAGGCCAACGCGCATTTCAGCGGTGCGGGGTTGGTCTCGGCAAACAGTAGGTGAATCAGCGGTATCAGCCGCAGCTGCGCTTTGGCGGCTTTTTCAACATTTCCACCGGAAAACGCACGGCAGATCTCGCAGGTCTCGCGCGGCAGCAGATTAGAGACGACCGAGATCACCCCTTGCCCGCCAAGGGAAAGTGAGGGCAACAGCAGCGCATCGTTACCTGTGTACAGTCCCACTTCATCCCCGATGCACAGAGTCAGCTCGGCGAAATATTCCATATCGCCCGAGGCCTCCTTGACACCGCACATCAAGGGGTGCGTGGCAATCTCTGTCAGGTCGTCAATGCGTAAACGCACGCCTGTCCTTCCGGGAACGTGATAGATAATCGTCGGCAGACCGCCCGCTTCGGCAACCGTTTGAAAATGCGCGCGAATGCCGCCGCGCGTGCCCTTGTTGTAATAAGGCGTTACCAGCAAAATGGCATCCGCCCCATGGCGCGCAGCACAGGCAGCATAGCGTGAGGCGCGCGCCGTGTTCGGCGAGCCGCAGCCAACGATGCATGGTACGCGCCGCGCAATTTTTTCAACGCCGTACGCGACGACTGCTTCAAATTCGTCCTCCTCCATGGTCGCGGCCTCTCCCGTAGTGCCGCATAACACCAGCGCGTCAATGCCCGCGCCGATCTGGTAGTCGATCATGGTGCCGAGGGATGAAAAGTCTATGCCGTTTTCGGTAAAGGGCGTGGCAAGCGCGGTGGCCACACCGGTAAACGGCAGCTTTCTTTTTGGTAGTTTCATGATTTACCTCATATAGCTCTTGCAAAAATTCGACTGTTGATGTATAATAGTCTATCAGTAGTATATGAAGTGCCGTGAAGGAGAGTACCCATGATTGAGAACGCCACCATTGAAAATTCTCGTGCAGCCTGTGACTTGAAAACCGAGGATTTTTCCTATGATCTACCCAAGGAGCTGATTGCCCAGCACCCAACCGAGCAGCGTGATGCCTGTCGCCTGATGTGTCTCGGAAAAGAAAGCGGCAAGACCTCGCATCATATCTTTAGCGAGATCATCGATATGCTGCGTCCGGAGGATATCCTGGTTGTCAATTCCTCCAAGGTCATCCCGGCGCGCCTGCTTGGTGTTTCCGAAAAGACCGGTTCTCCGATGGAGCTGCTGTTGCTTCGTGCCCATCCGGATGGCTGTTGGGAGACGCTGGTGCGCCCCGGCAAGCGCGCGAAAGAGGGGGCTACCTTCCTCTTTGGTGATGGTCTGCTCCGTGCAGAGGTCACCGCCGTGCTGGAGAGCGGCAATCGTCTTGTGCGCTTTTCTTATCCCGGCACCTTTGCCAATATTTACGAGGTGCTCGATCAGGTGGGCAACATGCCTCTGCCGCCGTATATTACTGAAAAACTGAAGGATAAGGAGAGCTATCAGACCGTCTACGCCAAGCAGGAGGGCTCTGCCGCTGCGCCTACTGCGGGCTTGCATTTTACGCGTGAACTGCTTGATCGTATTCGCGAAAAGGGGGTTGGCTATGCCGAGGTGATGCTTCATGTCGGGCTTGGCACCTTTCGCCCTGTGAAGGTAGAAAACGTGCAGGAGCATGAGATGCATGCCGAGCATTTTCTCATCACCGATGAGGCCGCAGCCGAGATCAATCGTCGCCGTGCGGCAGGCGGGCGTATTGTAGCGGTGGGCACCACATCCTGCCGCGTGCTTGAAAGCGTGGCAGATGAAAACGGTATGCTGCGCGGCATGAGTGGTGAAACGCGCATCTTTATTTATCCCGGTTACCGCTTCAAGGCCGTGGATGCACTCATTACCAACTTCCACCTGCCCGAAAGCACGCTCATTATGCTCATCTCTGCTCTGGCGGGCAGAGAGAATGTCCTTGCCGCCTACGAGGAGGCGGTGAAGGAGCAGTATCGTTTTTTCTCCTTCGGCGATGCCATGCTGATCGTATAAATTCCGCAATACTGCGTTGTCGGGCGACTCACTCAAATCGCCGTAGGTAACTACGGCTTCATCTCGCTCGCGCCCTTACGCCTTGTCTTGCGAAATTTCTACTGACCAGCATCCACATCACGCGTCCCGTCAGCATCGCGGACTGTATGTTCATCCAATAAGCGGCGCAATACGGCGTTGCTCCTCGAAAGCGGCTTGACGTAGGGAACTACGCCTGCGCCTTGCTTTCTGCGGTGCGCCTTGTCTTGCTTGCTTCTTGAATGAACGGGAATGTCGGTGCAAAGTCCGATCACGCGTCCCGTCAGCGTCGCGGACGCGATGTTGATATATACGTCTTCATCTCATTTGCGCCTCAATAAAAAAGAAACCATCCGTACGGATGGTTTCTTTTTTATACCTTTTCGTAAACCAGCACTTCAAAGGCGATCTCGGTCGTGAGCGGTGCCTTTTGTCGCAATTGTTCCTTTGCTTGCGGAGAGGTGCGGTAGAAATAGGGGGTCATGGTAAAGAGGTTCCACAGATCTGTTTCATTTGCCAACGTGATGGTGTCGCGGATGCTGATCTGCTCTGCAAGGGAAAAGCCGTCCAACGCCGTGTCGGCTACCTCATTTTCGTATGGCGTGGCGTATAGTGCCTCTTTTAGGCCAAAGAGATGCCGTGCCGCAGGAATGACCATCACCAGCTTGCCGCCCGTGCGCAGCACTCGGCGATACTCTTCATGGCAATGCGGGGCAAAGATCTCAAACAGCATATCCACGCTTTCGCTTTCAAGAGGAATGTGATAAAGACTGGCCACTGCCAGAGCAAGGCTTTTGTTTTTTTTGCCGCCGATGGCAAGCGCCTCACGCGAGATATCCATGCCAAGAATTTCGTGTGGGATATTGGCCTCGGTCAGTGCGCGTGCAATGCGGTCGGTATAGCTGCATTCGCCGCAGCCGGCATCCAGTATACGGCAGCTTTGCGTCGCATGGCGGCAGGCAATGTCAGAAACCTGTCGCATCAGCGCATCATAATAACCGGCAGCAAGAAAATCCCGCCGCGCGGCGATCATTTCTTTATTATCTCCATGCTGTTGCGCGGCACGCCCCGTCAGCAGGTTTACGTATCCCTGCCGCGCGATATCAAAGGTGTGGCGGGCAGGACATAGATAGCTGTTGCCAACGGGAGATAGTTGGGCAGCACATATCGGGCAGCAAAAAAGCGTGGTAGTCATGGTGTGTCCTTTCTGTTTTCTTGATTCAGTTTACCAAAATTCATGCCGTTTGTCAAGAATTTTATCGTTGTCTCTTGCCAGCAGGCACTTTATTTGGTATAATTGATAAAAGTATGTAGAAAAAACCGCGCATAGCCGCGGCTTGGAGGAGATACAATGATAGAAGGAAACGCGCACGGAAAATATCTGGGTGTCGATTATGGTGATGTGCGTACAGGTCTTGCCGTGTCGGATATCAGCGGCTTTTTGGCAGGCGGCATTGGTCAGGTCTCGCCCGGCGGGATGCGTCACACCGCGCAGTATGTCGCTGCCGAGGCAAAAAAACAGGGCGTTGTGCGAATCATTGTCGGGCTGCCGAAAAATATGGATGGCAGCGAGGGCTTTCGCGCCGAGGCGGTGCGTGCCTTTGTGGAGCTGCTCAAGGCAGAAACGGATATCCCGATCGACTTTTCGGACGAACGTCTCTCCACCTGCGAGGCACATCGCTACCTGCAGGGAACAGGCACCGGTGGTAAAAAACGCAAAAACGTGGTAGATACCCTCTCCGCGCAGATCATTCTGCAGGACTACCTCGATCGTGAAAAAAACAGACAAAATTTCTAAAATTCAGCAAAACTTGTTACTCTCTTCATAAAACCGTCACATGAGAAGAGTATACTGGTAGCAAGAAACAAGGAGGAGCTTTTATGGCAGCATATGATGATAACCGTGAAAACGGTGATTTTTCCAAGGAAAACGACCAAAACATAACACCGGAGCAGCCCGCAGAGGAAAAGGCAAGCGGCGAGACGGAGCGTCCGTCGGTTTCTTACACACCGCATAACAGCTATAACCCCTATGGCGGGTATGGAGCGCCCGGCTATCGCCCGTCCGGCTACAGCAACACACCGAAACCCCGCACAAGCAACGCGCGTGTCATTGTGCTTTGCTCTGTCTTGGTGGTTGCGCTGCTTGTTGTCAGCTTCTTTGGCGGTGCCGCGCTTGGCCGCTTTACCAATTACGGATACGCCCCCGACCTTGGCGGTGAGACAGAAAATGACGGCACGCCCGATAACGGCGGTAGCAGCAACGGCGAAAATGCCGGCATTAACCGTGGCGATGTTCTTTTGAATGTCATTGAGCGTGACCCGACCGAATACGGTGAGCAGGATATCCCCACCGTTGTCACCAAGGTGCAGGATATGGTGGTGGAGATCCGTACCGAGACGACCGTGACCTCTGCCTATTACGGTGACTATGTGCAAAGCGGCGCGGGCAGCGGCGTGATTGTCTCTGAGGACGGTCTGATTCTGACCTGCGATCATGTGATCAGCGGCGCAGGAACCATTACCGTCGTATTGACAGACGGCCGTGAATTTATTGCCGAGATCTATGGCGAGGATAGCTGGTCTGATCTGGCATTGATTAAAATTGATGCAACAGGTCTGCCTGCGGCAGAATTGCCGGCGGCTGCCGCGAAGGACGATGCCTCTTATAAGAGTTACCTGTCCGTTGGGGAAGAGGTGATTGCCATCGGTAACCCGCTGGGCGAGCTGGGCGGTTCGGTTTCCAACGGTATTATCAGCGCCCTTGGCCGAAAGGTTAGTGTAGAAGGTGTGCCCATGACCCTGATGCAGACCAACGCGGCTGTGAACCCCGGCAACTCGGGTGGTGGTCTCTTTAATATGTATGGTGAGCTGATCGGCATTGTCAACGCAAAATCCACAGGTGATTCGG
Organism: Clostridia bacterium; assembly: GCA_017462545.1. Taxonomy (GTDB): domain Bacteria; phylum Bacillota; class Clostridia; order Oscillospirales; family CAG-272; genus UBA1740. The sequence continues at coordinate 13,440 of JAFTQX010000054.1, forward strand.
TGGAGGGCATCGGCTTTGCCATTCCCGTATCGGATGCGATCGTTGTCTATCGGCAGCTGTATTCGCAGGGCTACGTTTCGGGGCGCCCGTATCTTGGTCTCTATTTTGAGGAGTCAACAAACGGCCTCAAAATCATTTCGTATGATTATAACGATGAGCTGACCGGCGGTCAGACCATTCAAAGCGGCGATATGCTCTATTCGGCCGATGGCACGGTCATCACCTCCTTCTCTGATCTTAAGACGGTTCTTGCCAATAAGAAGGTGGGCGATACCATGGTGATACAAGTAGAGCGCTATGAGCGCAGAGGATATTCCTATATCCGTATCCCGCTGGAGTTTACCATCACCGTGCACGAATATATCCCCGTTACCAATCAATAAGCTTGCCCAAAGGGCAGAAGGACGTTTTTATGGCAAAGCTGCTTGTTGTAGACGATGAAGCGCAGATCCGTGCTCTGATTCGTAAATATGCAGAGTATGAGGGCCACACCGTAGAGGAGGCGGCAGACGGCATGGAGGCCGTCCGCCTTTCTCGCGGCGGCAACTATGATGCCATTATTATGGACATCATGATGCCGGAGCTGGATGGATTTTCCGCCTGTCGGGATATTCGTCGCTTTTCCTCTGTGCCGATCTTGATGCTCTCCGCCCGCGGCGAGGAGTACGATAAGATCAACGGCTTTGAATTTGGTGCTGACGATTATATTGTCAAGCCCTTTTCGCCGCGTGAGCTGATGCTGCGCGTAGAGGCGATTCTCAAGCGTGTGTCTCGTACGCCTGCGGCACCTGTCGCGCAGGAGCCAGAAAAGGAGATCTATACCGTGGAGGGACTGACGGCAGATGTGACGGCACGCATTGTAACGGTGGATGGTCGCCGTGTGGATATGTCGCCAAAGGAGTACGATCTCTTGTTTTACATGCTGCGCAACCGCAATATTGCCCTTTCTCGCGAAAAGCTGATCTGTGATGTATGGGGCTATGATTTTTACGGGGTAGACCGCACATTGGATACGCACATCAAGCTGTTGCGTAAGAGTATTTCGCCATACAGCGATCATATTGTCACGCTGCGTGGCGTGGGGTATCGGTTCGATGCGCCGCCCGCGCCGTGATGGCATCACCTCGCAAAAAACCTATGGCATCCGCTGGATGCTGTTTGCCTATCTGGCGGTTTTCTGCGGGGTGATCCTTTTACTCATTTGGTCTTCGCAATCCTTACTGCTCAATAAGCTCTATTCGCGTATCATGCTGTCACGCATGGATGCGGCGGCGGGCGAACTGGCCGAGATCAGCGATGCGCAGGATGCCCAATGGGGGGCCAAGGTGATTTCCATGAACTATCAGATCGGTGTTGCCGTGTTTGAGGTGACCGATGATGAACTTGGCTCTCGCTTGCTTTGGGCAGGCGGTGAGGGGGGCTCTGTGCTTTCTCGTCTTACCAATGCCGAATATGCCGCACTTTTTGCATCGGCAAAAGAAAACGGCGGCAGCGAGACACGCACCTATTCCGATCAGGTTTCGTTCACACCGCCGATAGAGGAAGAGAAAACGCACACCTCGATGCCGGACTCCTCCATCAAGGCAGATATGCACCGCATGGTGCGTGTTCGCCTGGCAGAAGCACCATCCGGCAAGCCTGTTGCCATCTTTTTGGATGCCGCGCTCATGCCGATGGGCTCGGCGGCCGGTGCCCTGCAGGCAGAGATTTTGATTCTTTCGCTTGCGCTGGTGGTCGGTGCTCTCTGCCTTGCGTGGGTGATGAGCCGCCGCATTGTAGCCCCCATCAGCCGCCTGACCGAAAAAGCGCGCCGATTGGCGGGCGGGCATGGTGATATTTCCTTTGCCGAGAAGGAGAGCTATCGTGAAATCGGCGAGCTTTCTGCCACGCTGGATTATGCAGCCGCAGAGCTTTCCAAGGTTGACCGTCTGCAAAAGGAGCTGATTGCCAATATTTCGCACGATCTGCGTACCCCGCTGACCATGATCATCGGCTATGGTGAGATCATGCGGGATATTGAGGGCGAGAACAAGCCCGAGAATGTACAGGTCATCATTGATGAGGCAAAGCGTCTTTCTTCACTTGTGAATGATCTTTTGCAGCTTTCACGGTATCAGGCGGGCTGTGAGGAGCTATCGCTGTCTGCCTATGATCTTGCTGATGATCTGCGCGAGACGAGCACGCGCTATGCACGCATGCTGGGAGGCCAAGGCTTTTCCTTTGTTCTCCGCGCGGAGGAGGCATTGCCCATTCGTGCGGATCGCGCGCGTATTTTGCAGGTCATCTATAATCTCATCAACAATGCGGTCAATTATGCGGGGAATAGCCGAGAGATCACCGTTGTTGGGAGCAGAACACAGGATGGCTATGCCCGTGTAGAGATTGTCGATCAGGGAGAAGGGATCGCTCCCGAGCACCTGCCGGATATTTGGCAGCGCTATTACAAGGTGGATGCGCAGCATAAGCGCAGCGTGGTTGGTAGTGGTCTTGGCCTTTCGATCGTGCGCGGCATTTTGGAGCTGCATCACGCCCGCTACGGCGTGGAGAGCAAGCTGGGAGAGGGGAGCTGCTTTTGGTTTGAGCTGCCCATCTCGTAAGGCTGTCGCATTTTGGCATAACCATAAACAAAAAAGAAAGCGGCGTTCATACGAACGCCGCCATTTTTCATTTTTTATAGTCGGGAACTGCGTATGTACCAAAATCGCGCTTGAAACCGAATTCTACCGGTCTGCCGAGGCGGTCAGATTCAAAGGCTGCCTCCATGATGCGCATATCATACAGCATCTGGGCATGGGTCACATACTGCTCCTCCTTGCCCTCCATGGCACGAACAAAGTTGCGATAGTAATCGTGCACGTCAGGCTCGGGACGCAGGATTTCGTGGGTGGCAATCGTCTTTTCGTCACGCGGTGCCATCGTGCGGGTCAGACCGCCGGGGGTTACCACAGGCTTGACATCCTTTTCTTCCCAATTCTTGCAGCAAACAACCTTGCAGTTGTCCTGCCAGTTGTCAACCACCGCACCGCCGTTGGTGCCCGTCATGTAGAAACGGGGCAGGGCAATGAAGTTGGAGGTGCCTACCTCAATACGGGCAACCAGGCCGCCCGTGTAGTACAGATCCAGCTTAAAGCCGTCGTCTACCTCAAAGTTGGTAATGTGATGGCAGTAGCAGGCAACACGCTCGATCTCACGGTCATATACGATGCCGACCATTTGGTCAATCAGGTGCACGCCCCAGTCGTAGATCATACCGCCGCCGTGCTCCTTTTGGGCACGCCAGTCACCGGGGATGCCGCGCGAGCCGTGGTAGCGCGATTCAATCGAGGTGACCTCGCCCAGGTCTCCGCTTGCGTAGGCCTCCTTCATCATCAGATAGTCGCAATCCCAGCGGCGGTTCTGGTGAACCGAAAAGACGCGACCGGCCGCCTTGGCAGCATCAATCATCTCCTGCAGCTCGGCAGAGGAGAGCGTGACAGGCTTTTCCGAGATCACGTGCTTGCCTGCCTGCAGGGCGGCAATCGCCAGCGGCTTGTGGAATTCGTTTGGGGTAGCAATCAAGACAAAATCAACCGTGGGGTCAGCCAGCACCGCCTCAAAGGAGGGGTAGGTGTTGATCCCGTTTTGCTTTGCCTTTTCGATCTTGGCAGGGTCAATGTCATAAATGCCTGCCAGGTTGACAACATCACTTTTCAGATAATGATTAACGTGCCATCCGCCCATGTGGCCATAGCCGATAATCACGCCATTTTTCTTTTCAGACATAGTAAGACCTCCCGATGCACATAGCATCTGCAAGCAGTATATACCTTTTTTTCAATTTTGTCAACAAAAACCAAGAATATTTTTGACATTTCGCAATTCTTGTGGTAAAATAGATCCGATATCCGAATGAGGTGACCATATATGAGAATGAGAAAAAAGAAAAACGGTGCAAGTCGGCTGGCGGCCTGTGCCGATCTCTTGCGTGAGAAGCCCGAAAGCCCGATCAGTACATCCGAGACCGATTTCCACCGTGAGGGGGAGATCCATTTGGAGGTTGGCTGCGGCAAGGGCGGCTTTGCCTGCGGCATGGCCAAGCAGAATCCTGACATCAATTTCTACGCCATGGAGCGGGTAAATGATGTGTTAATGCTCGCAGCCGAGCGTGGCGTGCGGGAAAAGGACGAGAGACCCGACAATCTGCGCTTCATCCTTGGTGGTGCGGCAGATCTTGGTGCCTATTTTGCTCCCGGCAGCCTTTCCTGCATCTATCTGAATTTCAGCGACCCATGGCCGAAAAAGGGCTACGCCAAGCGTCGCCTGACACACCGAAACTTTCTGCGTCTCTATGTTTCGTTGCTCCGCGAGGGGGGCGAGCTGCGCATGAAAACGGATAATACAGGTCTTTTTGATTTCACCTTGGAGGAAATGGAGGCCCTTGGCCTTGTGCCCTATTTCGTCACGCGTGATTTCCATCAAACGCCCGAGGCAGAGGGGAATATTATGACCGAGTATGAGACCAATTTCTCCTCGCAGGGGATTCCGATCTGCTCCCTGCGTGTCAGAAAGCAAGGCGAGCTGCCGCCGGAAAATACCGATCAAGAATAAAAACCGAAGAGGATCGTTTTTCACGATCCTCTTCGGTTTTTATTCCAAGCATCCCGCCACGCGCGTGTGGCGGGACTTTCTTTATTTGCAAAATAACAAACCCGTAGCTGCAACAGCAGGTTTCCTTTTGTCGGAAATAGGATGATGTGCTCTAAAAGACCGGCAAGTCCTTCTAAATCTCGATAATCCTCGGGAAATATATACAAAAAGGGAAATGCGATCGATACCGTGACAAAATGATTTTCGTAGGAAATTTTTGTACACATCGTTCCGCTGTATTTTTTGATCATGGACTTTCCCCATTGTTGCACCAGTCGTAAATTCCTTTTCGCATGGGGCAAAAGAACCGGTGGCTCTTGCATGTATATGTCCAATCGCTCTTGATATTGTGCGATCATGGCAGATTCCGCTACAGCTGCTTGGCGCTTTGATAACGGCGTGTTTTCGTCAAAAGGCTGAAATTTCATAATTTTCACTTTTCATACTTGTGGCGAGCAATTCTATTGTGTTGTCGTCGGAAACATAATTTTTAAGTATGATGTTGATGCATTGCGATAGAGAGCGTTCATTGTTATCGGCCATTTTTCGTAGCTTCATAAGAAGATCGCTATCGATGGTAATGCTGATTCTCTCTTTCATTGGTTTCATGTGATGTCACCTTGTAGGACTTTTTATACAATTGTAGCACTTTAAAGGATGAAATAATGACTTTTCATACAAAATAATATGAAATAATATTTTGTAATATGAAATGATATGCAGTAATACTTTTCATTTGAGAAACACCTCGTGGCGGTCCTTTTCAGGGAATAACAATAACTGTAAAATGAAAAAGGATAAAGAGGTGAAAAAACACATCGTAGGGACAGGCGTCCTCGACTGTCCGCAGGGAGAAACGCAGAAGGTAAAATCAGCATAGAAAATTTAGAAACGGTTAAGGCGGACAGTCGAGGACG
>JAFTQX010000055.1 GCA_017462545.1 Clostridia bacterium
CAAGAACAAATCCGCACCCGCGCGGACTCGCGGCGAAAACGAATATCTATTGACAACCAAGCTTTTCTGCGGTCATTGCAAGGAAATGATGGTCGGCTACGGCGGCACGGGCAAGTCGGGCAGACAGTACCATTATTACAAGTGCAAGAACTCTCGCAAAAACAAATGCGATAAGAAGGTTGTCGGCAAGGAGTATATTGAAAACCGCGTAATCGAGGTGTGTCTGCAAATGCTCACCGACGATAAGATACGCTATATTGCCAAGCGGGTTGCGGAGGAATGTAACAAGAGTCCCGACAACCTTTCGATAAAGGAAATTAAGAAAGCCATCAAAGATGTCGATACCGCGATTGAGAACCTTTGGAAAGGTATTGAGCAAGGACAAGCGGTGGATATGCTGACCGAGCGTTTGAACCGTCGCCAAGCCGAGAAAGCGGAATTAGAAGCTCAGCTCGCCATTGAGAATAACAAGAAGATCTGTCTGACCGAAGCGCAGATATACGCCTTTCTTGATTTTATCTGCGAAATGCCGATGGATGACCTCAATAAGCGCAGAGCACTTATAAATATTTTCGTACACTCGGTCTATCTGTACGATGACCATTTCACCATAATTATCAACGCAAGCAAGAAGCCTTTGAGCATCGACAATATCCCGCTTGACGAGATTGAAGAAGCCTTTGAAGGCGAAAACGAAGGACCGGAGGGGTGTTCGTCTATGACGACACCTGCTCCACCATTCATTAACAAAGAGAACACCGACACAAGCAATGCATGCTTGTGTCGGTGTTCTCGTTGTTTCGTTGCAAATCAATCAAACAACGGGGTAGAGAAGTATCGTTCGGCTGTATCCGGAAGAACGGTAACAACGGTTTTACCGCGGCCGAGCTTGCGTGCCAGTTTGATGGCAGCCACGACATTCGTACCGCTGCTGATACCGCAAAGAATGCCTTCTTTGGCAGCGAGATCACGCGCGGTGCGTAGTGCCTCGTCGTCTGTTACGATGCAAACCTCATCAATGATGTCCTGGTTAAGAATCTTGGGGATAATGCCGTCGCCAATGCCCATCTGCACATGCGTGCCGATCAGTCCGCCCGAAAGGATGGCGGCGTTCTCCGGCTCTGCAGCCCAGATCGTCATATCAGGATTGGCACTTTTCAGCACCTCGCCGATGCCGGTAATGGTGCCGCCCGTACCAATGCCGGAACAAAAGCCATGTATCGGCCCGTTTACTTGCTCGAGGATTTCTTTGGCGGTTGCATCACGCTGCACAGCAGGATTAGCGGGGTTTTCAAACTGCTGGGGTACGAAAATGCGAGGATCCTCCGACCGCATTTGAATAGCAAGCTCAAGGCATTCCTCAATACAGCGGCCGATATCGCCTGCATCGTGGACGAGAATCACCTCCGCACCGTAGTGACGGACGATCTTTCTTCGCTCCTCGCTGACGGAGTCGGGCATGATGATCTTCACTTGATAACCACGCACCGCGCCTACAAGCGCAAGTCCGATTCCTTGGTTGCCGCTGGTCGGCTCAACGATGATGCTGTCCTTCGTCAGCAGACCTTGTTTCTCCGCATCAAGAATCATGTTATAGGCAGTACGAGTCTTGATTGAGCCGCCTACATTGAGCCCCTCGAATTTCACCAGGATTTCGGCGTCATCGGGAGAGGTTAGATGCTGAAGCCGTATCATCGGTGTATGACCCATTGCGTCAAGAATTGAATTGTAGATCATGTATCGTTCCTTTCTCGGCAGGGTAGAGACCCGCACAAGCGCACATTCACAAAGCAGATCGCATAATTGCTTATTATTATAGCACAAAACCGCATCGTTTGCAAGGGCTACGGCAGGACTTTTATTTATATCCATTCTTTTTAGTCATTTTTTTGTTTTCTATTGCATTTGTTCTGAAAGCGTGATATAATGACCTTGCCAAACAAATTTCATATTGCAATGATAGGGATATTTTTCTCTTTTTTCGAAAAGGGTGAATGATGCCTTTTTTCGTCGCGCATAAATAGTTCTGTAGAATTTGGTAAAAGCGCAAATTCCATCAGGACTATTGTGCGGGGTATCCTTATCAATTGCTTGAAATTTGTTTGGCGACAATCGGAGTTTGCGTTTTTCGGAGCGTTAACTACGGTTGGCGCTCTTTTTATTTTATATTTATTTTTGGAGGAGAAAAATGAAACACGGATTGCATTACTACTTCTTTTTGCTGTGCTGTTGTTGTCGTGCCAAGGTAGTCCGAACGAAGTTTCGCAACCAAAACCAAATGATGTTGTAGAGAATAATGAAAAGCCTGACGATATTGGACAAGAACATGTTTCATCGGCAGAAATTAGCTTTGTTTTGGATAGAGATATTTATATCTTCAAGAACGATTTTCCAGAATTGTATACAGCATCAATTCGCGATATTAATAATACGATTTCTTATGTTCAAAACTGGAAATTTAGCGATGTTTTAAATACTACGAATTTTACGAATATCCAATGGAGTGTATCGCAGTCGACCAATAATGCCAAGCTTGTCCTTTTTCAAGGGAAATGTACAACTGTACAATACAATGCGGATGTTATGCTTGAATTCTACATTCAAAACGGCGCGAAAGTTCCTTTGGTTTGGGGTGCAAAAATAGTAACTGACAAAGAAACTTCGAGAGTGTCTGCCCAAGATTTTCTCGATCAAGGCATGTATTGGGATGAGGCTGTTGTTATGGCAGATACTACCCTAAGTTGCTTAATGCTTCTTATGTCTGAAGACGCAATGCAATCCGCAGCATTATATTATGAAACATTAGCCGACGAGTTTATGCAAAATAAAGATTATGATAATGCTATTGTATACTATGAAAAGGCGAATGTCGTTGGGGAAAAACTTTTTGCCGCTTATTATGCAAAAGCAGAAGAATTTCTCGCTTTGGACGATCTTAACAATGCATGCACATATTTTAGCCGTGCCGGAAATTATAAAGATTCTTTTGTGAGGTTGCTTGAGGTTTACTATAAATTAGGTCAAAAAAACGAAAAGGATAATGATTATATTGCTGCAATCTATAATTATTCAATGGCAGGTGATTATTCCGACGCTAGAGCAAAATATAAGCATTGCAATTATAAGCAAGGTGAACTTTACATGAACAACAAGCAATATCTTGATGCTGTTATTTGTTTCGAGTCAGCCGCCAATTACGTTGGAGCTGCCGAAAAATATCAAGAAGCCTGTTATCTATATGCCGATCAGCAATTATTGATAGGATCTACCGAAACTGCAGCAATTTATTTCTCTAAAATACAAGACTATAAAGATGCAGCGGTTAGAATAGTTAGATATCATTACGAAAAAGGAACAGACTATTTTTCATCTAAAGAATATATCATTGCAGCAGAACACTTTGTACTTGCTGAAACATATTCTGATGCGTGTACAATGGTATCGGAATGTTATTATTGTTACGGCAAACAGCAATTTGAGTTGAATTATATTTCAGTGGCCATTGAGTATTTGTCAAAATGTAGGGGATATAAGGATACGGATGATATTTTGCTTGGATATTATTACGGCGAAGCACAAAAAGCGTATGCTCTTTTACTGACTGCTTATTCTGGCAAAGGCAATAGTAGCGTTCGTGATGCGTACGAGGATGCAATAGATATATTGGTATTGTGTGAAGGATATGAAGATAGTACGACACTTATAAAGATTGTGGAAAAAACATATTATGTGTGGCAAGAGATGCAGTTTCAATCTAACTATGCCGCAACGCTCTATAATATGATTGTAAGTTGTTCGGGGAGTATTATTAGTATTGAAAAAAGCGGATTTCTAGGAGGATATGATAATCTTTCTCTTACTTACAATTTGTCGAATAATACCTTTTCGGCAGAATTGACAAATGTTTTGGGGAGAACTTTTCGCGACGAAAGGGTAATATGTGCACTTATAACATTATTTACAGATATTAAAGATGTTACCGATTTGAAAAATCAATTATCTAAGCAAAATTCATGGATTGCTTCCAACGAAGGAGAAAGTTTTTCAATAAAATATGGTGGGTACAATATTGTCATTCAGACAATGAAAGCAGGTTACGGGCATGTTGACTGTATTATTAAGGTTGAAAAATAATAATAAAAATGGAGACTATGAATTTTAATTGTTGGTATAGTGCATATTTTAGTATTAGTAACTGTTGAGCATCAATTAATTGCATGATATTTTTCAAAGGATAAAAAGGACGCCTTACGGCATCCTTTCTCTATCAAAACTCATTAAATATCCCCAGCTCGCGGGCGGCATGCAGGTAGTAGAGCATGGTAGCGCTGTACCAGCTGCTGCAATCCGAGGGCTTGCCGGAATAGGGGTCTAGCTCCTGCCCGAAGGGCATGGTGTCAAAGCAGTTTGTCCAGGCTCTGATCCAGGCACGCATCATCTCGTGCATTTCCTTTTCACGGCCGTAGCGCGGCATCCAACGCAGAGTGCGTAGCGCCGTCAACCCCATAGAGAAATAGCCCCAGTCGTTGTTATGCTTATGCGGGCGTGTGCGGGGGTCGTTCATAGCCAGAGAGGGGAAGGGGTAGGGCGTAGCAAATTCCTCGGGGTTGCCAAGGTGGCGCTCATAGATCTCATCTACCAGCGCGGGAGAGCATACGTCCTCCAAGATCACATTGGTGATCGAAATGCTCTTAATGCGTCGCCGTCTGCCGTTTTTATCCATGTCGTAGAAGAAGCAATCCTCTTCATCAAACAGCAGCTCAAACATCTTTTCGCGAATGTCGTTTGCCTTCTTGCGCCAAACAGCGGCCTCCTCCGGCTTGCCAAGCAGGTCAGCCATCTCGGCTAGAGCGATGCGGTTGCCAAAGAAATTCGCGTTCATATCGGTTGCCAGCAGGGGGGCTACGGGGCAGTCGGTCGGCATATAGCCGCCGTCCTCACCGACCCAGCCCTCGTATTTCATGCCGCGCAAACGCTCGCTGTTGTCATGCCCTGTGTCATAGCCGCAGTACATCTCGATCAGCCCGCGCCCAGTCTGCATGCGGTGCTCCACCATCCATTTGTCGCGGCGGCAGCAGGCATCATATGCAGATGCCAAATAATCCGTGCTGCCGGGGTTTAACTTGTGCGCTTCCAGGCACATGCGCGCGAAAGAGACACATTCCTGCATGTGGTTCATATTTCCGGGCTGTGGTTGCCCGCCCCAGCGCGGGTTAGAAACATCAATAAAGCGGAAAGGGAATTGCCCCTCTTCGGATTGCCTGTCTAAAAAAAGGCGGGTTTGGCGAATGGCAATGGCCGGATCACTTGCGTCCAGTCCCACCCAAGCCAGCGCGTCATAGGTATGCTCCATCCATACACCGGGATAGGTATTAGAGATCAGAAATACAGTTCCCGTAGCTCCTGGGAATTCCTTAATATGTAAGCTGCGAATGCGCTCCAGTGCGGCGCGGCAGCCCTCGCGAACGGCAGAGAGAGAAGGCTCCTTCATGGTAATACCTCCGTTTTTTTCTTTATTATAGCACAGGGCTGTTTCCATTGCAAGTCATGTCGTTTACAAAATGAAAAATTTCTTGACGGCGGATGTGGTTTATGGTACAATAAAGAAAATCCCCCTTTGGAGGTGTGTATGCGTACTTGGTCCAAATGGATGCTTGTCGTTTTTCTGCTGTTGTTTGCTCTTCTTTCACTCTCTTCCTGCTGTCAGCATGACTATCAGGCAGAAACGGTTTCTCCAACCTGTAAGGAGAACGGCTATATACAATATACCTGTACTGCCTGCGGCGATAGCTACCGCGGTGAAGAACTGCCGGCTGCACACGCCTTTGATACCCAAGCCACTTGTCAAACGCGCACCTGTCTTTCCTGTAAGACCGTGGTGCGTGCCGAGACCGATCACGATTATCGCGCGGCAACGGTCATCAATCCCACCTGCCAAAGCGGTGGGCATACGGTATATGTCTGTACGATGTGTGAGGGCGAGTATATCGGTGATGAGGTGTCTATTGGTGACCACTCCTTTATTCCTGCCGACATTTGCCGTACACGGCAATGTGAGCATTGCGGTCTGATCCTCTCTCCCTCGCATGACATCGAGGAGGTAGAGACCATTGTTGAGCCAACTATCACAAGCGAAGGGCGCGGTCTTTATCGCTGTCGGTTGTGCGGAACAGAATGGAATCGCTCGATCCCTGCGTTAAAGCCGGAGGATTTTGGTGTTCCTGTGATTTATCTCAAGGGCTCGATTGGCTCTGTCACGCGCGAAACGGAAAGGCAGTTTGAGGTCTCTTTTGTCAGCGAAAAGATTTCTTTCGATGCGGTCGCCACCTTAAAAATTCAGGGTGCCTCTTCGGCCGGGTATGTAAAAAAGAATTATACCATCCGCTTCTTTACGGATAAGTATATGACGAAAAAGCTGAAGTTTGATCCCTTTGGATGGGGAAACGAGAGCAAGTATTGCCTAAAGGCCAATTTTGTGGATTTCTCGCAGGCGCGCAATGTTGTTTGCGGCCGCCTTTATGGTGATGTTGTGCGCTCCCGAACCAATCCCAATCACAATCTGCTGCTGGCACCAAACGGCGGTGCGATTGATGGCTATCCCGTTCTTGTGTATGTCAATGGTGCCTATCACGGCTTTTACACCATGAACATCCCGAAGGATGAGTGGATGTTCGGTATGGATAACGATGATACCCATCTCAAGCAGGCAATGCTGTTTGGCGAGATCTGGGCAGATTCGGTTGCCTTGAAAACGCCCGTGCCGTATGATTACGTTTCGGGCGGCTGGGAGCTGGAATACTGCTCTACGACGGATACCAACTGGGTAGCCGACAGCTTCAACGATCTTATCAACTTTGTCAACAGCCATGACGGCGATGCCTTCCGAGCGGGTATTGGAAATTATCTTGATGTGGATGCCGCCATCGACAACATGCTCTTTACCTACTTGATCTGCGCCATGGATAACACTTCAAAGAACATTCTGTGGGCAACCTATGATGGCAAGGTGTGGATCCCCTCTATGTACGATATGGACGGCGTTTGTGGCATGTTTTGGGATGGCAAGACCTATAACGCGGTAGATGCCATGATGCCAACGCTGCATTCGGATGGCAGCATAACGGCAAGTGGCACAAATAATCTATGGAAAAAGCTGCTTGCCAATTACCGCGAGGAGATCATTGCCCGCTATTGGCAGCTGCGCGAGGGGCCGATGAAGACCACGGCGGTGGTTGCGCGGTTTGATGAATTTTTTGCCAGCTTCCCGGCAGTGTTCTATGACTTTGAGCGAAAGGCCTGGCCGAGCGTTCCGGGACAGAATCTTTCCAACCGTGACCAGATCGTTACCTATATGACGGCGCGGCTGAACGTCTTTGATGCGTTCTTCCGTTCTGCCGGATGAAATAGAAAAAACGGGATCTTTTGATCCCGTTTTTTCTATGTTGCTTTTAGTTGTAGTATTCCTGCAGCAGGGCGGCAATCTTTTCGGTCAGGGTCGTATGGCCGTTGCCGGTGGGGTGCGTATTGTCGCTGCCGATCTCTACGTTCCATGTGGTAATGATATCACGGTCAATGAAGGTGACATTGTCGGGGAAGGAGAGCATCAGATTTTCTGCAGCGCTGCGAATGATCTGATAGCGCGGATGATCCTCATTGTTCGGCATAGAGGAGTGTGTCAATGCCTGCAGCACACAAATCTGTGTATCCTCGCCATAAACCGCAAGAATCTTTTCAACGAAGGCGGCATAGGCGTTCACAAAACGGCTCTCGTCCTTCATCGAGCTGAGCCAGTCGTTTGTACCAAGGAAAATGAAGACGATGTCCGGCGTGTAGCCCGCTTCAAAGTTATAATCCATCTTCTCGGTATAATAGTTTTCCGCGTAATCATTTAACTCGTCCTTCGGCATACCGGAGGTGTTGGGAACGCCAAGCTTAAAGAACGCATCCTCCATACCGATATTTTCAATGCCAAAGTTCTTTTGAATCAGGTCTGCCAAGCTGCCGGGCGTAATGGCACCGTTTGTGTAGCCATTGTTATTGCGCCAGTAGCCGTAATTTGTCTCCAGCGCGATGCCACCCAATGCCGCAACCGAGAAATCCCAACCCAGCACATCGCCTACCTGTTGGGTGAAGGCGTTTTGTCCATCAGAGATCGAGTCACCTACAAACTGGATGTAGTGTGCACGATCCGGTGTGCGGGAGAGGGTAGTGGCCTCACAAACCGAAACGCCGGAAAAATACATATGCTTGACTCTGTCATTGTAAAAGATCTTCAGTGTATGTACGCCATCTCCCTCAGCAAAGAAGGTGATCGCGCCGTTTGCCGTATAAACCTTAGAATATTCCTCGGCGTTGTCCATCTTTATTTTAAAGGTCGTTTCGCGGGAGAACACAGGGGTAATTGCATTACCGGTGAAATTGATCTCAACGTATGCGGCGTTCCAATAGGAGACCATCGTGGTCGGGTTTTCCTCGTCGCTTGCCTGCCAGGTACCGCAATACTTGAAGAGCGAGGTGTTTGTAGCATCGGTGTGCACCATGTTGAAGGTCTTTTCTTCGGTATAGCCGTCTTCAAATGTATCGCCATCCTTGAGTGCGGCTACCATAGACTGTGCAGCATAGGAGAGGGCCGCACGGGTCGGTGCGGTGATCGTCAGCTCGCTGATCTTTACGGCGGGGTTGGTGCTGACCTCCATTTGATAGGTCTGTGCAAAGTCGTCCTCATTCTTTGTATTGTCTGCTACCAGCTTGATGGCACGGCGCGCAGCCGTGGTTGAGGCGGGAATTTCATAGCCACACAGGATACTCAAGCGCTTGGCCGTGTCCTGTGCGATGCCAAGACAGCTATCGTCGCCGGCAACTACGGTCATCTCTTGCAGCGCGTAGCCACCGATGGTGATATTGGTAAGCGTCGGCTGTGCGGTGTACGAAAGATCCTTTGCCACGGTAAGTCCTCCGTCCTTTGCGTAGGTGTTTATCAAGTAGGCGATTGCTTGCTCGGTTGCGTAGCTGCTTGCGCCATACAAGGCAAGATCGGTGCCGTCACATACAATGGCATAGTCATTATAGCTTGCCTCGCGCCCGGTTGCCTTTGTCTTGGCACTTGCCGTTAACGTGGCATCGCCGTCACCTGCGTAGATTGTTTTGGTAGCATCCGCGCCACCTATAGAAATGCCGGCCTTTTCCAGTGCTGCGGTCAGCAGCTCGGCTGCCGTGCCGCTTACCTTAAAATCGGCGCGGAAGGTGACTTCTGTAGCAGGGGGATCACCCGCCGGGGGCTGTTGGTTTTCATTGCCACCGGGATTGTCACCGGTAGAAGGGGTTTCCATCCCCGCACAGCCGACAACGCCGATCAGCATCACAAGCATCAGCAGGAAAGCAAGAATTCGTTTCATGATCATATTCCTTTCTTAATAGGGGTTTTCTTTATTATAGCATTTTTTTCCCCATTTCTCAATGCACATTTTGAACAAAAGCAAGCTGCTCTTTTTGTGCTTTTTTACCAAGCAGAAAGCCGCCTGTCCGGCGGCTTTCCTTTGTACTTACAGCAGCCAATAGGGCAGATCTTGCCCAATGGCAATGGTGGGGCTTTTCGTTGCATGAGCAACCGTTGCTTGAGAAACAGGCTTGGTTGTCTGCGTTTTCGTGGTCTTGGGGGCTGCTTTGACGGTGCTCTTTTTTGCGGAAACCGGCTTTGCGGCGTCTCCTGCGGGCACCTCGGGGGCAAGACTGCGAATTCCCTCGGTTGCCTTTGTTGTGGCCTTAGAAATGCGATTGATGCTGTTTTTACCGACCGGCATAATTTTCAATCTCCTTTGCAAGCTCTGTATATTCCTTAGCGCTGCGGCTGGAGCGCTTGCAGGTAACAACCGGTGTCGATTGATCCTGCGCCCATTCCACGGCGCTGTCGGTGTGAATGATGGTGTTGAATAGGGGGAACGCCTCCTGTTCTCGCAGGGCGGCGGATGTTTCCTTAAAATATTTTTTCCGCTCGTCTGCTTTGGTAATGGCAATGCCGAGAATGGCTACCTGCGGTGCAATGGCGCGCACCTCTTCAATAAATTCTACCATGTTGGCAAGGCCAAATACGCCCCAGGGGCTTGCCTCTACGGGTATGACAACATAATCCGAGGCGCAGATGATATTCATCACCCAACCGCCAAGCGTGGGCGGTGCATCAATGAAGATATAATCATATTCTCCCGAGGTCTTGACTCCGTCTAGCGCCTTTTTCAGAATAAACTCGCGCTGCCACTTGGTAAACAGGTCAAATTCAATGCCGCTCATCAAGGTAGAGGAGGGGACTAGATCAAGGTTTTCATATAAGGCAGGAATGATAACGGCGGAAAGGTCCTTCCCGTTTTTCATAACGCTGTAGAGATTGTCACCATTCTTGGCATAAGTAAGCGCCTGCTCCTCGTCCATAAAGGAGAGGGTCAGGTTCATCTGCATATCGCCGTCGATCATCAGCACTCGTTTTCCTGCTTGTGCCAATGCCGCACCAACATTGGATGCCGTGGTGGATTTTCCGCTGCCGCCCTTGTTGTTGGCAAAGGCGATCACTTTTGTATGACGCATCCTGCATCCTCCTTCAGGTAATCCAGTATGTCAGAAAGCCCCTTTCCTGTGTAGGAGCTGACAAAAAAGATCTTTTTGCAGCCCGCCAGGCGCAACCAGCTTGCAACCCGTTCGGGCCTTGCGTTTTCACGATCAATCCCGGTTACAATACCAACCACCTCACGATTGACCAAACTGGTGATGCAGGGGCTGAAGATCGAATACGGTTCATCTGCGCCCGCTACCAAGCCAACGACATCGGCCTCGTAGGAATAGAGTGCCAAGGGGCCGCTTAACTGCCGCAGCTCGGTGTATTCACCGGGGGTGTCAATGATTGTTTCGGTATAGTTGATATATTGGGTTTTGTGGTATTTCAGCTCCTCGCCGCGCAGGGCCTGCGTCAGCGTGGTTTTGCCCGCCGCCACACGGCCAATCAAGATCAGCTTGCGCATGGTCAGGTGCGTGTTACGTCACAGCAGGTGTAGCCCAGCTTATCGCGCACATAATTGGTAATGGCGGTAAGGGCTGCCTCCACCTCGGAAACAGAGCCGGTGATAATCAGCGTACCGGTAAAACGGTCTACAAAGCCAACCTCTGCCCCGGATGATTTGAGTGCTATATCCGCCGTGATAACGGCAGTCTCGGCAGGGCTGACCGTCATAATGCCAATGGCAGATTTTGCGTAATCGGTCTTGGGGTCAAGACCCAGCTTTTGATACAGCACCGGGTCCGGGTTGGCAATGATATGGTTCAGCGTAATCTGTTTGCCGGGAACCAGCTCCTGCACGATACGCATATTGTTTGTCAGTTCCATATTAGCCTCCTATTTGGCAGATCAGGCCGCTTTCCTCTGCGACCGAGAGAAGATAGCGCATACGCTCATCGGGGATGGGGGGGATGCCGCGCATAGAATATTCGCGTCCAAGCGCGTCGTACTTATCCTGCCCAAGACGATGGTAGGGTAGCAGGTGCAGCCGTCGCACTCCGGGCAGCGTTCGTGCAAAGGCAGCAATTGCGCGGATTTCACCTTCAGTATCGTTGAAGGTGGGAATAACCGGCACGCGGATGATGAGCTCCTTGGTCTGCTCTGCAATAAATTGCGCATTTTCAAGAATCAGGTCGTTCCGTTTGCCGGTATAAGCCTCGTGCTTTTCGGGAGACATGTGCTTAATATCCATCAGTACCGTGTCAACATGTGGCAATACTGCCAAGAGCACCTCGCGGGGCGCGTAGCCGGTTGTTTCGATACAGGTGTTGATGCCGGCATTGTGTGCCAGCAGGAGCAGCGCACGCGCAAAATCCGGTTGCCCGAGCGCCTCGCCCCCCGAAAGTGTCAGTCCGCCGCCGCTGCGCGCGTAATAGGGCATGTCGCGCATCACCGTCTCCATGACCTCGGCCGCTGTCACGTCTTTGCCCATCAGTCGCTCCGGCTTGCCGGGCATTTTCATGC
This sequence comes from Clostridia bacterium, assembly GCA_017462545.1. Classification (GTDB taxonomy): domain Bacteria; phylum Bacillota; class Clostridia; order Oscillospirales; family CAG-272; genus UBA1740. The sequence continues at coordinate 12,008 of JAFTQX010000055.1, forward strand.
GGTGCGCCTCCCAATCCTGCCCCTCCGGATTGCAGCACCAGCGGCAACGAAGAGGGCAGCCCTTTAAGAACACGATCGTACGAATGCCTTGGCCATCATGAAGGGAGAAACGCTGAATATCAAAGATTCTGCCACGGGTTAACTCAATGCTTTTGTGTGACATGGCGATTCTCCTTTCGTGGAAAATGAGGTCAGAAACCCTGCTCGGTGCGGTTGATAATGTCGTCCTGCAGGCTGCGGGATAGGGTGGTGAAGAGTGCGCTGTATCCCGCTACACGCACAACCAGCGTTTTGTATTTTTCGGGATTGCTTTGTGCTTCCAGCAGCGTCTCGCGTGTCACCACGTTGAACTGCATGTGCATGCCCTTCTGGTCAAAGAAGGCGCGGATCAGGGAAATGAATTTGGAAAGCCCCTCCATCCCGGCAAGTGCCGAGGGGTGGAACTTCTGATTGAACAACGTGCCGTTGGAGGCAATGGCGTGGTCCAGCTTGGCAACCGAATTGGCCGTTGCTGTCGGGCCGCATACGTCCTTGCCGGAGCAGGGGCCTACGCCGTCTGCAATGGGTGTGCAGGCAAGGCGGCCGTCGGGGGTAGCCCCCGTCTGGCATCCAAGCGGTACATTGGCCGAAACGGGGTAAAGCCCCGCCTGGAAGATACCGCCGCGCGGATTTTTGTATTTTTCAACCTCACGGGTATAGGAATAAGCAACCTCACGCGCAAGGGCGTCTGCCTCGGGGATATCGTTGCCGTATTTCGGACAGGTGTCAATCAGCTCGCGAATAGCCTTGTAGCGCGCCTTTTCGCTGTCGGACAGTCGTCCGGCCTCGGTTACCTCGCGGTAGACCGTGCGAACGACCTCTTCGTTGATCGTCACGCCGCTTTCTGCCAGCTTTTCAACCAAAAGCTGCGTCATGTTCTCGGCACCCTTGCCCGAAAGACCGTAACCGAAGTTGGCTGCCAGCGCGTCACGCAGCTCCGTCATGGAAACAACGCCCTTTTCAAAGACCAGCTCCTTGATGGCGATCAGCGCGTCTGTCATATTGGCAATGCCAAAGCCTTGTGGGCCGGTGAAGTTGTAGATCGCGCCGCCCTCCTGCAGGCTCTTGCCACGACCGATGCAGTCATCTACCATGCAGGATTCAAACGGCAACGGGCAGCGTGTGGCATGGGCTTGGTCAATGGCGTTGCAGGCATTGACCATCAGCTTGATCATGTATGCCTCTTGTGCCTTGTAAGCCTCAAAAAACTCGGCAAAGTCCTTCATCTCGGTCACGTCGCCTGTACGAAGACCGATCTGCCTTCCTTTATCTACACCGTTTGAGAAAACAAGCTCCATCGGACGGCACATGTTAAAGAATGCGGCATCATGCCAGCCATCGGTTTTACCGCCGATCTGCGGCTCTACGCAGCCGATGATACAATAGTTTCGCGCCTCCTCCAGCGTAAGCCCACGGGAGAGAAGGGAGGGGATGATGATCTCGTCGTTATAATAGGCGGGAATGCCCATGCCCGTGCGGGTCAGGGCGGCAGCCTTCAGCAGCAGCGGCTGCGGCGATCCGTTATAAACACGGATGGAAAGAGAAGGCTGGGGAAGGCCAACATGCATGGAAGCCTCGATACACATATAAGAGAGGTCATTTGTCGCGTCTGCGCCGCTCTCGGTCTGACCGCCTACGATCAGGTTTTGGAACAGGCCATAGCCGGCAAAGCCCTCGGCAGAGGCCGCGTCACGCACCTTGTTCAGGTCATTGAGCTTGACATAGATGCAATCAATCAGCTCTTGGGCAGCCTCGCGTGTGATCTTGCCCTCGTCAAGATCCTTTTGATAGTAGGGATACATATATTGGTCAAAACGACCGGGAGAGATCGAGTGACCACTGGATTCAACCTGCAAAAGGCTCTGTACAAACCAGAAGGACTGGCAAGCCTCGTAGAACGTACGCGCCCCTTTTGCGGGAACACGGTCGCAGTTTTCGGCAATGCGCAAAAGCTCCTCACGGCGAGTGCTGCTTTCACAGCCAATTGCCTCTTTTCTGGCAAGCTCGGCATAGCGTGCGGCATAGATCATGGCCGCGTCACAGGATTCCATCACCGCCTCCAAGAACAGGCGGCGGCTGTTATAATCCGCCTCTGCCACATCAAGGCGCTTCATGGCGTCTGCCGCCTCCTGCTTGATTCCCTCATAGCCGATGCGCAGCACCTTGGCATAATCCACGTTCACATGGCCGATGCCGTTATAGAAATAGTTGCCGGGGGTGAACATGTTATGAACGGTAAATGCCCGATAGGCATCCTCGTCCATCAACGATTTGGCAAGGTCGCTGTTGGTCTTGCCCTTCCAGTAGGGGTAGACCTCCCGCAGGCGGGTCTTCGTCTCCTCCGAGATATAGAAGGGGTCAGCCTCACGCGTGGCAACCGTGTCAAACTCGCTCTCCAGCCACTCGTATGAATACTCCGGGAATACCTGACATCCACGCGGAGATTGGCTGTTAGAGCCAACGATCAATTCATTCTCGCGAATGACGATCGGAATGTTCTGCAATATATGTCGAAAAGCGGCGGAGCGACGCTTGATGATCGGCAGCCCCTCCGTTTCCCGATAGCTTTCGGTCAGCAGCACACCGCGGTCAGCCTCGATCTCGGGCATGGCGCGATAAAGGGCATCAACCAGCTTCGGAATACGCTCGCTTTTCTCAATCACGAACGGTAATTGTTCCATCATTCTGTTTCCTTTCGGATAATCCTCGTTACGCGAGAAGCCTTGTTACAGTTGTTCCCAAAGCTCGGCGTGCGGTGCGGCAATCACGCTGGTGGCGTTCAGCTGACCAAGCGATTGCGCATAGGCAGCACCTGCCTCAACCGCGGCCGTCACGTCTCCTACCTCGCCGGTGAGCAGCACAATACCCTTGCCACCCATGCCGCGCGATACGCGCAGGTCATAGATCTCCACCTTGGCAGTTTTGACAGCAAGGTCCGCTGACTTGATGGCCGAGGCCGCGCTGTATGTCTCGATCACACCAAGAGAGCCTTTTTTGACGCCGCTTTGTGTACCGAATAGGGCAGAGATGACTTGCTCATCAATGCGTCCCATGATCGAGGAATCGATAATGGCGCTTTCGTAGCGACTCTTGACGACATCGGCAGAGGCGGTTACATTAGAGATTGTGCCGGTGATAATGATCTCATATTTGCCGGGGCAGGAGGGGTGAGCCGAAACAAGACGAATGCCCGCGCTCTTGAGTGCGCTGTCACAAGCCTCGATTCCCTTGGCGATGCTTTTCAGCTCGATAATACCGACTGCTTGATACATACTCATACTCTTTCTATCGTGATTTTGTTATTGGTGATCAACGTGATTCTTCCATCGATCGGTGCGTGCTGCGGCACGGAAAGCCCCTCTGCCGCCTCGGCGATCTTGTCCCCCTTTTTCACGCTCGCCCCCTCCGCCACACAGGGGATGGACGGCGCGCCGATGTGTCGATTCAGCGGAACTGCTACGCCGGTAGGGACAAAATGGCGTCCGGCAAGCTCTGCCACCTTGTCATAGGGAGAGACACCCAGCAGGCTTTTCCAGCGTTCGGCAGGAAGCATGCGGTATGCGCGGTCGGGGGAAGGGGTAACATCCTCATCGGCGCTGTAACGTATGCCATTCTTTGCAAGAATCTTTTTGAATTCAGAAATGATTGTTTTGGGAGATATTCCTTGGCAGCACGCCGCAATTTCGCAAACCCCACAGCCACAGCATAGTGTTGCTGCCCTGACCATTTCGGGCGAAACCTCGGCAACCGTGGTCACGCTGCGCACCATGCGGTGCGGCTCCAGCGGGTAGCCAAGCAGACCGCGCGGGCACATGTCGGTGCAGCGAGTGCATTGGCAGCAGTTCGAAGCGCAACGGTTAACAGAAACCTTGACATCGGTCATTTTTGAAACAATAGCAGGAATATTCTTCGGCAGAATAAGAAGCGCCTTGGTGTTTTTCTTGACCACCTCGGTCTGCCAAGGAATGATGTTGCCCATCGAAGGGCCACCGTCAAGTACTACATGATCGGCAGGAACGATGATGTTATAGAAGGCAAACAGCTCACGTATCGATGTACCGATCGGGCAGCGAAAGACGATGGGGGCGTCGACCGCGCCACCAATCATCAACCATTTTTCGGTAACGGGCGTTTGGTGTTTTACTGCGTGTGCAATGTTGTAAGCCGTCTCGGCGTTGCATACGATTACGCCAACCGTGATGGGCAGCGCTCCCGGGCGAACAATACGTCTCGTTGCCTCATAGATCATGCTGATCTCGTCACCAATAGGGTAGACATTTGGCAGCTGCTTAACAAAAATCTGTGTGTCAAGCTCTTGCCCATCGGTAAGCCCCAATGCCTCTACGGTATGCTCCTTCATACAAAGCAGTGCACGGCTGATATGGTATTCCGCCATTACCGCATGTGCCCCGCGTAAAATGAAGGGCATTTGTTCACGCATCAATATGTAGTCGGTGTAGAGCAGCGGCTCGCACTCCACGCCGTTAATGAGCAGGGTATCAGCCCCTTCGGCCAGCTTGGCGTATGTAGGAAAGCCTGCGCCGCCTGCGCCAATGATGCCCGCCTCTCGTATGATGTCTTTGATGATCATTCGTCGTTCCTTCAGTCAACGATACCAACGATCACCGCATCGGTAGGCGCGGAGGTGTTGTGAAGCGCAAGACGTGCACCGCTGCCGGTGGTAATCAGAACGGTTTCTCCAATGCCGGCACCGACCGAATCAACAGCAATGATGTATTTGTCGGTCAGGGTGCCGTTTTCAATCAGCTGTACCTCTAAAAACTTGGAGCCGACAAGCGCCTCCTGCTTTCTCGTCGAAACGATGTTGTCCTTTACAATACCCTTCAGCATAGTCTTACTCCTTTACTACGATAACAGTTGAGCCGTTGCCAAGACCTACGGCGTTGGCATCGTCTGTGTCAATATGCATTTCTAAGCGAAAATCCTTGTGTACGCGTACCTGTACATCATAAAAGCGTGTACGTCTTGTGCCGACGGCATCTACCGTTACGGTGTCGCCGTCACGAACGCCAAAGTGCTCACCATCCGCCGGGGACATGTGAATGTGGCGGTTGGCAATGATGCACCCCTCCGGCAGCGTAACCACCCCACGCGGGCCAACGATGGTAATGGGGGCAGAGCCGGCCAGCTTACCCGATTCGCGCACCGGCGGCTTTACCTTCAGGGTGTAGGAATCGGTGCAGGAGATCTCTACCTGGGATTGCTTTCTCTCCGGCCCCAGCACACGAACATTTTCAATCGGGCGCAGGGAAGGGCCAATAATGGTCAAGGTCTCCTTGCAGGCGTATTGCCCGGGCTGGGAAAGCTCCTTCATGGGGGTCAGCGTATATCCCTTGCCGAACAGACGCTCTACATCCTCGTGTGAGAGGTGAATGTGGCGGTTAGAGACGCCAATCGGAACCTCACGGCCCGCTTGTGCGGCGGGGGCAGTTTCCAGCTCCGAGATAACCCTTTTTACCATTTCTGCAATGGTGGTGCTGTTGATTTCCATATTACACGATTCCTTCTTTATCAAGCTTCGGTGTCTTGTACTCGTTTGAGCATATAAAGCCGTCTGTGTGCGTCACCGTACTGCACACAGGGGCGATGCCCCCTTGCGGAGCCAATGGCTCCGCAAGAGAACGTCGGTTGCCTTGCCTCGTTTTTATTACTTAATCGAGGGCAGAAGCTTCTCCACATCCGCATGGGGACGAGGAATGACATGGGTAGCGATTACCTCGCCAAGCGATGCAGCCGCAGCAGAGCCTGCGTCAACCGCAGCCTTTACAGCACCAACATCACCGCGAACCATTACGCTAACGAGACCGGAACCGATCTTCTCAGAGCCGATCAGAATAACGTTGGCCGCCTTTACCATGGCATCAGCCGCTTCGATTGCAGCAACGAGACCTCTGGTTTCAATCATACCAAGTGCTTCCATTTGAAAAATCCTCCTAATAGATTTTTAATGATTTTTTTGTTTTATCCCGTGGTTAAAAACTTCATAACCTCGGGATGCGGGCGTGCAATAACCTCGCACAGTTTTACATTGCCGACCTCCCCGGCGGCGGCAGCACCGGCCTTGGCCGCTGCCGTAACCGCCGATACAGAGCCCGTAACGACAACCGTTACAAGTCTGCCGCCCAGACGCTTTTCAACGTGAATGAGCTTCACGTCTGCCGTCTTTGTCATGGCATCCAGTCCTGCAATGGCAGCCACCATTGCCTGAACCTCAAGTAACGCAATTGCCTGATCCATAAAGACTTCTCGCTTTACTTATTTCAGAACGGGGAGAAGCTTTTCCACATCACCGTGGGGGCGGGGAATAACGTGAGTAGCGATGACCTCGCCGAGAGCAGCGGCAGCGGCAGAGCCTGCGTCAACGGCGGCCTTTACAGCGCCAACATCGCCGCGAACCATTACGCTAACGAGGCCGGAGCCGATCTTCTCAGAGCCGATCAGAACAACGTTTGCAGCCTTTACCATTGCATCTGCTGCCTCAATAGCAGCCACCAGACCTCTGGTCTCGATCATACCAAGTGCTTCCATCATGATTGTAGTCTCCTTGTAAAATATAAAATTTTTTTCATTTGTGTGTAAGTGCCGCTTACCGCAGCTTGTCTTTGCCGAGCGCGTTCAGCTCTGCGAACCACTCAATCTCGGGGGATTGACGGGCAATCAGCTTTTCGGTAATGAAAAGTCCACGCTTTTCTGCCTCCTCGCGGCCTGCCTTCATCGCAGCCTCAACGGCAGAAACATCCCCTTCTAATTTTACGGCCATCACAAGCGGTACCTGCGCGGAGTCACCGTTTGCGGG
>JAFTQX010000056.1 GCA_017462545.1 Clostridia bacterium
AATCTCTCCTTCTGCGCCAAAACAAGGCAGACAAAAAGTCTGCCTTGTTTTTTTATGGCGCGAAGGAATTGAACTCTCGCGCCGGGACCCGGCGGGGGGCGCAAGGCAAAAATGTGAAGCGATTTCATCCACCGAAGGTGGATTTCTTCTGTTTGCGCGTAGCGCAACATCATTGGGCGCAAGCCCACATCATTGCGAAGCAAATCATTTGCAACTTGTTGCAACATCGTTCAATTGTGTCCGCCTTGCGGCGGAATGATGTTGAGCCAAGGCTCAAATGAGGTTGCGTGCGTTGCACGCAAATGATGTTGTGCCTGCGGCACAAATGAAAAAATCCGAAAGCAGAGCTTTCGGATTTTTGGTGGGGGAAGATGGATTCGGACCATCGAAGTCAGTGACAACAGATTTACAGTCTGCCCCCTTTGGCCACTCGGGAATTCCCCCATATAAATGAGAGCTCAGATCGGCGAACTCTCAATGGAGCTGGTGAACGGAGTCGAACCATCAACCTGCTGATTACAAATCAGCTGCTCTGCCATTGAGCCACACCAGCATATCTGGCCTTCAACGAAAGAGATTATACCATACTCTTTCGCAATTGTCAAGCCCTATTTTCAAAAAAACAAAAACTTTTTTCTCCCTCCCGCGACAAGGGATGCCACGGGAGGGGAAAACAGTCAAGAAAGGGAATGCTTGTGCTCTACTTCATTGTTCAACACAGAAGATAAGTGTGCGGTATAAAAGAAATGAAGGAGACAGGCGGCAAGAACGATCAGCCAAAACCAGCCGTAAATCGGCAAAATCACGCCGCCCATCACCTCGCCTGCGCCGTCAGCGGCCCCCAGCTTGTACCGCTCGGTCAAGCGGCGCAGAAAGACGTCTGCCGTTGTGGCGGCGGATGCGAGAAATCCAAAAACGGCCATGAGGATCGCCTTGCGACGAAGTGCCGTATGGAGTGAAAGATGCGAGGAATAATTGTTGACGTTATCTGACTGATAGCCTGTTTCTTCCATGATGAGCGCAAAAAGAAGGGCACATACCGCAGCGTAAAGAATCGTAAGCGTCACCGTCTCCAGCACAGAGCACAGGGATAAGGCATCGTACAGCGCGTCTGCCTCGCGAATGCGGCCAAGTGCCTCGTAGCTGTACTCCAAGAAGAACCGATGGCGGATGATATAGGCGGCAAGCGAGATCGGTAACGCGACGGCCGCCGTGGCCACGGTGATTTTGGCACGCTTGCCGACAAGCGGCGCGAGGATGATCGCTGCCGCGCCAAACAACACTATGCCAAGCGCATCGGGCAGGTAGTTGATACCATCCAGCACGGCGTCAATCATGCAAAAGCTGCCGCCGGCCAGACACCACATGGCGTATCGCACGCGGCGAATCCGCGCATAGCCCTTGATAGGGGCGAGTGCCTCGGTGCGCGCGTCACCCAACAGGGTATCCAGGTGCTCATCCTGCCGCAGCATACGACAAAACGGGAGAAATTTGATTAAAAAGTAGACGCCAAAGCCGAGCGCAATCAAAAAAGCGATAGCTGTCAGGATCGGGCGGAAGGAGGCAAGATCACGCCCAACGGTCGTGATGGTGCCGGAGGCCTCGTAGCTCACAAGCAGAGAAAATTCGGGTAAAACCGCCAAAATCAGCTTGGCGGGCAGCGCTATATACGCCCCGCGCTCTGCCATTGAGAGCACCGAGGGGCGAAGCGGCTTTGGTCTGCCGTCACGATAGGTAGGGTTACGCCGCTCCCGCCTTCTGACGATGGTCGTCAGCCCATGCCGCTCGGCAAGGTAGTCCATCCCCGCAAAAAACTCGCGGAAGAAGGGGAAAAGCCAGATCATTTCCACTACGGTAAAGGAGAAGCATACCAGTGTAAACATCACGCGCTGGCGGTCATCTCCCGCAACAAAGGCGCTGACCAAAAAATAAGACGGGGCCTTGATCGCGGTAATCAGCAGCAGCTTTTTGGCATGCGTACATGCGGTGTCAAAGTGCGGTATAAATTCCGAAACGCCTGCGAGCGCCAGCAGGATCAGCAGCCACGCGATGGCATCCGGCAATACATCCAAAGTGGAAATAAAGGGGTTGAAAAGGAACACGGCTGCCAGCGTCAAAAGACCGGGCCGCAGATTTTTTCTTGTCATTTTTGTTTGCCCCCCTTGTCGTTTTTGTGCTTTTCTCGGTATTTCGCCTCGCGCTTGTGGTAAATGTCAGCCAAGGCTTGCTTTTTCTTTTCCTGCGCCTCTTCCTCACGCTTGTCCATTTTTTCGTTCAATTCGTCAAGAAAGGCGATGCCTGTTTTCTTGCGCTCCATCTCCAGGTCCTCCGGCATGCAGATCCACATATAGCAGGCATAGATCAGCATGGCGTTGAGGATCATTGCTGCCAATCGGCAAAGCAGAATGGGAACAAACGCGTGCACCGTGGCCGCAGCGTACCAATCAGCCTCAAACGGTAGGGAGAAAAATAGATACGCAAGGTAAGCAATCGCGGTAAAAATGAGATTGCGCCGCGCACGGTAGACCAGCTTGGGCAGCTCGGTTTCCTTGGCAAGCGAGGCAATGCCGCACAGCATGCGCCATGTAAAAAGCAGCATGGCAAGCGGCATCATCACAGAGAGCCAAGCGTTGATGGCAGCAAAGCGTGCCTGACTGATCAGAGAAAGCATGCGTGCCAGTTCTAAAAAGAAAGCGGCAAGGGAAACGACCAGCGTTGGCCACAGGATGATGTACGCCTCCTTCAGCGGGCGGTTAAAGCGGGAGAGGGAGAGCATGCCGCGCAGCATCAAGACCACGGCAATGGGGGTGGTCAGCGGGCTGTATACAAGAAAGTTCAGGCTGACAAGATAGCCAAGAAAGAGATATCCAAAGCCCATGGTCAATCCTCGGTCTTGCCGGCACCGCAGCACCGCTTATAACGCTTGCCGCTGCCGCAGGGGCAGGGCGAGTTGCGGCCGATCTGCACGCCGTTTGCCGTGCGCACAACCTTGCTGCGCGCGGGCGCATTGGCCTCGCTTGGTGCCTCCAGGGGCTTGGCGGTCTGTACGCGCTCTACCTTTTGCTGCGGCACGACCGAAAGCAGACGTCGCGCGGTGGTATCGCGAATATCGGCCACCATTTCTTCAAACATCTGCATACCGGTAATGCGGTATTCGTTGACCGGATTGCGCTGGGCATAGGCGTTGAGCGAGATCGAATCACGCAAATCATCCATAGCATCAATGTGATCCATCCACTTTTCGTCTACCGTTCGCAAAAGCACCGCGCGCTCAACCTCACGCATCTGCTCTTCGCCAAAGAGGTCGTCCTTGCTGCGGTAGATTGCCAGCGCGCGCGTAATCAGCTCCTCACGCATCTCGGCAAGCTCCTTGTGCGAGAGGGCAGCAGCCTCCTCCTCGGTGTAGGAGAAGGAGTCGGGACGGCAAAGTGTACCCATGAAGTGGTTGCGCAGCTCGTCAAAGCGGCGATCCTCGCCGTCAATAAAGGTGCCAAAGGCCAGCCCGACAGACTCGGTGATCATGTCGGTCAGCGTCTTGCGCAGGTCGGCATCATTGAGCACCTCGCCGCGCTGCTTGTAGATGATATTACGTTGCTGATTCATGACATCGTCATAGGTCAGCACGTTTTTACGGCGGGTGAAGTTGATGCTCTCGATCTTCTTCTGTGCGCCCTCGATGGTGCGGGTGATCAGACTCATCTCCAGCTGCATATCGCCGTTTTTGTCATTGTTGATCAGCGAAAGAACGCTGGAATTGGCAAACAGCCGCATCAAGTCGTCTTCAAAGGAAATATAGAATTTGGATTCGCCGGGGTCGCCTTGTCTGCCCGCGCGGCCGCGAAGCTGGTTGTCGATACGGCGGCTCTCATGACGCTCGGTGCCCAGAATAAACAGACCACCCGCCGCGCGTACGCGGTCGGCATCCGGTGCGATCTCCTCGCGGCAGGCACGCAGCGTCTCGGCAAAGACACGCCGTGCCGTGAGAATTTCCTCATCCTCAGTCACGGCAGAGCTGATGGCGGCGGCAATCAGTTCATCGCTGTACCCCTCCTCGCTCATGCGCCGCTTGGCAAGATACTCGGCGTTGCCGCCCAGCATAATGTCGGTACCACGACCGGCCATGTTGGTGGCAATGGTAACGGCTCCCCATTTGCCCGCTTGGGCAACGATCTCTGCCTCGCGTTCGTGGAATTTTGCATTCAGGACAACGTGGGGAATGCCCTCACGCCGCAACAGATTGGAAAGCTCCTCGGATTTGTCGATCGCTACCGTACCAACCAGCACAGGTTGCCCCTTTTCGTGGCAGACGCGAATCTGCTCAACGATAGCCTTCAGCTTGGCATCACGGCGGAAGAAGACTGCATCGTTCTGATCCTTGCGGATCATGGGCAGGTTGGTCGGCACCTCTACGACATCAAGCGAGTAGATCTCGCGGAATTCCTGGTCCTCGGTCAATGCCGTACCCGTCATGCCCGAGAGCTTTTTGTACATACGGAAGTAGTTTTGGAAGGTGATAGAGGCCAGTGTGCGGTTCTCGGCTGCTACCTTGACGTGCTCCTTTGCCTCAATGGCCTGGTGGAGACCGTCCGAATACCGACGGCCGGGCATCAATCGGCCGGTAAAGGCGTCAACGATAATGACCTGATCGTCCTTGACAACATACTGGACATCCCGCTTCATCAGACCGTAGGCGCGGATGGCCAGGTTGATGTGGTGCACGATGGTGGCATTTTCGGGATCGGAAAGGTTCTCCAGCCCAAAATACTCCTCCACGCGGCGAATACCGTTGCTTGTCAAGAAGGCAGAGTGCGCCTTCTCGTCAACCACATAGTCCTCCTCATATTGGTCGTTTGCCTGCTTGTCGTCGGTTTCGCGAATAACCTTGGCCTTCAGTCTTCTTGCAAGGATGTCTGCCTTTTCATAAAAATCGGTGGATTTGGTGCTGTTGCCTGAAATGATCAGCGGCGTACGCGCCTCGTCGATGAGAATGGAGTCGACCTCGTCCACAATGGCAAAAAAGTGTCCGCGCTGCATCATCTGCGAGCGATAGATCACCATGTTATCACGCAGATAGTCAAAGCCGAACTCGTTGTTTGTGCCGTAGGTAATATCTGCCTGGTAGGCAGCACGTTTTTCCTCTGCTGACTGACGGGGAACAACAAGACCCGTGGTCATGCCGAGAAAACTAAACACGCGCCCCATTTCCTCGCTGTCACGGCGAGCAAGGTAGTCATTGACGGTGACAACGTGTACGCCCTCGCCGGCCAACGCGTTGAGGTAGGCGGGCAGGGTAGCCACCAGCGTCTTACCTTCACCCGTTTTCATTTCGGCAATGCGCCCCTGGTGCAGCAAAATGCCGCCCAGCAGCTGTACATGGAACGGGCGCTTGCCCAGCACGCGATGGTCTGCCTCGCGTACGGCGGCAAAGGCATCCGGCAGCAGCTCGTCCAGCGTCTCACCGGCGGCAAGGCGCGCGCGCAGCTCAGCGGTCGTGCCGCGCAGCTCCTCGTCTGTCTTGGCGGCATAGGTAGGTGCCAGCTCCTCAATCTTGGCAGCGATCGGCTCAATCTTTTTGATCTGCCGCTGGCTGTATGTTCCGAACAGTTTTTCTGTTAGCTTCATAGATAGACGATACCCCCGCAGGGTACCCCTCCCGTCTCGCATCTGCCTTGCATGGCAGACCGTAAAATATATCTATTTTATTATACACGATAAAAAGTATAAATACTATAAGAAATTGTAAAATTTTTCTCCTTTTTGCCACTTTCGCTTGACGGATGCATCGATTTGCGGTAAAATAGAGCATCTCTTCAACAAGGAAATGTGTTATGCAAAAGATCAACATTGTTCTCTACCAGCCCGAAATTCCGCAAAACACGGGCAATATTGCCCGTACCTGTGCAGCCACGGGGGCTGCCCTTCATCTTATTCGCCCCTTTGGCTTCGTGATCGATGATCGTCACCTCAAGCGCGCAGGGCTTGATTATTGGGATAAGCTGGATATCACATATTACGAAAACGCTGACGAGTTTTTTGAAAAGCACGGCGACCGGCCTCTGTATTGCTTCAGCACCAAGGCGCCCCGCTCGTATGCTGCCGTTTCCTATCCGGAGGAGGTATGGCTGGTCTTTGGACCGGAGAGCCGCGGCCTGCCGGAGGAGATCATCCGCCGCTATGGTGAAACGGCTGTGCGCATTCCCATGCGGCCGCATTTGCGCAGCCTGAACCTGTCTAACTCTGTCGCCGTTGCCGTTTACGAGGTGCTGCGACAGGGAGATTTTGCCGGTCTTTGTGATATCGGTGAGCCAACTACCTTTGCTTGGTAATTTTTTCTTCATGCATATTCTTCCGCCTTTTGTGATAGGATATAAGAAACAAAAAGCGCGGAGGCAATCATGAGTGAATGTATACAGCCCGTCCTACTGGGAGCAGATTTGAACTGTTACAGCATGGCACGGGCTTTTTTTGCGGCCTGCGGCAGATCATCGCTGGCGTATGGTCAGACAACGCTGGGAGCGACTGCACATTCACGATATGTCCGCTTTACCGCGGAGCCTTCACTTGGCAAAAAAGAGGTGCTTTTTCCGCTGCTCGCTCGCCTGTTAAAGGGCTTGCCGCCAAATGAGCGGGCTATGCTGATCCCTTGTACCGATGAATATGCCCGTTTGCTGATCGAGGAAGGAGAGACTCTTCCTTCCTCTTGTCTGGTTCCGTTGCCGCCACCGTCTGCCCTGGCTTTTTTTGAGAAAAGTGCCTTTTATGCCGCTTGCCGGGAGCAGGAGATCCCGTATCCCGATACGATTTCGCTTTCTGCCATGCCGTCGCTTTCCGCCATTCGCGCGGCGGGTGAGCAGCTCGGTTTTCCCTTTATTATCAAGCCATCCTCGTCTGTTACCTATTGGCATTACCCCTTTGCAGGGATGGAGAAGGTGTACCTGGCGCATAATAAAAACGAGGCAGAATGTGTGTTGGCCGGCATCTTTGGCTCGGGTTACCCGGGGGAGGTGCTGTTGCAGCGGTATATCCCCGGGGGAGATGCTGCCGGCTATGTACTGACCGTCTACATGGATCGTGGCGGTCGGGTGCGCCTGCGCGCCTGCGGGCGCGTGCTGCTGGAGGAGCATACCCCTTGCGGTAAGGGAAATTACGCGGCGTTGGTGACCGTGCCTGTTCCCGAGATAGCAAAGCCGCTTTGCCATCTGCTTGCTGCGGTTGGCTATCGCGGCTTTGCCAATTTTGATCTGCGGCAGGATGTGCATGATGGGCGCTTTTACGCGCTGGAGGTGAATCTGCGCCTGGGGCGCAGCAACTACTTTCTCACCGCCGGCGGGCAAAATCCGGCTGCATGGCTGCTGGATGACTATGTGCGTCATACCGCCTTGCCGTGTGTGGATATGGAGAATGAGGTGCTCTTTCGTACCGTTCCTTATGCGGTCGTGCGGCGTTATACCGCGCGGGATGAGGATGCTGACCTAGCACAAGCCTTGCACCGCGCGGGGCGGGATGCCTGCCCGCTGTATGACCGCGATGATCTTGTCGGCAACCCCCTGCGCGCGCTCTATGTAGCGGCGCATATGCGGCGGGAAAAACAAAAATTCAGACAGTACTGCGCACGCATACGATGACTGATCTGCTGCGGTTTATGTGCGGGAAAGGAGAGAGATGACGCTTGGTATTTTGGGCGGCTGCGGCCCTGCCGCCGGTGCGCATTTCTATACAAGGCTGATCGCGCTTACCAGGGCCGAGACCGATGCCGATCATGTAGATGTTTTGCTCAGCGGCATTGCCTCTACGCCAGATCGCACCGCCTATCTCTTGGATGGGGGCGAGAATCCCGCTCGGGCGCTGGCTGCGTCTGCACGCTTTTTGCAGGAGGGCGGGGCAGATCTGCTTGTGCTGCTCTGCCATACCGCCCATGCGTTTCTTTCCGAGCTGCGTGCCGCTGTGTCGATCCCCGTTTTGGATATGATTTCGTTGACGGTCGATTATGCCGCCGCACATGGGTTGGATACGCTTGGCATCTTGTCTACGGAGGGGACATATCGCGCGCGGCTTTATGATCGCGCTGCAGCCCCCTACGGTATTCGTGTGCTTTATCCTGGCGAGAATGCGCGCACTGCCATACAAAATTGCATTTATGCGTTCTTAAAGCAGGGCAGATCGGATGGGGGCGCTGCTATCCGCACCGCATGCGCCGATCTTGGTGCGCGCGGTTGTCCGACGGTGGTGCTGGGCTGCACCGAGCTTTCGTTGCCTGCTGCGCTGCCGCGTGTGCCGCTTTCTTATCGCCGTACGCATCCCATTGCGTTTTTGCCGCAGGCGATTATCGATCCGTTGGAGATCCTCGCACGCCGTGCGATTACGCTGTGCGGTAAACAAGTCAAGGAGGAAGAGAAGGATGCTGCTGCGTTCTTTGCTTGCGGCGTTGCCCGCCGTCAGAATGCCCGCGCAGGGCGCGGAGGAGGAAATCTCCTCTCTCATCTGTGATTCTCGCCTTGCCGGCGCGCATGCGCTGTTTGTTGCGCTGCGTGGGGCAGAGCAGGATGGGCATGCCTATGCGCGCGCGGCATACGAGCGTGGATGCCGCGCCTTTGTGTGTGAATATCCACCGCATCTGCCGCTTGACGCGGCTGTTGCCTACGTACCGGATAGCCGTCGCGCCCTGGCGGCGTTGGCTGCCAAATTTTACGGATATCCCGCTCATCGTTTGACACTCATCGGCATTACCGGCACCAAGGGAAAGACGACCACCGCGATGATGATCTGCCATCTGTTGGCGGCCGCCGGTGTGCCTGTTGGCTATATTGGCTCCGGTGGGGTACAGTACGCGGGTATGCAGGAAAAAACAGAGAATACCACCCCATCCGCGTTGGAGCTTCATCGCATACTGGCTGCGATGTGTCGCGCGCATGTACGCGTGGTGGTGATGGAGGTCTCCTCGCAGGCGCTTGTTTCCGAGCGGGTGAGCGGGCTGCGCTTTCCCATTTGCCTCTTCACCAACCTCGCCGCCGATCATATTGGAGAGGGGGAGCATCCCGATTTTGCGCATTATCGTGAGGCCAAGGCGCGCCTCTTTTCAGACTATGGCTGCACGACGATGATTGCCAATGCAGATGACGAATCCACGCCTTATATGCTGGCAGAGTCCTCTGCCACCGAGGTGCAGATGGTTTCCTGCCGTACACGGGAGGCAACCGTCTCGGCTGATCGTATTCGCCCGACGCGCACAGGGGATGGCTATGGCACGTCCTTTCTCCTTCATACGCCGGATGAAGGGGAGATTCCCGTTTCGATCTCCCTGCCGGGAGACTGCAATGTCAGCAATGCCGCGCTCGCTCTTTGCGCTGCACGCGCGTATTTGAATGTCTATCAGCCGGCCTGCAAGACATCCCTTCGCACGCTGGCAGCCCAGTTGGCCGAACTGCGTATTCCCGGCCGCTTTGAGCCTGTGAAAACGGCACAGCATAGTGTGGATTATCTGATTGATTACGCGCACAACGGGTACAGCCTGCGTGCTGCGCTCTCTGCCTTGCGTGCTTATCAGCCTGCGCGACTGGTCTGCCTGTTTGGTTCCGTGGGGGCACGCACCTATTCGCGCCGAACCGAGCTGGGTGAGGCCGCCTGCGAGGCGGACTTTTGTGTTGTGACTACCGATAACCCGGGAACCGAGCTGCCGGAGGACACCATGCGTGAGATCTGTCGTGTGCTTGAGGAGCGAGGGAAGGAGTATATCGCCATCCCCGACCGTGAGCAGGCCATTCGTTACGCGGTCGCCCATGCGCACCCCGGGGATCTGGTGCTTCTTGCCGGCAAGGGGCATGAGGATTATCAGCTGATCGGGGAGCAAAAAATCCCCTTTTCCGAGCGTGATATCCTTCGATCTGCCGCCGAGGATGCTGTACCGGTTATATAAAACAAAGGCAGCGCACGCGTGCGCTGCCTTTGTTTATTTTTTGAATTTAAAGTCCGAGACAAGCCGCACCGATAATGCCGGCATCGTTGCCCAGCTCTGCGATCTTCAGCTCGGTCGCCTTGACCACGCCGCCGCCGTAGCTTTCGGTCAGCATCAAGGGGCGCAGGGGAGCAAGCAGGTTTTCCTTCTCGCCCGAAATGCCACCGCCGATGACCAAAATCTCCGGTTGGAAGATGTTGATCAGGTTGCCAATGCCGCAGGCAAGATAAGAGATATAGGTATCCACAACCTCTTTTGCTGCAGCGTCGCCCTCACGGCTCAGGTCAAAGGCCGTGCGGCCGCTCACCTTACCGTCCTTTGCCACGCGTGCGTGCATCTTGCTGTCGGGGCAGGCTGCCAGCTTTTCCTTGGTCATACGAATGAGACCGGTAGCAGAGCTGTATGCCTCCCAGCAGCCCTTACGGCCGCAGGTGCAAGGGTAGCCGTTCTTTTCGATCACAATATGGCCAAGCTCGCCTGCTGCGCAGTTCGAGCCCATATAGACCTTACCATCGATAATAATGCCGCCGCCAACGCCTGTGCCGAGTGTGATCATAACAGAATTCTTTGCGCCGCGTGCAGCGCCTGCCTTCACCTCGCCAAGGGCTGCGGCGTTTGCATCATTTTCCAAATAGACAGCCTTGAGCGGAATTTCGGCCATCAGCAGCTTCGCAAGCGGGAAGTGCTTGAAGTTGATGTTGTTGGCATATACGACCTCGCCTGCCTCGCGGTCTACAATACCGGGGCTGGCAATGCCTGCGTAGGCAATCTCGTCAAACGAAATGCCGGCCTCCTCTACCAGCTTGCGGCAGAGGTCAGCCATGGCCTTCACGATCCCCTCGGGGTCGTTGGCCGGGGTGGGGGTGCTCCCCTTGCGAACGAGCTGATAGCTCTCATCCATAATACCGATGGCGACGTTCGTGCCGCCGAGATCTACACCGATGTAGTACATGATAGGATCCTCCGATCTGTCATTATTTACTTCTTCCATTATAATGGGTAAAACGTCGCTTGTCAATTCGTTGTGGGAAAATTTTCTTTTTTCTTTTTTTCTTGCCGCGTTTTATCTATCAAAAATACTGCCGCGATATCGCCTATGTCGACAGGCTTTGATGCTTTTTACGGCTCTTTTTACGTTTTTCTGCATTTTTTGTCGCATGTCGACAAGGGAATTTTTCTTTTCCCACCGAGGATGCGACCGCATCCGACAGGCTTTCTTGGGTAGAATAAAGAAAAACGAAAAAGCAAGGGAGAACCCATGAACAGGATGGATACCGCCCTCTCGGAATACCTCTTCCATCAGGGCACCAATTATCACGCGTACGATTATCTCGGTTGTCATGCCGCAGAGGCCGATGGCACCTTTCGTTACACCTTTCGCACCTGGGCACCACATGCAGCCGCCGTGGCGGTTGTCGGTGACTTTACCGATGCCTGGCAAGGCGAGCTGCCCCTTGCACGGGTAAGCGATAAGGGCGTTTGGGCAGGGGAGCTTGTTTCCCGCGTGTCACTTGCGGGACAGAAGTATAAATTCCGCATCACCGCCGCCGATGGCGCCGTTCGCCTCAAGGGTGACCCGTATGCCTTTTTTTCGGAGGGGGGCAGCGGCGGTGCCTCGATCATCTGCCACGAAAGCGATTTTATCTTTTCGGATGGCGAGTGGCTTGAGCGGCGCAGTCGGTATGCCCGAGGGGGAGAGGACGATCTGCCGCTGCCGCTTAATATCTACGAAATGCATGCGGCCTCCTTTGCCCGCCACGCGGACGGACGCTATCTTTCCTATCGCGAATTGGCCGATACGCTTGTCCCCTATCTGAAGTATATGGGCTATACCCATGTGGAATTTATGCCCCTTTGCGAATATCCCTACGATGGCTCGTGGGGGTATCAGATCTGCGCGTATTACGCGCCAACCTGTCGCTTTGGCTCACCGGACGATTTTCGCTATCTGGTAGACCGCCTGCACACGGCAGGCATCGGGGTGCTGATGGATTGGGTGCCTGCCCATTTTCCCAAAGATGAATGGGGGCTTTATGAGTTTGATGGTCGCCCTCTTTACGAGTATCAGGGGGCTGACCGCATGGAATCTCGTGGGTGGGGAACTCGCTTTTTTGACGTAGGCAGAGAAGAGGTGCAAAGCTTTCTTGTCTCCAATGCGCTGTATTGGCTGCGGGAATTTCATTTGGATGGTCTGCGTGTGGATGCGGTGGCCGCCATGCTTTACCGTGATTATGATCGCGAGGGGGGAGAGTGGTTTCCCAACTCGCAAGGCGGACGTGAAAATCTGGAGGCCATTGCCTTTTTCCGCAAACTCAACAGCGCCGTTTGTGAGGAGTTCCCAGACGCACTGATGATCGCCGAGGAATCTACCGCCTTCCCCGGGGTGACAGCGCCTGTTTCCGAGGGGGGGCTTGGCTTTCGCTTGAAATGGAACATGGGCTTTGCAAGTGACTTTTTTGAGTACCTGGCAAAGGATCCGCTTTATCGACGCTACCACCACCGTGCGCTCACCTTTCCGATGATGTATGCGTACAGCGAGCGGTTTATCCTGCCCATCTCGCACGATGAGGTGGTTTACGGCAAGGGCTCTCTGTATCGCAAGTGCAGCGGCGGGCACAGAGAGCGGATGGATACAATGCGTGCCGCCTTGACCTTGATGATGACCTTCCCCGGCAAAAAAATGCTCTTTATGGGGACAGAATTCGGGCAGGAGAATGAGTGGTATTACGAAACGGGGATCGATCTTCATTTGCTTGAGCGAGAGGATCACCGCTCACTGCGGGATTTTACAGCTGCCTTGAACCGCTTTTACCTGACGCACCCGGCACTTTGGGAGCAGGACTTTACTCCGGCAGGCTTTGCGTGGATCGATGTGGATCGCGCGGATGACAATATGATCTCCTACCGTCGCCGTGCAAGTGGCGGGGAGGAGCTGATCGTGGTGGTCAGCTTTAACGGATGCGATTTGACCGATTATCGGTTGGCGGTTCCGTCTGCCGGGAATTATGATGTCCTTTTCTTCTCGGGCGATTGGGGTGACCATTACGAAAAGTCATTCGAAGCCGTAGCCGATGAGCAGGGCATTGCTTTGCATATGCGCTTGCCCGCGCGTACGGCGGTTGTGCTTGGCCGTCATGCATCCGGTGTCTCACTTACCATTGTCCCATGAGAGGAGTAACGTCATGATTGCTATATATCCCAACCCTGCTTGGGCTGAAGAAGCACGCGGGCGGCTTTCGTTTCTCGAAAACGGGCGTGATGTCGGCATCCGTTTTTCCTTTTCGCCCACCGCTCTGATCGGCATTCGTATCTATGTGCCCCGCTATTTGGGAACGGCTTCCGCTTTCCTGTCTCTTTGGCGGGATGGAGAAGAAGCTGCGGTCACATTTCCCCTCCGCCTTTGCGGGGGAGATGGGCGGTATGATCTTTACGCCGTGCTGTTGGATTGTGCCACATTTTCGCAGAACGGCACCTTGTTTTTTGGCAGAATCGTGTTAGAGACGGCATATGGCCGTTTGTACGCTGCTTGCACAGCGGCAAACGGTGTACGCTTTTCGCACGCGGCAGAGGGGGCAGCCTTTCCGCTGCTATTCTGTGAGCAGCAGGTTTCGGCCCCCGATCTTTTGGGGAGCGCGCTGTATGCGTTGCCCCTCCGCGAGTTGCCGCGTATCGGTCGTCTTTTTCGCGGTGAGGATGATGACTACGCTACCTTTTTTTCCCATTTGAACGCACTTGGCGTGCGCGCGATTTGGTTATGTCCTCCGGCGGGGGAAGAGACGGATGGGCGGTGGGATCCCTCCCACCTGCCGCCCGCATTCCGCTCTTTTGCCGAAAAAAACGGCATCCGTCTCCTCTTTGACCTTCTGTTTTGCAGCGGTGTGCGAGATGCGGGCAGATTTGTTTCCCATATGGATACATTGCCGCTGACTGCACCGGGTGAGGGGGTGGATGACCGTCCCGGATTTTGGAATATGCCTGCACTCCCGCAGGGAGAAAGCGGATCGGTACAGGAGTATTTCTGCGGCACGGACGGTGTCGTTTTTCGCGCACTGCGCGCAGGTGGCGGCGGGCTATTCCTTCGCGCAGCCGACCGCTTTGGTGACGCGCTCTTGAGCGCCATACGTAGTTGTCTTGGCAGCGCCGTGTTCCTTGGCGCGGTCAACGGTATTCCTTTTCCCATCCAGCTTGGCGCGCGGCGACGCTATCTGTTTGGTGGCGCGCTGGACGGCATCTGCGGTGATGAGCTGCGTGATGCTTGTCTTTCTTATCTGGTCAGCGGAGAAGGTGCGGCCTTGGCGCATTATCTCGGAGATGTTCTGCCGTCTCTGCCGGCGCACGCGCTTGCCATGCAGGCACAGCCCTTGTCGCTTTATGAGAGTGGCAGCTTTCTCACGGCGATCAGTGAGGCATATGAGGAGCGTGAGCCGAAGGGGGGAGGAGATGTTCCGCGTTTGCTTGCCGAGCTTGGTCATCTGATCGCCGGCACCCTGCCCGGGCTGCCCATGTATCTGGCAGGGGAAGAAAACGGCCTGCCGTATCCTCCCACACAGGGGGAGGCGGTTGGCGGGCAGCTTGCCTTCTTTTTGCGCCTTGCGCAGCTGCGGCGGCGTGAGCCGGTTTATCGTGATGGGCTTTTTCGGCTGTTACATCTTTCGCCTGATTTGCTCGTCTTCTCGCGTGAGCGGGAGGGGGAGGCGTTGCTTACCGTCATCAACCGCTCATCCGTTCGCTTGAGTGTTGCCTCGCCTGACGGATTTTCTGTCGTGTTTGGCGGGCGAGGGCTAAAGAACGTATTTTCTGTGCGCCCGTTTGGCGGTATCGTGATCAAGGTATCCCGTTGGGAAGGGGAGCCTTGCCGCCTGCGCTTTGCGCCTGATACCGTGGGGGAGACCTCTGCTGCTGCCGTGGCTGCGCCGCTGGTTGCGTGGCGCGTCTCTCGCTATAAAAAAACGTAAAAAATAGCCGGGAGAACCTTCTCTCGGCTATTTTCTCTATAGGGCAAGAATGGCGGTCAGCTCCTTGGCAAAGCGGTCAACCTCTCCCTTGGTGTTGAAATAACTGAAGCTTACCCGTACCGTGCCCTCCCGAATGGTGCCAAGGGCACTATGCGAAAGCGGCGCACAATGCAGGCCGCCGCGCACGCAGATATGGCGATCGTCGAGCGCGGCAGTCAGCTCATCGGGGGAGCATTGCTCTGCCGTAAAGGAGAGCACGCTGTCACTTGCGCCGCGATACAGGCGTATGCCGCGTATATCGTTCAGATGGTCACACAAGCGATCGGCAAGCATCCGTTCATGTGCAGCAATCGCCTCCGGTGTCGTCTTGTGGAGAAAGTCAAGCCCCGCACCAAGGGCAAGAATAGCGGGGGTGGGCAGGGTTCCCGCCTCCATTCGCTCGGGCAAGGTTGGTGGCATTTCGGGCGAGCGCGAGGCGCTGCCGCTGCCGCCGCTGTGAAACTCACGCAGACCGCTTTCCTGCCGCAGCCAGACAAAGCCACAGCCTTGTATGCCAAAAAGCCCCTTGTGCCCCGGGCCGCATACGGCATCGGCGCAGATGGTCTTGCAGGAAAACGGCATATGCCCAAGAGATTGGGAGGCATCAACAATAAAGTATATGCCGCGCTCCCGACAAAGGCGGCCGATTGCCTCGATCGGCGCTACCGCGCCATCCACATTCGAGACGTGGTTGCACAGCAGCATGCGCGTGTTTTTACGCAGAAGAGAGCGGATGTTTTGCATCACGTCTCCCATCGTGGAAAACACGTCAAAATCGGCAATTCCCTCTCGAAGGAGGCGGCATACGGGCCTGTAGACGGCGTTATGCTCGCGATCGCTGATGAGGATATGATCGCCGCGCTGAACGCGGGTCAGAATGGCCATATTGAGTGCCTCTGTCGCGTTGTGGCAAAATACAATATGACTTGGATCATCCGCCCCCAGCAGCGCGGCAAGTGAGCAGCGCACGGCGTCTACCCCCTCGGCCGCCGAAAGCGAAAGCGCGTGGGAAGAGCGGCCGGGGTTTCCACCGCATTCCCCAAGCGCACGCGCAATGGCTGCCATGACGCCGTCGGGCTTTTTCCAGGTGGTTGCCGCATTGTCAAAGTATATCATTTGTTCCCTGCCGCTCGCCCCCTTGACCATTCAAAGGCAATGTCATGTTCGTTCAGCGTGCGCATTGCCAGCGGCATATTGGCTGCCGTCACCGTCAATCCATAGGCACAGCCCGCTTTGGTGGTGCCTGTGTTTTTGATGAGGCGTGCACCAATGCCTGCCGCAGCCAGCAGCTTGCGCGCGCGTATTGCCCCCGTCACGGTGCCGATGGTAAGGATGCATTCCTCCATGGCAGGTGCTCCTTTCACGCATGGGATTGCATAGCTGTAAGGATGGCTACGCATTAACAGGATATGTGGCTGTTTTGTGAATTGTTCATGCTTTTTCCGCTCTCAAACTTGACAAGTGCGGCATTATCGTATAAAATAAATAGGAATGCCAAAAAAATGGAGTAAAACGATGAAAACATGTATGAAACTACTCGCGCTCTTGCTGCTTTTTTCCATGCTGCTTACGCTTGCGGCATGTGGTGGCTGCCAAGGCGGCAATGGAACCGGTGATGGCGTCGGTGGTGACGGCACCGGTAACAACGGCGGCAGCAACGGTGGCAGCGAAAACGGTGATAAGCCCGAAAAGCTGGATCCGGTAGAGGTTTTGCCGGGCTTTGATTACACCACGGTCGACCTGACACAGTATGTATCGTTTGGCGATTGGAAACGCCAAGATATGACCATCTCGGTTGCGCAGCTTGATGAGATCACGGATGAGGATGTCGTAACCGAGTTTAACAGTTATTTTAATAAAAAGGACAGCATCTATTATAAAGAGGTTGCTGATCGCAACAAGGCCGTGGCAAATGGTGACGTGGTGTATATGTATTATACCGGTGTTTCCATGCGCGCGCTGGAGCAGGCCGTCAAGGACGGGAAAATTGCTGATGTGCGCTGCACCGGTATGACCTACAGCCAGATCCTTGCCCTCTCTCTTGGCTTTGATGGCGGTACGACGGATAGCGTTACCCCGCTGGAGATCGGCTCCAAGTCTTATATTGACGGGTTTGAGAGTGGCCTTGTCGGATATGTTCCGTCCGCGGCGGGAGAAGAAAATCCCGTTCGCCTTGAGCTCTCCTTCCCGGAAAATTACGGCAATGCAGATCTTGCAGGGCATTAGGTTATTTTCTTCTGCAAGATGATCTATATTGGTGATAAGGCTGCAGGCCCCTATACGGTAGACACCATTCCCGTGAGCCGTGTGAACGAGCTGCTGCAGATTTCTGAGGAGAAGGCCTACAAAACGATTGATGAGTGCCTTGACCGTATTCGCCGTGGGCTTGAGCAAACGCGCGAGAATGAGCTTCGTAACGCAAAATCCGCTGCCATTTTCACAGAATTCCTTTCTCATGCAGCAATTCCCACCGTGCCGGATACGATGCTGGATGCCTATATCGACTCGGTGATCTCCACCTATCTGTACCAAATGGTGGAGCTATATAACAATAGCCCGGTTTATTACGCCTATTATTTCGGAACCGCGCTGCCAAGCGAGAAGGTCGTGGCTGCCTATCTTGGCTATAAGACGGACGATTACCGCGATAAAATGAAGGCCGATGTTACCACCGCTGTGAAGCAGGAAATGGTCTTCTGGTACTATGTGCAGGTAGAGAATATTGCGCTTTCCGAGGAAGAGATCGTCGCGAAACGTGCGGAGTATATTGAACTGTATGGGGAATCGATCTTTGATGGCGTGGATGAAGACGTGATCTACGAGCAGTTTATTCGCGATAAATTTGTAGAGGATCAGATCGCCGTCATGGAAGAAAAGGGCAACATCACCTACAAGCCCGTTGAAGTGACTGACAAATAAGGAGAGCATGATGCTAAACTACGCTGAAATTCTTTTGACCACCTATACCGATATGCGTGTCTCGCTTGACGGCAGCGACCGTGATTTTGTATTCACCATTTATAATCCCGAGTGGGAGGAGGGCAATATCGTTGTCACCTGCAAGGATGGTGCGCTTACGCTCTCCTTTGCCACCATGCATGAGGAATTTGACGGTGACTTTGGCGAATTAATCGCACTGGTTGACGAGATTGTTCGGGATGAAAGCATGATCTTTGAGATCTATTCCCATGGCGAGGATGTGTTGGGCGGCAGCCGTGGCACAGAGGAGATCGATATCGACCATTCTATCCCGCGCTTTGTGCGCAGCCTGTGCGAGGGCGATAAAGACATGCATGCAGAGCTGAAGAAGATCATTGCCAAAGGGCAGTGCTATTGCAAGCTGCGCGGCTGGCGGAAAGAGCGTAATCGCTCTGTTCTTCTCTCATAAGGAGGAGATATGGTTGGATTGCTTACCCGCTTGTTCGTGCGGGATTACCAAAATGTCAATGACCCTGCCGTGCGTTTGCGCTACGGCATGATGGTCAGCATCGTTTCAATTTTGTGCAATCTTATACTCTCGGTTGGAAAGTTTGTGTTCGGTCTTTTGCTTGGCTCGATCGCGCTGACGGCAGACGGTGTCAACAACCTCTCGGATGCCGGCTCGGCCCTTGTTTCGCTTGTCAGCTTTCGGATCGCCGCCAAGCCTGCCGACCGTGACCACCCCTTTGGTCATGCCCGCATCGAATATGTGGCATCCATGATCGTTTCCTTCCTGGTGCTGCTTGTCGGCGTGGAGCTGCTGACCTCCTCGGTGGATAAAATATTCCACCCCGTGCCGCCTGACGATCGGTATGTGGTTGCCTCTGTCGTTGTGCTGTCTCTTTCCATTCTCATCAAGCTGTGGATGGGGCTGCTCAATCGTAAGGTCGGAAAAACGATTGATTCTGCTGTGATGCGCGCCGCCGCCACCGACAGCCTGACAGACTGTATCTCTACTGCCGCCGTGCTGCTTTCTACCATTTTGTACGCAACCCTCGGCTGGGATTTCCTTGACGGGTATTTTGGCTTGTTTGTGGCTGTTCTCATTTTGGTGGCCGGCTGCCGGATTTTGAATGAAACGAAGAATTCCATCTTGGGCGAGGGACCCGTTTCCGAAACGGTCGATGGTATTCGCCGCATCGTAGCCGAATATCCGGAGGCACTCGGCATTCACGATCTTATTGTGCATAACTACGGACCGGGGCACACCATTGCCTCTCTGCATGTTGAGGTGGATGGTGCCAAGGATGCCTTTGAAACGCATGATTCGATTGATAATATTGAAAGACGGATCAATAACGAGCTTGGCATTTTGTGTACCATTCATACCGACCCCATCGTGGTAGGCGACCCGGAGGTGGATCGCCTGCATGTTACGGTGGCCGGTATCGCCAAAGCGATTGACGAACGCCTGCAGGTGCATGATTTTCGCCTGGTGCGCGGGCAAACACACTCCAATCTCATCTTTGATATCGCCGCGCCATTTGAGTGCGCCCTGTCGGATGATGATTTGAAGAAGACCGTCACAGAAAGCATTCAAGCGATCGACGCTCACTATTGTACGGTGATAACCGTTGATCGCGAATAACGCAAAAAAACGCGCCTTGGCGCGTTTTTTTCCTTGACTTATGTATGATCCTTCGGTATAATGAAAGCAAAGCGTGAAAGGAGAAAGTTTCTCATGGAATTTATCAAGGATAACGCAAAAGACCCCTGCCGGCCGATCTACTACCCGTATGATGAAAAATACGCTGAGGACATTCGCCTGTTCCAGGGCTGCCCCACCATTGCTCTGACGCCAAAGGGGCGGGTGTATGTGGCGTGGTACGCCGGCGGCGTGTGCGAGCCGCATATTGAAAACTTCTCCGATCTTCGGTATAGCGATGACGGTGGAAAGACCTGGACACCGCTCTTTGTTCTCCCAAGCTCCGAGGAGCGCTGGGTACACGCCTTGGATCCGCAGCTTTGGACGGCACCGGATGGCAGCCTGCACTACTATTGGGTGCAGAACAACACCCGCCCCGAGGGGGTTGGTGATCCGGGCTACACCTCACATGGCTGGGTATTTGATGATACTCGCCATACCGAGTGGCGCATGATCTGCAAGAACCCGGACGACGAGCATCCCATATTCAGCGAACCGGAGTTGCTGGATATCGGTTTTTTGCGCTGCAAGCCGCTTGTAACGAGCACGGGGCGTATTATCAACTTTAACTATGACCAGCTTTGCGACCGCTACGGATACAGCATTTCCGATGATGGCGGCAAGTCCTATACCCGCCACTACGGTGCCAAAAAGGTGCCCACCCCCTTTGATGAAAGCATGGCTTACCAGATGCAGGACGGTACCATTCGCATGTTCGCCCGCACATCAGTTGGCGGCGTGGCCGAGGCCTGCTCACGTGATGACGGTATGACATGGGATGCCGAGGCAAAGGTGAACGGTCTGCTCAATCCCAATACCCGTCTCTATGTGGGGCGTACGCCGAGCGGACGCGTGCTGCTCGTCAATAACGACGATAACAGAAAACGAATCAATATGACCATCTACCTCTCCGAGGATGACGGCAAGACATGGCCGTACAAGCGTTGTATCGACGTTCGCGGTGGGACCTCCTACCCCGATGTGGATTTTTATGACGGCAAGATCTACATCACCTATGATTGTGATCGCAACGTCAAGCGGGAAATTCTGCTTCTCTCCTGCACCGAGGAGGAGATCATGGATGAAGGCAAGCCGCTTGTTCCGCGCATCATCAGTAAACCAAAGACAGCAAATACATAAAAGCAAGCCCGACCGAAACGGTCGGGCTTGCTTGCTGTTATTTGAACCAAGGTGTAATGCGAGTGCGTACGATCTCATCAAAGATATGGCAGTCCAGCACGTCGGAGATCTCATCCTCCCTTTCCCAGGCAAGACGGCGGCAGGCCTCGTCGAGCGTAGCTGCCTTTTCCTTGTCTCCCTCGGCTACGGCAATCACCTTTTCGGCAAACAGGCGGTAAATCGCGCCGTGTGTCAACAGCAGCTGCCAAGAGGTCGCGCGGCAGGCGTTCTCGTCATGCAGGTGTGCCTGGATGGTCGGTACAAAGCTGTCGATCGTTGCAATCAGCTCCTGCATCAGGGCAATCAGCTCCTCACGCGTGCAGGCAATTCTGCCGCGAATGAAGGAGAGAGGGAAACAACGAGAGAGGGTGGAGAAGTATTCCTCCAACTCGGCAACCGCATCCTCGCCAAAGGAGGCGGTGTACAGCGTGCGGCGAATGTCCTCCAGCGCTACGCCGTGGTTCCACAGCGTTTTGCCCATGGTGGTCATGGCAATCGAGGTGGGGAAGGCGTTGCGCTGCAGCTGGCAGCTGACAAGGCCGCCAAGGCCCAGCGCATCAAAGTTGCAAATATCCTGGTGCAGCACGCGCGCGGTGTTCTCGCCGCCTACATCCAGCTGCTGATCCCACATCAGGTGGTAGTCAAAATCAAAGCAGTCACCTGTAAAATTCTGCTTCCACTGATACAGATAAGCAAGATTCACATCTACCTCGGTGCGCCCCTTCATCTTTGCGTAGCCATTGATCTGATAGGGCTCCACCTCTTTTAGGCGGTAGGTATCGGGGAAGGGCTGCGCGTAATCGCGCGCGATGGGGGCGAACATAAAGATAAAGCGGTCGGGATTTTTGATCTTTTCTGCCTCCGGCGCGTGCAGCAGATTGATGTAGGCCAAAAAGACGACCTTGGTAGGAAGATCGGCGGCGGTCAATGCTTCGTCGATATCATTGAGCAGCATGATGTAGTAATCGGCAACGCGTCTTTTGCGGCATTCCTCGCACTCGCAGGTGTTGTCTGCGTCATCACCAAGCCACACATGCAATACATCGGTGGTCGGGTTCTCCTTCAGATAGGAAACAGCTCCTTCTGCGATGGTGCGGCGCACAAGGGGGTTAGAATAGCAAAGATTCACGTTCAGCGGTCTGTTTTTCCACAGGGTGCGCTGGCCGTTTACCTCGGCGCATAGGTTGATGTAGGACTCCGGTACGCTAGCAGGATCGATCGGATCCCAGCCGCTGTGCGCAACGCCAAAGGGCTCGCATGTCCAGCCGTGGCCTACCATGTGCAGCAAGAGATCGCGCTTTTTGGCGGCCTCTACTACCTGTGCCGTATAAGCAACCGATTGCTCACGGGTGTAGGGGGCTTCCGGCTTTTTGATCATATTATCGCGGCGGGAATACCAGCGGTCAAAAAAGCAGTGCGCATCACGGAACTGGATGTAGTAGCTGTTAAAGCCGCGCTTTGGCAACCATTCTACCATATTCAGTACGTGTTCAATACTTGTCGCACCTTCAATACAAATGCCGCGATGACGCTTGGCAGCCGCCTCGCGCAGCTCTATTTTTTCAGGCAGCGCGGTCAGGCGGGGCAGATAGGTGCCATCCTTGCCGGGACGCACAAAGCAGGCACCGCACTCCTCCAGAAAGCGATAGGTCGCAATCAGCACGCTGCGCGGGTTCGCGCCGGCGATATAGCCCTTTCCGTTTGCAACAGCAATGGCAATCTCGTCGTCAAAGGATGTGTTGGCGTTTTTTGGTATTAGTGAAAATTCTTCAAATAGGCCAAGGCAGATATCCCCCGCGGCATCTTCTGCCACCGTGTTGATGCCCATGGCGGTCAGCGTGTCACGCAATTCTTCTGCGGCAAAACGAATGGTCTTGTCGCTTGAATGGGTAAAAACAGTAACCATCTTTTTTCTCCTCGTGCGGCAATGCCGTTTTTTTCATTATAGCACTCGCGCGCGGCACAATCAAGGGTAAAATTGTGCACTAAAAGGGGCGTTATGGTTGCCTTTGAAAAAAACTGTCATTTTTTTCAAGAAAACTGTTTACAAAAAAGACTTTTTGCGTTACAATATATATGTATAATTATAAATAATACGAGGAGACATGCAGACTATGAATGAAGAAAAACAGCCAAGGTACCGCCGCGTATTGCTCAAGCTCTCGGGTGAGGCGCTTTCCGGCGGGGCAGACGGTGTTCTCAACCATGAATTTATTGAAGAAATCGCAAAGGTCCTCAAAAAATGTCTTGCCAAGGGTGTGGAGATCGGCGTGATCGTTGGTGCCGGCAACATCTGGCGCGGCAGACAGGGGAAGGATATGGACCCCGCACTGGCTGACCATATGGGTATGCTGGCCACCGCGATCAACGCGCTTGCCCTGCAGGATGCCTTTTGCCATGCAGGGGTTGATGCCCGTGCCATGATGGCCGTGCGTATGGAGGCATTTGCCGAGCCCTACACGCGTGAGCAGGCGCTCCACCACTTCAAGCAGGGGCGTGTCGTTATTTTCGGCTGTGGCCTTGGCCTTCCGTTCTTTTCTACCGATACAGCAGCGGCTCTTCGTGCGGCCGAGATCAATGCCGATATGGTGCTGATGGCCAAGAATATCGATGGCATCTACACCGCCGACCCGCGTAAGGATCCCACCGCCCGCAAGCTGGACTCGATCTCCTTCTGCGAGATCATTGATCAAAAGCTTGGCGCGATCGATCTTACCGCCGCAACCTTCTGCATGGAAAAGCACATTCCCATGCTGGTCTTTGGTCTTGACGACCCTGAAAATATTTATCGTGCCATTATGGGTGAGCAGCTCGGCACAAGCATTACATATTAAATCTTTACCAACATAAAAGGAGAACAACTATGAAACTCGATCTCAAGCCCTTTGAAGAAAAAATGAAAAAGGCCATCAGCGTATATGAGGAGAATCTCTCCACCATCCGTGCAGGCCGTGCCAATCCTAACGCCCTTTCCAAGATCAATGTAGACTATTATGGCTCTCCCACTCCCATTTCGGGTGTGGCTGCCATCAGCATTTCGGATGCGCGTACCCTGGTTATTCAGCCGTGGGATGCGAGCACCGTAAAGGATATCGAGCGCGCGATTCTTGCCTCTGATCTTGGCATCACCCCACAAAGCGACGGCAAGACCATTCGTCTGATCTTCCCGCAGCCGACCGAGGAGCGTCGCCGCGAGATGACCAAGCAGATCGCTAAGATGGGCGAGGAGGCAAAGGTTGCCATCCGTAATCTCCGCCGTGATGCCAATGATAAGATCAAGGATATGAAGAAGAAGAGCGAGATGACCGAGGATGAGGCCAAGGCCAGTGAGAAGTCCTGTCAGGATCTGACCGACAAGTATATCAAGGAAATCGACCGCGTGACTGACGCAAAGAACAAGGAGATCATGGAGATCTGACGGAGGCCGTATGGCACTTTGGAGTAAAAAACCCCCGGTAGCGGATTTTTCCGATCGGATACAGCATGTTGCCTTTATTATGGATGGCAATGGGCGCTGGGCAAAACGCCGTGGCCTGCCGCGTAAGGCAGGGCACGCCGCGGGGGCAGAGGCTTTTCGCCGCGTTATTGCCTATTGCCATTCTCTCGGTATCCGCACGGTTACCGTGTATGCCTTCTCTACCGAGAACTGGTCCCGCCCGCAGGATGAGGTGGCCGGTATCATGCAGCTGCTTGACCGCTTTATGGAGGAGGAGCTGCGGGATGCGGACAGCCGCGATATGCGCGTGGTCTTTCTCGGTGACAAGGCAGCCCTGACGCGTGCGCAGCGGGAAAAGGCAGAGGAGATCGAGCAGCGCACGCGAAATAAGAGCTATTGTCTCAATATTGCCCTCAATTATGGTGGGCGTGATGAGATCGTGCATGCTTGTAATACGCTGCTTGCCACCGGCAAGACAGCCGTTGACGCGGCAGACCTTTCTGCCGCCATGTATACCGCCCATTCGCCGGACCCGGATCTTGTGGTGCGCACGGGCGGGGATTATCGTATTTCCAATTTTCTTTTGTGGCAATCCGCCTATGCGGAGTATTATTTTACCAAAACGCTGTGGCCTGATCTGAAGGAGAAAGAGATCTTTCACGCATTGAAGGATTTTTGTCACAGGCATCGCCGTTTTGGTGGTTTGGATCCCGAGGATCGGGAAGAGAAGACAGAGTAGCGAAAAGGGGAGAACATTCATGAAGCAAAGATTGATCACGGCAGCCGTCCTGCTGTGTATTTTGGCAGTTGTCCTGCTGACCTCCGGTACGGTGGCATTTCCTTTTGTGGCGGCGTTTTTCTGCGCCTTTGCCGTGTTTGAGATGCAGCGGTGCCTTGGTACGCACAAAAAACCGCAGATCTTGATTCCGTCCATGCTTCTGGCGATTGGTCTCCCCCTCGGTACGCTTGCTGTTTGCAGGATCAAGGAAAATCTCGTTCTTGAGACGGCCTCTGTCAATGCCCGCGCCATGTACCTTCTGGTATTTGTCGGTGTGTTTGTCCTGTATATGTTCTTCCTCTTTGCCGCTGCGATCTTAAGCCGCCGCACGCTCTCCTTTCCCGAAATTGCGGCATCCTTTATGACTACGTTTTACATTACACTGGCCTTTGCCGCCATTCCGCTTGTTCGCTTTGGTATGAATGGTCAGTATTACTATCTGCTTTGCTTCCTTGGCCCGTGGATCACCGATTCCTTTGCCTATTTTACAGGCGTCTTTTTCGGGCGACACAAGCTCATACCCGAGATCAGCCCCAAAAAGACCATTGAGGGCAGCATCGGCGGTATCGTATTCTGTGTTGTCTCGTTTGTGGTCTTTGGTATGATCGTCGGCAATATCACAAGCAGCACGCCCAATTATCTGGTGCTTGGTGCGCTTGGCTTTTTGGTTGCCGTGGTTGCCCAGCTGGGTGACCTACTTGCCTCGCTGATCAAGCGCGAGCATAACGTGAAGGATTACAGCCATATTTTCCCGGGTCACGGCGGCGTGATGGATCGCTTTGATTCTGTTATTGCCTCGGCACCCCTGCTGTTGATCGCTTGTACGCTGGATAGTCTTTTGCCCATCAATCTTCTTTTGTAAGGAGTCACCATGACATCCCTTTCCCCATGTCAATTACCCGCATCGGTTGCCATTCTCGGCTCGACAGGCTCTGTCGGCCGCCAGGCACTTGAGGTTGCGGAATATCATCATATACCCGTTGATTTTATCAGCGCCCACTCGTCGGTCGACCTGCTTGAGCAGCAGGTTCGCCGCTTTCATCCCCGTCTGTGCGCGGTGGCTGACGAAAAAGCCGCGGCCGATCTGCGCACACGCATTGCCGATACACCCACACGCGTCCTTGCCGGTAGCGAGGGCGTGCTTGCCGGTGTAGGGGAGACGGATGCTCCCGTCGTTGTCAATGCCATTTTGGGGGAGGCGGGATTGCTGCCTACTCTCGCCGTCATTGATGCCGGTCGCCGTCTTGCGCTTGCCAACAAGGAATCGCTTGTGGTGGCAGGGCGCGAGGTCATGCGCCGCGCGCGAGAGCGGGGCGTGGAGATCCTGCCCGTGGACAGCGAGCACTGCGCCATTTTTCAATGCCTGCAGGCCGGATGCAAGCATGAGGTTCGTTCTCTGCTGCTGACCGCCTCGGGCGGGCCGTTTTTCGGCTATTCGAGAGAGCAGCTTTCTCGTGTGACCCGTGCCGAAACGCTGGCACACCCCACCTGGCAGATGGGGGCAAAGATCACCGTTGATTCCGCCACCCTGATGAATAAGGGCTTTGAGCTGATCGAGGCGGCCTGCCTCTTCGGTCTGCCTGCCGAGGCTGTGACCGTTGTGGTGCAGCGGCAGAGCATAATTCATTCGATGGTAGAATATATTGATAATACCGTCATTGCGCAGCTCAGCGTGCCCGATATGCGAGATTGCGTGCAATACGCGCTCACTTATCCCGCCCGCGCCGAGGGGTTGACACCGCCGCTTGATTTCTTCTCGCTCGGTCGCCTGACCTTTGATCGGCCGGATCTGGAGACATTTGTGCTCCTGCCGCTTGCTGCCCATGCCTACAGCTTGGGCGGTGCCGTGCCCGCCGTGCTGAACGCGGCAAATGAAGAGGCCGTTGCCGCCTTCCTTGCCGACCGCCTGCATCTGACCGATATCTTTGATATTGTCTGCGAGACGGTAGAGGAATACAGCAGCACCGCGGCACGCGTAGAAACGCTTGACGGCATTCTTGCCACCGCGCGCGAGGCTCGCCTTGCCGCACGCCGCCGCGCCGATCAGCGCGCCCACTAAAACCGCCTCGGCGGATTTTCGGAGTAAACATGAATATATTGTATTGGCTGGTTGCCATTCTTCTTTTCTGCGTTCTGATTCTGATTCACGAGCTGGGGCATTATATTGCCGCTCGTATCTTCCATGTCAAAATTTATGAGTTTTCGATCGGCATGGGGCCGAAGATGCTCACCTATACCTCCAAGAAAACAGGCATCAAGTATTCCATTGGTGTATTTCTGTTTGGCGGCTACGTCAGTATGGCGGGGGAGGACGAGGAGTCTGACGATCCCGATGCCTTGCCGAAAAAGCCCGCCTGGCAGCGCTTTATTATCACCGCCGCCGGCGCGACGATGAATCTTCTGCTTGGGTTTTTGCTCATTCTTGCCATTGTCATCGCCTCGGCCAATCTGCCCTCCAATACCATTGCGCAGTACCCGGATGACGCGTGGTTTGAAAAAAATGAGCTGACCTCCTCGGCCGAATACGGCTTGCAGGCGGGTGATACCATTCTTGCCATCAACGGAACGCGCGTGCACACCGGTTTTGATATGAACTATGAGATCACGCACGATGGAGCGGAGGATTGCGCCGTTACCGTCCTGCGGGATGGTAAGGAGCTGACGCTTACCGTTCGTTTTCCCTCTTCGGTTACCGATGGCGTTGCTTTCGGCATAACCGATTTTTATACGGGGGTTGATGAAAAGAATATCGGCAATGTCCTGCGTCATACCTTCTACCGCTCCACCACCACCGTTAAAATGATCTGGGAGTCGGTCGTTGACCTCTTTCGCGGTCGGTACGGGATGGAGGCAGTTTCCGGCCCGGTTGGTGTAGCCGGCGCGATCTCTCAGGCGGCCGCGAGAGATTTGTGGCAAACGGTGATGCTGATGGCAGTTATCAGCATCAATCTCGGTCTTTTCAATCTCTTTCCCATTCCCGCTTTGGATGGCGGACGGCTGGTATTCATCCTCTTTGAAATGATCTTTCGTCGTCCCGTGCCCGCCAAGTATGAGGGGCTTGTGCACTTTATCGGCTTCGTGCTCCTCATGGGGCTGATGGTGTTGGTCTTGTTTAAGGACATTATCACGCTGTTTTCTTAAAAAACATCATAGCGGCGCGCCCGTTGGGCGCGCCTTTCCGTCAAGAAAGGACAGATATTATGACACGTCGATTGACAAAAACCATCAAAGCGGGAGCGGTATGTATCGGTGGAAATTCCCCGATCTCGGTGCAGACCATGACCAATACCGATACAAGCAACACCGCCGCCACGCTTGCCCAAGTGCGTGCCATGCAGGAGGCAGGGGCAGACATTGTGCGTCTTGCCGTGCCGGATGAGGCCGCTGCCGCTACCTTTACTTACCTCAAGGAGCAGGGAATTACCGTTCCGCTGGTGGCGGATATTCATTTTGACTATCGCATTGCCCTGGCCGCCGTGGCGGCGGGTGCTGATAAAATTCGTATCAATCCCGGCAACATCGGCTCGCGTGAGAAGGTAGAGGCCGTTGTCCGTGCCTGCCGTGCGGCGGGTGTACCGATTCGCATCGGTGTGAATTCCGGCTCGCTTGAAAAGCATATTCTCGAAAAGCACGGTGCCCCGACCGCCGAGGCGTTGGCTGAAAGCGCGCTTTATCACGCTGCCATGCTGGAGGCGCTGGATTTTGAAGATATCGTTCTCTCGGTCAAGGCGTCCACCGTGCCCGAGATGATCGAGGCAAACCGTATCCTTGCCGAGCGGACAAGCTACCCGCTCCACCTTGGGGTAACCGAGGCGGGTGGTGCCCATATGGGTGTTGTCAAAAGTGCTGTCGGGATCGGTGCTTGTCTTGCCGACGGCATTGGAGATACCATTCGCGTCTCTCTTACCGCAGACCCGCTGCTGGAGATCCGTGAGGCGCGTGCGATCCTCTCCGCGTTGGGGATGAACCCTGTGCGTGAGATGGATATCATTTCTTGTCCCACCTGCGGGCGCACCAAAATTGATCTCATTCCGCTCCTTTCCCGCTTTGAGGAGGAGCTTGACAAAACAGGCCTGCGCCGCCTGCCGTTGCGCGTTGCCTTTATGGGCTGCGTGGTCAATGGCCCGGGCGAAGCGCGCGAGGCCGACATCGGTATTGCCGGTGGCATCGGGGAAGGGATCCTCTTTAAAAAGGGGGAGATCATTCGCCGTGTGCCGGAGGATGCCATCGTACCCGAGTTGATTGCCGAAATACGGAGAATGACACATGCTGAATAAGAGCTTTTTTGAGGTTTTTCGCCGCTACGATGTACAGGGCGAAAGACGCAAGCTGTTAGAGCGCGCCACCTCTATAGACGTTCGCTACTGTCGCGATCCCTTTCGCGTAGAGGTGGATATGGTGTTTCCTGCCGTGCAGGATTATGTGATGCTCTATGCGATTGAAGACGAGCTGCGCGAGCTTTATGAGGCGCGCTCCTTCCGCATATTCCCCCAATACCCGTCCGAGCTGTTTTCTATCTCCTCTATGACGGCTGTATTGGCCGAGGCAGAGCGCATTGGTGCAGTCACCCACGGTTTTTTTGACGAGCCGCGCTTTGCTTTAGAGGGAGAGCAGCTTTACATTGATCTGCCCTTTACCGATGCGGGCATTGACCTTCTCGGTCTTGCCAAGACAGACCGCATCCTGGAGGGGATTATTCGCAGCCGCTATGCGCGTAATATTCATGTCAAGATTCGTCCGTCGATTGACGCAATAGAGCAGACAGAGCGACGCCGCGCCGAGCAGGAGCGTGCCATGCAGGAGCTTGATCGCGAGATTCGCGAGCAGGCAGAGCAGCAGCGGCAGCAGGCGGCCCGTCTGCGAGAAAAGCAAGGCTCGGAGAATGCATCGCTCGATGATGAGCGGGCAGACTTTACCCGTGCCCGCAGCCTGCTGCCCCCCGCAGAGGCACCCCGCATGGAAAACGATCTGCTCACCATCGGCACCGCCACCTTCCGTCTGGAGGGGGCAGAGCTGCTGTACGGGACTCCCTTCGTGATCGAAAATCCCGTTCCGCTGTCCGATGTGCGTGAGGGGCGCGGTGTGTTGGTGGTTGGTAAGATCTTTGAGGCCAGCATGGAAGAAAACCGTACGGGCGACCGTATTCGCATTCGTGCCGGCTTTTCGGATACCTCCTCCTCCATCTACCTGCGTCTCAACCAGTCGCCGGAGGAAGCAGGCTGGGCCAAGGCACTTGCCCCCGGCGTATGCATTGCCGTTCAAGGAAATATTGTTCGCGATAAATTTGATAATGAGCTTTGCGTGATGCCCCGCCACGTCATGAAGATCGGCATCCTCTCCCGTAAGGATGAGGCTGCAGAAAAGCGTGTCGAACTGCATCTGCATACCAATATGTCGGCCATGGACGCCCTCATCCGCCCGGATGAGCTTGTCCGTACCGCCACCGCCTGGGGGCACCGTGCCATTGCGGTGACCGACCACGGCAACGTGCAGGCATTCCCCGAGGTCATGCTGGCACTTGCCAAGCAGAAAAGTGACCTCAAGGTCATCTACGGCATGGAGGCCTATTTCGTCAACGATACCGCCCGTGTTATTTACGGTACAAGTCGCCCGGATTTTGCTGACGAAATGATCGTCTTTGATATTGAGACGACCGGTCTTTCTCCCGTGAACTGCCATATCACCGAGATCGGTGCTGTCAAGATCAAGGCGGGCGAGGTGATCGACACCTTCAACACCTTCGTCAATCCCGAGGTGCCGATTCCCGCAGAGATCACAAAGCTGACCTCTATCACCGATGAGATGGTGA
The DNA here is from genome assembly GCA_017462545.1 of Clostridia bacterium. Lineage (GTDB taxonomy): Bacteria > Bacillota > Clostridia > Oscillospirales > CAG-272 > UBA1740. The sequence continues at coordinate 30,773 of JAFTQX010000056.1, forward strand.
AGGATGCCCCCAAGGTCAAGGAAGCTCTTGAGAGCTTTTTCGCCTTTATTGGCGATGATATGCTGATCGCGCATAACGCCAACTTTGATATCGGCTTTATCCGCACCTATGCCGAGCAATGCGGGCTGCCGTTTTCAAATACCTATCTCGATACCGTGGCACTTTCCCGCTATGTCAACCCGGAGTTAAAGAATCATAAGCTGGATACCATTGCTGCCGCCTACGAGCTTGGCAATTTCAATCACCACCGCGCCTGTGACGATGCAGCCATGCTTGCCGCCATCTTTTTCCGCATGATCGAGCGGCTGACGGGTGAGGGCATCAACGATTTCGTTCGTCTGACAGAGGCCATGAGTGAAACGGCAGACCCGCTGACCATCAAGCCGCGACATATGATCCTGCTGGTTCAAAATCTGGTTGGTCTGAAAAACCTTTACCGCTTGATCTCGGAAAGCTATCTTTCCTATTTCAAGCATTCGCCCCGCATTCCCAAAAGCCTGCTTGAGAGACACCGAGAGGGGCTTATCATTGGCTCGGCCTGTGAGGCAGGCGAGCTTTATCAGGCACTGCTGGAGGGAAAGCCGGAAAGCGAGTTAGAGGAGATTGCCTCCTTCTATGATTATTTGGAGATCCAGCCGCTCTGCAACAACCAATTCTTGATTGCTGATGGTAAGGTTTCCGGCAACGAGCAGCTTATGGAGCTGAATCGGCGCATCATCAAGCTTGGCAAAAAGCTGGGTAAGATGACGGTGGCCACATGTGATGCGCACTTTCTCAATAAAGAGGACGAGCTGTATCGTAAGATCCTGCTTGCCGGGCAGAAGTTTGCCGATGCGGATAAGGATGTCGGCATTTATCTGCGTACCACCGATGAAATGCTTTCTGAGTTTGCTTACCTTGGCGAGGAGCTGGCGCGTGAGGTGGTGATCGAAAACCCGAACAAGATCGCGGATATGGTGGAAAAGATCCGTCCGATTCCCGACGGGCGTTATGAGCCGATCATTCCCGGCTCGGATAAGGATCTGACCGATATCTGCTGGCAGCGCGCACACGATTGGTACGGTGAGGAGATTCCCGAGATCGTATCCTCACGCCTTAAGCGAGAGCTGGATTCCATCATCTCCAACGGCTTTGCCGTGCTTTACATGATCGCACAAAAGCTGGTGGCATATAGTGAGAGCCTTGGCTATTTGGTCGGCTCGCGTGGCTCGGTTGGCTCCTCCTTTGTAGCCTCCATGGCGGGCATTTCAGAGGTAAACCCCCTGCCGCCGCATTACCGTTGCCTCAAATGCAAGTATTCCGAGTTTATCACCGATGGCAGCGTTGGCTCCGGCTTTGACCTGCCCGATAAAAATTGCCCCGTCTGCGGCGAACCGTTGTTTGGTGACGGGCATGATATCCCCTTTGAGACCTTCCTTGGCTTTAAGGGCGATAAATCTCCCGATATCGACCTCAACTTCTCGGGCGATGTGCAGGGCAAGGTGCATAAATACACCGAGGAGCTGTTTGGTGAGGGGCACGTGTTTCGCGCCGGTACCATTGGTACGCTGGCCTCCAAGACTGCCTACGGCTACGTCATGAAATATCTTGACGAGCGCAAGATCGCCCTGCCAAAGGCAGAGGTCTCGCGCATCGTTTCCTGCTGTGAGGGCGTCAAGCGTTCAACCGGTCAGCACCCGGGCGGCATTATCGTTGTGCCGACGGAGTACGATATCTACGATTTCTCACCCGTACAGCACCCGGCAGACGACCCGAATTCGGATATCATCACTACGCACTTTCAGTTCTCCTATCTGCATGATACCATCCTAAAGCTGGACGAGCTGGGACACGATATGCCGACCAAGTACAAGATGCTGGAGAGGTATACCAATACAAGCGTCATGGATGTGAAGATGAACGACCCTGCGGTGTATGAGTTGTTCCACAGCACCAAGCCCCTCGGTGTTTCATCTGAGGAGATCAAATCGCCGCTTGGCACCTACGGCATCCCCGAGATGGGTATGCACTTTGGGCAAGGCCTCTTAATGGATGCCAAGCCGAAAAACTTTGCAGACCTTCTGCAGATCTCCGGCCTCTCGCACGGTACGGGCGTGTGGCTCGGCAACGCGCAGGATCTGATCAAGAACGGCACCTGTACCATTTCCGAGGTGGTAGGCACGCGTGATGGCATCATGCTTTACCTCATTCGCCATGGGCTGGAAAACGGTACTGCCTTCAAGATCATGGAGGATGTGCGAAAGGGTAAGGGCCTGAAGCCCGAATACGAGCAGGAGATGCTGGCGCACGATGTGCCCGAATGGTATATTGCCTCCTGCAAAAAGATCAAATACATGTTCCCGAAGGCACATGCCGCCGCCTACGTTATGTCGGCCATCCGCCTTGGCTGGTATAAGATCTACTATCCGATGGAATTCTACGCGGCCTTCTTGACCGTTGCCCCGGGCGGCTTTGATGCCGAGATCGTGGGTCAGGGCAAGCGTGCCGTGTATGACACCATCGCCGCCATCGAAAAGAAGGGCAATGAGGCAACACAAAAGGAATCGGATATGGTCACCACGCTGCAGCTCGTTGGGGAATGCATGTGCCGTGGGATCAAGTTCCTGCCTGTCAGCATCTGGAAGTCGGATGCCAACGCCTTTTTGCCGGAGGATGGCAACATCCGCATGCCGTTCTCCTCGCTCCCCGGGCTTGGTGAGTCGGTTGCGCAGCGTATTCTTGACCTGCGTAAAAGCGGTGAGCTGTACTCGGTTGAGGATCTGCAGCATAAAGCTGGGGTTTCCAAATCGGTCATTGAGCTGCTCCGTCGCAATAAGGCACTTGAGGGGCTCAGCGAGACCAACCAATATACCCTTTTCTAAAAGAACAAGGCGGAGAATCTCTCCGCCTTCGGCATTTATTCTCCCAATAAGAGCAGCAAAAGAATCATGACCAGCTCGCCCTCGGGCTGCCCGTTTTGCGACATCAGCGCGGCAATTGCCAGAAGCAGCATATCCGAGGTGGCAAAGCTTGGTGGTAGTGGCTTCGCGTCGCAAGATGCTTCTTTGGCTGCCGGGGTCGGCTCTTCCTCCTGCGAGGAGTCTTCCGGTGGTAAAGTGGCGATTGTTTCTTCCGCCACCTGCTCCTCTTCCTCCTCGGGCGGTAGGTCTTTTTCCGCCATGAGTGCTACACCGCTGTAATTTTCAGGCAGCGGGGTATCTCTTGGCGGGTAGGCTCTTTTGTACATAGCTCACCTCCGTTTTCGTAATAGCTCCATCAGCTCCAGAATGCGCAGCAGGGAATCAATGGTGTTACATCGCGAGGGAGAAAGATAAGGGCGCAGGGCGTTGAGCAGGCAGGTGCGATTGTCCGGCTGCCTTGGCGGCGCGGGTGAAAGGCATGGCTGCGGCGCGCCGCAGCATTCTGTCTCACACGGCTCGTTTTTTGGCGGCGGGGAATTCCCCTTGCCGCCTAAGCTGCCCGCAAGCAGCGAGGAGAGCATAGAGAGGGCCGCCGGGTTTTGCAGCAGATTTCCAAGCAAGCCCGAAAGATCCGGCTGATTGCCTTGTATGTATTCCTCTCCCATGTCTTACCCCTTTTTGCGGTAATGCGCCAGCGTTTGCATGGCACTTGCCACATCTGCTTGGCCGCTGCCCTGCATCAAGGCGCGCAGCTTTGCCATTTCTGCCGGCGGCGGGGGCGTTTCGGAAATTGAAAAGCCGCCCTGCGCGGCAATTTGGCGAATTTTCTGCCATAGCGCAGCATCGTCTAATGAGAGCAACGCTTGCATCATTGCGGGATCAAATTTCATAATAGCACCTCACAATTCTGATCTACTGCCAGTATATGCGGCAGGGCAAAGATTGCCAGTATGGTTTTTCGGAGGTTTTATGCAATTCTTGATATTTTCAGATTCTCACGGCAACCATTTTCCCATGGTGAATGTGATTCGCCGCCACCCGGAGGTGAACACCGTCCTGTTTTTGGGCGATGGCCTTGCCGATATAGAGCGGCTGTATGCGCTCTTTCCACGGCACACCTTTCGCTGTGTGCGAGGGAATATGGACTTTTTTGTCATGCGTGAGGCAGAGGACAGCGACCTTTTTGAGCTGTATTCCTGCCGTGTGCTGATGATGCATGGCCACACGCGCGGCGTAAAGGGCGGAACCGCCGCCGCAGAAAAGGATGCCCTGCAGGCACGCGCCCGCGTGCTGCTGTACGGCCACACGCACATTCCCGAATGCCGCTATCTTTCCGAGGACGAGCTGTATGTCTTCAATCCCGGCAGCATTGGTCGCCCTTACAATGGTAAGCCGAGCTACGGCCTGATGGATATTTTGCCGAATGGTAGCGTCATGCTCTCACACGGCATGCTGTAAAAACACGATTTGACAGAATTGTTCTTGACATTTTCTCGGCGATATGACATAATAGTGTTAATAACAAAAAGGGGGATTTGCTGATGCAAACCAAGATTGATATTTATATCCCCGGCGAGGTGGAGCCGGCAACCAAAGCCCTGCTTTGTGAAAACGTAAAAGACGTAGACCGCGGCCAGTATTATGCGGACATGCTGCGGAAACGTTCGGCCGGTGAATTGGCTGCGGTATGCACCGATATTTACTATATCGCCACGCAGGAGGGGGCGTTTGTTTCCCGCCTGTGGAACGGCTGGGGCAAGCACCGGGATGCCATCGGTAACTTTGGCAATTTTCAAACCAACGCCGAGCTTCGTGGGCAGGGAATCGGTCGGCAGATGCTGGAGGTATGGCGTGAGCACGTGCGCGCAAGAGAAGACGCGCCGCTCGCCCTCTTCTGCAATGCGGGGGCAGAGCACCTGGTTAAGCTGTACGCTCCCTATGGCTTCCGTCTGGCAGTAGACGGCACAACGGTCGGCCCGCTTTATTGCCCGCTGGGAAGCAGCCCCGCCACCTTCCGCGAATTCTGCGCGGACTATTATGGCGAAAAGCAGACCATGACCGAAAAGCCTGCTACGGTAGAATACCGCCACGAGATTGATTGCCTGTTGCGCTTTGCGCTGCTCAACGAGGGGGAGAATCTCGGCTTGCCCGGTGTGGGGAGCATGGAGGAGGCATATCTGAAGGGGCTGCTTGACGATATGCTGCTCTATTTCAACGAGAAGGATCACGTCGTCGGCTGGGGCATTCGAACTGCTGACGGCGTTTGCCGGCAGCTTTACCCCACCTATCGATAACGGAGGAAAAACAAAATGCCCTATATGCATGTACGCACCAATGTGAAGGTAAACGAAGAAAAGCGTCTTTCGTTGAAAAAGGCCTTTGGTGAGGCCATTTCGCTTTTGCCCGGTAAGAGTGAGAGCTGGTTGATGGTAGATATTGAGGACGAGGCCTGTCTCTTCTTTGCGGGAGAGAGTGACCGTCCGCTTGCTATGGTAGAGGCAGAGCTGCTTGGTAAGAGCACGCCCGCCGCGTATGAGAAGCTGACCGCCCGCGTGTGCGAGATCATGCAGCAGGAGCTGGCGGTTTCGCCCGATGGCGTTTATGTCAAATATGCCGAGGTTGACCATTGGGGCTATAACGGCAGCAACTTTTGATAGCCGGAGGGGAGGATAGGATGATTATCGATATTGCCAGAAAAATAGAATTCCCCGAGGAGGCGATCGCCTCTCTTTCTCTTGTTCTGAATGACGTGACGGCAAAGGGAAAGCTGCCCGCCTTGTATGACGCCATGGATGATTGGTACATAGGCAGCGTGGACGATTGGGGCGGCAAAATGGCAAAGATCGCCGAGGAGACGGGGGTCAACCGTTATGCGCTGGATATGGTCTTTTTGCTGCTGGCGGCCAAGCCGCTTGCCTACCTATACAGAATCAACGGCTTGGCCGATGAACTGTATCTTGATATCATGCGTGACCTGCGCTATAAGCTGGTGGAATGTAAGCAGATGCACAATGTGTGGGGCATTTTTGTTGCTTGGTGGTTCCCGTGGCACTATCAGCTCAAGCGCTTTGCACTCGGCAGACTGCAGTATGAGCGGATCGAGGCACGCTTTGATGACGAAGCGCTTGGTGTGAAAAAGGGAGACATCGTTTATAACTGTCACATTCCCAACAGTGGCCCCATGACTCCTGAGAGCATCCGCGAGTCGCTTCGCAAGGCTTATCAATTCTTTAAGCCGGAGTTAAACGGTGGCAGAATGGTGGTCACCTGCTGCTCTTGGCTCTTGTATACGCCGCTGGTTGAGCAGTACAGCGAACACTCCAACATCAAAAAATTCCACGATCTGTTCCACATCGTGAATATTCACCATAACGATACCAACCATGATTTTTGGCGCCTGTTTTATACGGATTACAGCAAGGAGGCGCTCGGCACCGTCAAGGCAGAGACCTCTTTGCAGAAGATCGTGCTGGCGCATCTTCAAAACGGCGGCACGATGGGCGAGGGTACCGGATATTTGATCTTGGATGAAACCTTTTGAATAAGGAACGGCAGTCGATGCAAGCATCGACTGCCGTTTTCTTTTTACAAAAAACACCTACCGCCTCGGCGGTAGGTGAAAAAATCCGCATATAAAAAATAAATCTTACACCGTAAACGGTAACGAAAAAATAGATAACTGAAACCCTGGAAACGGTAGCCGTAAACGTGGAACTGAAAAAACACTTATATTCCGCGCAGCAGCGCTCCAAAGCATTTTGTGCGGATTTTTTTGTGAGAATGACCGGCAGCTTTCTCACGTTGTTAGCTTTTCGATATGCATTTGTGAGGCGGAAACAAAATTGCGCCTCCTGTTATGAAAACGATATTTTTTTCAGTTCATAATCCATAAACTAACTCTATATACGAGGATATTACAACCAAAAACGAAAGCCGTAAACAAAAACGTTGTTTTCGTGCCAGCCTTTTAGGCAGCCTGTTATATTGCATATCGCGGAAAAGGGGATCAGATCTCCAGTGTGCTTGTCAGATTCGCACGGTCAATAGCTACTTGCAGAGCACTGATCTTACGCCGCAGTTTCTTACAATCCTTTTGCACGTCACCTGCGCAGTACAGGCATTCGGTGTATTCCAGTACGCCATTGGCCGTAATACGGCGTGTAATTTGTTGGCGGCAGGCCAACTCACTCAATCGCTCGTATTCGGCATTCCATTGGGCCAGCATGACAAGCCCCTCGCCAATCGTCATGTCAAAGCTGTCTAAACGTACGGAGCAATTGGCTTGTGCCAGCGCATGTCGAATCTTGCGAACCTGCTCGTCCAGCTCTGCTATTTATGCACGCGTTTCTACATAGGAATAGTCTGTAGGAATGGATTTCTCGCCTTCCTTGTAAGACACCGTGCTTTTCCGTGCCTCATCCTCGATCAGCATATTCTTTTGTTCCTCCAAGGCGCGAATTTCCTTCATTGCCTCCATATGGCATATTTTCATTGCTTTATCCTCCTTGTGCTATTTTTTGGCTTTTGCCGTGTTTGCTATCTTATTTTAACATGAAAAAGCATGTCGTTCAATGCGCAAATTCGACGAATAATTTGCCCCCTTTGAAATGCGAAAATATATTGGATATAAATGAAAATATTGACTATATTCCTATTGATTTTTGCCCCCTTTTTGTGGTATAATAAAAAGGGGTGATGATATGATAGGGGAAAAAATAAAAATTTATGTCACACGCGAGGTTTCTTCTATTCTGGATAAGGATGCTGAAAGCTTTGAGTTTTTCAAGCCAAACGGCAGTTTGAATCGTAATGCGTTTTTGACACGGCTTGTCATTTATTACGCCGATCGTTTCCACCAAAAACAAAGAGAGACAATACAGTATTTGATCGATACGCTCAAAAAGGAGGGGCTGAAGGATGATGCACGTTTGGTATCACTTGCGGCCGGTATCAGCGAGCGGCTTACCGGTGTTGGCCAAGCGGTGGCGGCCGGGCGTGTGGATCATATCGTTTCTATCAAACCAACCCGACAATCCCTACCGATTATAAAATATATAGAAGAAAGATGTCTTCTCGGCACTTCGCTTTCCGAGCATTTTCGTAACATGCTTTCCTCATATGCTTCGTTGCCACAGGACAAACGAGAGGAAATTATTTTTTCGCCGGAATTCACGGTGCTCTCTCAGGCAATAAAAGATAAAAAACAGGTGTTTCTTACGCTGCGCAATACCAATGTAAAAACTATTTCTGTTTCTCCGTATTGTATAACACGGTCAAAGGAGGAACTGCATCTTTACCTGCTTGCTACGTCCGGCGGTGGCTGCTCACCGTTGCGCCTCTCACGTATTCTTTCCGTCACGCCGCTCCAAGAGCCGGCAGTGTTTGCGGAAGAACAAATTGCTGTTTTTGAAAAAATGCTTGCCTATGGCCCGCAGTTTATCTACCGTGCAGGAGAAGGAGAGGCAGTTGTAGAGCTAACGCCTGCAGGTGTTGTCAAATTCAAAAAATGTATGTTCACCGTCCCATTCCGAATAAAATTGAGGGGAACCGGTATTACTTTTCCTGCTCGCATTCGCAGTTGTTGCAATATTTTGTCCGTTTTGGAGTGGATGCTTATATTGTTGCCCCCCTTCGCCTGCGGTTGGATTTATTGTACTTTTATAAGCATGCGGTCAGTTTTTATCAATCGCGCAAGGAGTCATAGCAGAAGCCCGTGCGGCTTACACGCACGGGCTTCTGTTATTTTTTGTGATATTGCATCGGTGAGAATCCAAAGGCGCGCTTGAAACGTCTTGAAAAATAGGCGGCATCCTCAAAGCCGCAGCGTTCGCTGACCTCGGCTACCGATAACTCCTTGCCGTAAATATCCAGCAAGGCCCGTGCGTGGTCAAGCCGCAAGCGGGTCAGAAAGGAAACGGGGGTCAGCCCTGTGATCTCGCGAAAGCGCGCACGGATATAGTCCTCGGCATAGCCGCTTTGGCGCAGGAGGGCGGTCACATCTGTTTCTGCATCCGAAAAGGAGCGCGACAGCGTGGCAATGATCTCTTGAACGGCCTGTGCCGTTTCATCCTGCGGTCGGATGCTTTGCAGCAAAAGGCAGGCGTATGCGCGGCAAAGGGCATCTAAATATTCCTCGCTTCCGTAGCGGTTGCGGAAAATCGCCTCTGCCAGCATGCGCCCTTCGCAAGCCTCGTTGTCCTTGAGCGCGCAAGGTGACGCTATATGAAAGAGGTGCGAAAAATCCCCACCTACCGAAATGTTTTGAAAGCTGCCCGGTGCCTGTGAGCCGTGCAGAACGCCGGGCGGTACGATGATGACCGTGCCGGTCGAGAAGGGAATTTGCCCGCCGTCAAGACGAAGCACCCCCTCCCCTCGCAGATAATACATGATCTCTGTATGTGGGTGTGTGTGCAAGGGATAGCGGCACACCCCTTCGTCTGTTTTGCTGATCGAATATTGCATAGATATCACCTCGTCTCCATTATAACACAAATCTATCTTTTGTACAAGAAGAAAATGCTTTTTGCCTAACCTTCTTGACGAAAATCGCAGTATAATGAAGAAAAAACAGAGAAGGAGATCTTCTATGAAACGATTTGTCGGCTTTGAGCATGGCATGGGTATTGGCGGTTGGTTGACCAACTATAAGCGCTTTAATGTCTTGGCAGAGGAGAAACGAAACCATATTACGATCGGCGACCTTGAGCATTTTGACACCTATATTACGGAGAAGGACGTTGCCTATATCGCCTCGCTCGGGATGGATCACATCCGTCTCGGTTTTGACCAAATTGTCGTGGAGGAGACCCCCGGCGTGCTCCGCGAGGCGGTAATGGAGCGGATCGATGCCTTTCTTTCTTGGTGCGAGGCATATGGGCTGAACGTGGTACTCAATCTTCACAAGGCGGTTGGCAACTATTGCGATGTGCAGTATGGTGCGCAGCTGCTGGATGACGAGGGGCTGCAGGCAGGCTTTGTGGATCTTTGGTGTCGCTTTGAGGATCGGTATGCGAATAAACCGGCCGTTGCCTTTGAGCTGCTGAACGAGGTGCTGGATGTTGATCCCGAAAAGTGGAATGCTCTTGCCGAGCGTACGATACGCGCCCTGCGTAAAAAGAACCCCACACGCAAGATCATCATTGGCTCTACCTGCTGGAACAGCGCTGATCGTTTGCGCCACTTGAAGGTCTATGACGATGAAAATATCATTTACACCTTCCATATGTACGCCCCCTTTGAGTTTACCCATCAGCGCGGCGTGCTGCAGGCACCGACCTGCTATTATAACCGCGTGATGCCGTATCCCTGCGATATTGAGCGATACCGTGATTATGCACGAACCGTGCAGGGGGCAAAAAATCCCTACCCGAATTATGAGCGTATGGATGCCCGTTTCGTGCGCGATTGCCTCTATCCCGCCACCGTCTTTATTAAGGAGCACCCCAACGCTATTCTTTGGTGCGGCGAGTTTGGTACCATTCGCCATGCGGATATCCGCTGGCGTGAGAATTACATGCGGGATGTGATTACCTTTTTGCGGGATTATGAGATTCCCTACTGCGTGTGGAACTATCTCAGCACCCCCAATGATGGCAACCGCTTTAGCTTGGTGGATGACGATCATCGTCGCATCCTGAGCGAGGAGATGGCGCGCATTATTCGAGGCGAGGTATGAGCGATACGTTTTTGAATGTTTTGCTCCTCTCGGCCAGCATCCTGCTGACGGTGGGGCGCAGCATCTTTTCCAAATCTGTCTCGGGCAACCCGTTTGGCACGCGCCGCTTTTTCCTCGTGCAGGCGATCACCTTTGGAGTAGCGGCATTGCTGATGGCAATGTTGTCCATCGGTACTGCCTTTGTCGTCTCGCCGCTTTCGTGGCTGCTTGCCTTGCTTTACGGTGTTTGCCTGATCTCCTCGCAATGGTGCTATACCGCCGCCCTGCGAAATGGAAACACCTCGATCTGTGCGACCGTCTATTCGTTTGGCTTTTTTCTTCCCACCCTCTCAGGCATGCTCTTTTTTGAGGAGGAGCTGACGCCCTTCAAGGTGGTTGGCCTGCTGCTGCTGATTCCCGCGTTGCTTTGCTCGGTGCGCGGCGGCGGTAAGGCGGGAGAGGGGAAGTACATACTCCCCTTGCTGATCGCCATGCTTTCCTCGGGCGGGCTGGGTCTTTTGCAAAAGGTACAGCAGCATTCGCCCGTGGCGGGGGAAAAGAATGCCTTTTTGTCCATTGCCTTTCTTATCGCCGCACTTTCCTCTCTTGTCGCGGCATTGCCATCGCGGACAGAAGAGCAGACCGCGCTGCCGCCCCGCCATATGGCAGCGGCCGCCACCATCGGCATCTGCTTTGGTGCCGCCAATCTGCTCAACACCACGCTTGCCGGTCGCATGGATAGTGCGGTCTTCTTTCCTGTGCAAAACATCGCGGTCATCGTGCTTTGCACGTTGCTTGGTCTGCTCCTTTACCACGAAAAGCTTCGTCGGCGCGATATCGGTACCTTTTTCTTTGGTCTTTTGGCCATTCTCCTGCTGAATTTATAAAGAAAACCGTTTGCATTTTCAAAAAACTGTGCTATAATCAAGGTAGTACAAAACGCCGCACGGCGAAAGGAGTGCCCCATGGAAAAGGCAAAGGTATATTTTTCAAGGATCATCACGCCCGAGCGGGCACTTGACCTCTATCACGCGCTGGGCAAAACTCTGCCCGGTCGGGTTGCTGTCAAGCTGCATTCGGGTGAGCCGGGCAACCAGAATTTCCTGCGCCCCGATTTTTTCCGCCCCGTGATCAACGAGGTAAGCGGCACGGTGGTCGAGTGTAATACTGCCTATGACGGTGGCCGTAACAAGACCGAAAAGCATCTTGAGACGCTCAAAAAGCATGGCTGGACAGAATTTCCCGTCGACCTCTTGGATGCGGAAGGTCCTGATCTTGTTCTGCCCATTCCAAACGGCAAGATCATTCAAAAGAATTATGTTGGTAAACATATCGAGTTGTATGACAGCCTGCTGGTCTATTCGCACTTCAAGGGGCATCCCATGGGCGGCTTTGGCGGCGCGCTGAAGCAGCTTTCTATCGGCATTGCCTCCTCGTTTGGCAAGGCCTATATCCACGGCGCGGGTGTGCCGGAGGAGATCTGGACGGCAGACCATGACAGCTTTCTTGCCTCAATGGCGGATGCTGCATCCTCGGTCGTTGACTATTTCGGCGGCAACGCGGCCTATATCAACGTCATGAAGAACATGTCGGTCGACTGCGATTGCTGTGCCGTGGCAGAGGATCCTTGTATGGCCGATATCGGCATTCTCGCATCGACCGATCCGGTTGCGCTTGACCGCGCCTGCCTCGATCTCGTCTATGCATCCAACGATCCCGGGCGGGATCACCTCGTTGAGCGCATTGAGTCTCGCAACGGCACCTATACCGTCGATTGCGCCGCTGCGCTCGGCATCGGCTCGCTTGATTATGAGCTGATCTCAATTGACTAAACAAAAAGGCTTTCCGTTTCGCGGAAAGCCTTTTTACATATCCGGCATCTCTGCCACGCGGCAGGTTACCCCCTCGGGCAGGGGAAACTCCTCTCTGCCCAGTTGCTCCGGCGTGGTGATCAGCAGTCGCTTTTTGACGGGTGACAGCCGCTTGAGGCGGTATTCGATGCGCGCTGCCATTGGCAGATCGTCCGTCTCCCATAGTGCGGCTATGCCAAGCGGCTTGTGCGCACGGGTGTATTTTGCACCCACCCCCTTGCCATCGGCGTGCTCTCGCAGGCGGCGGGTGATGTCGGTCGTAATGCCCGTGTACAGCGAGCCGCCCGTGCAATGCAATATATAAACGTATGCCATGCCTCTCTTGCCTCCCCTTTCTTTAGTATAGCATAGGCGGACAGGTTGTGTCAAAGGTTTTTTGAGCGAAAAACACAAATACCGATTGACATTGTTTTGCGTATGCGGTAAAATAAAAGCATCAATACCCATATGGGAAAAAAGGAGAATGGCTATGGATTACGGATTACAGCTTTACAGCGTACGCGACCAGATGAAAGAAGATATGGAGGGCACACTTGCCGCCGTGGCAGCCCTTGGCTACAAGGCGGTAGAGTTTGCCGGATTTTTTGGAAAGGATGCCGAAACGGTAGCCGCCTGGCTTAAAAAATACGGCCTGCGCGTCAGCGGTACACACACCGGTGCAGGCGAGCTGACCCCCGATAAGCTGGAGGAAACGATTGCCTATCACACGGCCATCGGCAATCGGAATATTATCATTCCCGGTCACGATACCTCTACCAAAGAAAAGCTGGATGCTTTTATCGAGTTGGTCAATGATGTGCAACCGAAATTAGCCGCCGCCGGCATTCAGCTCGGCTATCACAACCATTCGCACGAGTTTCTCTTGCGCGCGGATGGCATTCGCGTGCATGACGAGCTGTGGAACCGCACCAATCTGTTTTTCGAAATTGATACCTACTGGGCCTATGTAGCAGGGCGCGATCCGGTTGCCATGCTGAAGGAGAAGGCCGCCCGCGTTCCCGTCATCCACCTCAAGGACGGCGACCTTTGCCATCAGGGCAAGTCGCTTGGTGAGGGCTTTGCTCCCGTTGCCGCCGTGCGTGAAACGGCCCAGTCACTTGGCATGTATATGGTGGTCGAGAGCGAGGGGCAGAATCCGGATGGCCTTTCTGAGGTTGGCCGTTGTATTCGCTATTTGGCAGATTTTGAGAAATAAAAGGAGGATCGTATGACATTTCAGGATATTAACATACGCGACCCATTTGTGCTGCCGGCAGATGGCAAGTATTATCTGTACGGCACGCGTGGATCTACTACCTTTGGCTACGCCATTGGCTTTGATGTGTACGTCAGCGAGGATCTTGAAAACTGGAGCGAGCCGCACTCTGTCTTTGAAGCCTCTGCCGATTTCTGGGCAGACCGCAATTTCTGGGCACCCGAGGTGCACGCATACAACGGGAAATATTATATGTTTGCCAGCTTTAAGGCAGAGAATGCTTGCCGCGGCACACAGATTCTTGTGGCAGATACGCCCCAGGGGCCCTTTGTTCCGTTGACTCGGGAGCCGGTTACCCCACGTGATTGGGAGTGCCTTGACGGTACGCTGTATGTTGCCAAGGATGGCAAGCCCTATATAGTTTTCTGCCATGAGTGGGTACAGGTGAAGGATGGCGAGATGTGCGCGATGGAGCTGACCCCCGACTTGAAGGCAGCAGCAAGCGAACCACGTCTTTTGTTCCATGCAAGTGAACCGCATTGGGCGAATAAGGATGCTGATAGCTACGTGACCGATGGTCCGTTTCTGTATCGCATGCAGGATGGCCGCTTGCTGATGCTGTGGTCGAGCTTTGCGGGGAAGGATTATGTGGAGGCGATTGCCGTTTCGGATAACGACGATATCACTGGTAATTGGACTCATCTGCCCGAGTTGCTGTTTGAAAAGGATGGCGGCCACGGTATGATCTTCCGCACCTTTGAAGGTGAGCTGTGCTTTATTATGCACTCGCCCAACCATCCCGGTGGTGCCGAACGCCCGCGCCTGACAACGCTGGTAGAAGAAAACGGCACGTTGAGGGTGAAATAAAACGCCATATAGGAAGCCCCCGCCCGCATAGTATGCAGGCGGGGGCTCTTGACCTCGTAGAGCAGCGGTATAAATGCCGCTGATTATGGCCGAATTTCTTCTTTTGTTTCTGTGATATTGGTCGTGCTGTTTTTTGGATCATAGCGGAGCAGGAGAATGGAACCGAGCGTGATAAGATTGATGGTAAGAATGCTAGCAATGATGATTTGCCATATCCTTTTTGCTCTGCGATTTTTGATTGCTAGGTGCTCGTTGATTCTCGCCAACTGTTCTGCTACAATGTCGCGATCAGTAGTGGGCTCTGTAATTTCACCAAGCAGATCGCCGACCGAAACCTCAAACAACTCGGCAATTCTCGTCAGCATTTCCGCATCGGGTACAGATAGCCCCTTTTCCCATTTGGAAAATGTCTGCCGTACAACATGGAGAGCATCTGCCACTTCTTCTTGTGTGAGTCTTTTTGCTTTTCGTAGCATTTTCAGGTTGTCGTGTAACATGCGTATTACCTCCTTTGGCTGTATTATACCGCTTTCCTTGCGTTACATCAAGCAACGCAAATGAACATTTGTCATAAAACCGGTAGATGTCTGCTTTCGAGAGCAGAGGGATTCGTTTTTGATTTTTGCTCAACATTTCTGATTTGGTTTTATGTAATGTTTCGCAAAAATCTTCGGTCACCGTTCAGCAACGCACCCCCGGAGCGTTGCTTCACTGCGTTCGAATCCCACCCCTGCGCATTCAATATCAAAAAAAGCATCCGAAAAATCGGATGCTCTTTTTGATGGCGCAGAGAGAGGGATTCGTTCTTGCATTTTGCAAAGCACCTCGAAAAGGGGATGAGGTTGTGCTTTGCAAAATGCTTCGGTCACCGTTCCGCAACGCACCCCCGGAGCGTTGCTTCACTGCGTTCGAATCCCATCCCTGCGCATTCAATATCAAAAAAAGCATCCGAAAAATCGGATGCTCTTTTTGATGGCGCA
>JAFTQX010000057.1 GCA_017462545.1 Clostridia bacterium
CCCTAAAACACTTTTGCGGAATCTGGCATTGATCAATGCCAGACCCCGCAAATGCTTAAACTATATTTCTGCTCAGGATTCTTGGAACTTAGAATTGCAAAATCTTTCTTAAATTTGTTGCACTTCTATTGACAATTCACTGCAACATACCGCCCTAAAAACAAATATAAAGCAAGCCCACCAATCGCGCCTAACGCGCCAAAAAGCAGGTAAATTGTTTTATCAAGCGCAGAAAGAGGAGGCCTTTGTGCTTTGTATTTTTGCCGTGGCTTTGTCATACGAATCTCTCCTATGTGGATTTGAAACATCTTATGATTGATGCTTTTCCTTCTCAATCTTATCAAGCAGCTTTTTATAGGGCATCATCATTCCCTCATTCATTTTGTTGCCCATTTTTGCTTTGATCTTGGGTGAGGAAAGCAACGCGCCGACCAAATACATCTTCAGCATAGTGCCACGCTTCTTCTGCGGGAAGTCGTACTGCCCGTGCTTTTTATAGAACTTATGGTCAGCCTTCATCATGCCCTGCATGAGCCAAATAAGATCGCGGAATATCTTCATGCCGCCGACGCCATAAAAGCTTTGCGGCGGGACGTATTGATTTTTGAGCGCGTATTCCAGCGTTGCGGCCAGCCGATCGATCTCGCCGTTGGGATCAACCTCATCGGTAGCAACACCGGCAAGAAAGTTGTTGCCAACATCGGCTCTGCCGTTGATGATCATTTGCAAATTAAATTCTTCGCGATAGTTGCCGCTCACAAGATAGCCCATGGGCATGCCCATGGTAACGGTGCGGTGTCCGTTACAGAACTGGCGGTCATCGTACAGCTTGAAGGAAGCCCCCATGGAGTGATCCTTGATGGTAAAGGCCATGATGATCGCTTCTGCCGTTTGAATAGTATTACGAAGGAAATCGTCAAAGCCGTCACGATACACGCACTTGCCGGAAACGGCACAGTGAAAGCAACCAAGGCAACCGCCCTTGAAGGGATATTCACGGATGTTGATCACGCGTGTTTTACGCGGCATGACGGCGCAAAAGCGCTCGATCATGCGACAAAGCTGCTCGTCGTTTTCCTCACGATTGGTCAACACCACGATGTCGCCCGGCTTCTCCTCATCCGTTTTTTCAGGAATATTCACAGGCAGATGCTTGTCAGGAGTTTTAAGAGAAACAGGGGTTTCAAAAAGGTCATTCTCTACAGAAAAGGTTACATAATCAAAAAAGTCACGCGCTTCCTTCTGTCCCTTTTCGCTCAGAAGATCATCCATATCAGCGGAGAGCCCGCGGATGTACTTGAGGCCAAGGTCGTAGCAATTATCCTCTATGTAACGGTGCGCGGTCACATCATAAAAATGCTTAGAGGTGGAAAGCTGGGTAGCATATTTGCCGACCAAATTGATTTCATGTTCCTTCAACAGTTCAATAAAACGGTGAAGCTGATAGGGAGCGATAAACGTATACACGGGATAAGAAAACAGCAACAAATCTGCCCGTTCAAGTGCCTTACGCGCGGTAGAAAAATCCTTTTCCAACGCTTTAATCCTTTGCCCAACATGCAACACATCAAAGCTATGCGCGGGATACAGTGCTGCCAGATAATTCACAGTTTGCAGGGTGATACTGTACTGCCCCTTGGGGCTGCCGTTTAACACTAAAATATTCATAGATACCTCCCAAGGCATATATACTACCTTCATCATATCACAGTTTTGGCTTTTTTTCAACCGTCTTTCAGAAAAGAAAAATACACGCACGCGCCCATGTGCGTGCGTGTATTTTTCTTTAAGCCTGTTCATATGACAGGGCGGCCTCATGCAGGGCAAGCATGGATGCCAGCAGCGGGGTTCCCACCGACTCTTCCCCGCCCATCATACGGACGGCATAGCTGGCCACGCTATAGGTAATCACAGGCGAGAGGGCATTGCCGGACGCATCGACAACGCGGAAATAATAGGCCGTATTCCACGCCGAGGGGATGACTCCCTCAAATTTAGCGAAATAGCTACAGCCTGAATCAAATTCCATCGCTACCGTCATCGCATCGGAAAAATTTTCTCCTGTTGCGATCTGCGCGTAAAGATCGTCTTCCCCGTTCAGCGATTCGACATAAAGACAAAACGCAAGAGCATCACGCAAAACGAGTGACATCCCCTCGGGCAGAACTGTATGATCGAAAAACTCCGTCGCAGCAAGAACGCTTTCATAGGTGTCTTGATAGGTTCTCGCGCGCTGCTCCTCTGTCAGCGCGGCGTTAACAGGTGTGTCGGCAGCATAATCAAAGTAGGTTTGCGCAGCAGCACCATAATTAAGCATCGCGATAGCCAGATCTGACACCGCTGTTCCGGCAGTTTCCTCTGTTACATAGCACATGAGCAGCTCGGCCGGTGAAATCGTGATGGATTCAGCCGTCATCATCTCGTCATCCAGCACTTGGTAGGGTGTTACGGTAATCGCATCTCCCAGATTCTTGGCGGCAATGCCGCCAAAGGTGACGAGATATTTGCCATTTGGCTGTTTTTGACCGACAAGTGTCTCCCCCTTCCAAAGAATACCGCAGGACGATGGTTCACCGACGGGAGCGACAAAATAATTGACAGCAAATCTATCATTCATGGAAATACCGGCTTCTACGGAAAGAGCGGGCGGCTCGCCGATCGATGTGTAGCCCACAACAGGCTCCATCACAAGATAGTTGTTCGATGGCGCATTGCAGAGGGCAACAAACGCAAGCTGATCTCCCCGAGAGAGGCGCAAATCGCTCGGCAAGGGATCCCCTGCCGGTAGTGCCGCAAGCATATCCTCGGTAGCGGAGCGAGCGGTGTGGTCTACCACGCTCCCCTCATAATGCCAAAAGCCGCCGTTTGATGGCCAGATCACCTTGCCATTCAGCGTAATGGCAATATCATATGAAAACGCGGCTGTCGGATATGCGATCGAAAAGCTGCCCGAAAGCGTGCCAACCGCCTTCATGCGACCGGTAGCGGCATCATATCGAAACCAGCCACCGCTTGGCTGCCCCGAAAAGCTACCTCCGGTAGTCGTATAATATATTTGAGAGGAATCGTTTTTCAAATAATATGCGTAATAGGTAGTGCCACCTACCGTTATCTGCTCTTGATGTGAGGCAAGCGTTTGCAGCGAGCGAACACCGGTCAACGCGTCCATGGAAATGGAGACCGTACCGCTTTCAGGTGCCGTATACATGGCACCGATGGCACGGCCATCGGTCAACAATTCAAAGCGACCATTCGACGGTCGGTAAGAACCTTTAGCCGTACTGTCTACCATCAGCTTGGCACCGGTATAATACCCCATGGTTGCTGTATAGGAAAAGTGGGAATCACGCACGTCTCCCGTTACCGGCTCCCATCCGTTTAAAAAGGAAACCGTTTTACCGGCTGTGAGCGTATCTGGTACACAAGACGAAAACGGAACCGAGGCCAGCTCATCCGTCACCGCATCTGCCGCCGCAAGCGGCCCAAGCATCAACAAAAAGCAGAAAGAAAAGGCAAGGCAGATCGCAAAAAGCAACGCACATACCCTATTCAAGCGAAGACAACGCATAGTAGAATTCCTTTTGTTTTTTGTACATTTTACCATGATAAAGATTCCTCGTCAATCCTTTAGATGATATATATCCCCGTGCCATTCATAACAAAAAACGGAAAAGCGAGTATTCGCTTTTCCGTTTTTTGTTACAGCTCTACCGCAAAGAGAATCCCCTCTACCTCGCAGAGCGTTTTTTCAAGCGAATAAACATTCGACTTTTTCGGGAGCGTAATGGTCAGCACAATGCCGCTGCGGCCGTTGGTACCGCTGCGCGGTGCGCCGATATCAATGCGATGGATCTCACCAAAGTTTGAGCTGCGCAGCACATCGTAGATGTGGTTCACATTAGCACTTTCGGCCAGCTCCATATACACCATGGTGTGCGCATCGTTTTTACTGAACCAGTATTCGATCTTCGGGAAAATGAGATTGGCAAGGATAGAGATAGCAAAGCAAACGATTGCCCCTTCATAAAACCCGATACCGCAGGCAAGACCGATCACAGCGGTATTCCACAGCCCGGCGGCCGTTGTCAGACCCACGATCTTTGTCTTGTTCTGAATGAGAATGATACCGGCACCAAGAAAACCGATACCGGAAATCACCTGTGCCGCAATTCGAGCAGGATCGCTGGAATAATCAAGCGCGACCATGTAGCAGCCAAGCAGCGAGGAAAGCGCAGCACCGATCGAAACAAAAATATGTGTCCGCATTCCGGCAGAGCGTCCATGCTTAGATCGCTCCAATCCGATAATACTGCCAAACAATGTCGAAAGTGCCATGCGGATGAGCACCGTGCCGATCGAGAACTCCCGTAACCAAAGCAAAAAGTCTTCCACGAGAACCCCCTCCTTCTGTGTAATATTGTTATTATATTACAAAAACGGATATTTGTCAACGCTTTTCTGCGTTCGATTACGGAATTTCCTGCGGTATGCGCTTATCACGGAAATAAAACTCGCGATCATGCTCACCGATCTCGCGCACAACACGGCAAGGGCTGCCCACCGCCACCACATTGGCAGGAATATCCCGAGTGACAACGCTACCCGCACCAATGACGGTATTATCGCCGATGGTGACACCCGGCAGCACGATCACCCCTGCCCCGAGCCAGCAATTTCGGCCAATATTCACGGGCAGATTGTACTGGCAAATTTCCTCGCGTAATACCGGCAGGATAGGATGGCCTGCCGTGGCAATGATGACGTTCGGCCCGAGCATGGTATAATCTCCGATGTGAATGTCGGTATCATCCACCAACGTTAAGCCAAAGTTTGCGTATACATTTCTGCCAAGATGGACGTGTCTTCCCGCCCAATTGGCGTGCAGCGGCGGTTCGATATAGCAATCCTCCCCCACCTCAGCAAACATCTCCCGCAGCAGCGCTGCCCGTTTCTCTCCCTCGGAGGGGCGGGTCAGGTTGTAGTCATACTGCTTTTCAAGACAGGCAGTCTGTGCAGCTGCCATGCTATCGTCTGTGCAACGATACAAGGATCTGCTGTGCAATTTCTCTTCAAAATTCATCATTTTCCCCCTTTTTTATTCGTAAGCCGAGACACCATCAGGCATGACATGTGCCCTCGGCACTAACAAATGCGCGTTCCACATAAAGCCTTCTTCATTATATCCGTTTTGCGACATATTGTCAAGGTGCATTCCACTTAACTGCTTGCGTTTGCCTATTGCATAATATGGTTTTCCCCTGCTTTGAGCATATTCGACAAAAAAACGATGAAAAATTTGTGAAAAATTATTGAATAAAAAGGCTTTGCTTTTTTCTGTTTTTGTGCTACAATATACATGACTTATATTGTAAAGAAGTATTAC
>JAFTQX010000058.1 GCA_017462545.1 Clostridia bacterium
ACTATAAGATTTTAACGACTGATATATCCCTTGAAAACAGAAAAACAATTTGGTGGTTGGCGGATCGATTAATCGAACAAGACGAGCATTACATTTTGGAGAGTGATTTGCAAGATTTTGATTCATTCCCCGAAGATTTCACCTTTAAGATCAAATTTGATCGAGCAGAAGTCAAAAGAAAATGATATCGAGAATGGTAGACACCTTTTGTTCGTTTTTACCCTTGTTCAGACACCTTTTATCACGTTTAAGGCAAGAAAAAAGCCAAGTCGGATTTCGACTTGGCTTTTTTGCATATACAAGACTTATACAGAAGCAGACAGCAGTGTCATGTGACCACGGAGAAGATAGTCACCCATGTTGGCGGGAAGGAAATAAAGTTCCCCCTTGGCAACAGGGTAGGACGTGCCTTCAAAAACGATCTCCCCCGCCCCATCCACGCACAAAAGCGAGACAAAGCTGTCTTGACCGACGGTCTCACGGCGCTCACCCGCGATGTCGAGACGGCGCGCACGGAAGTAGCGGCAATGAACGAGGGTGCTTTCATCATCGAGAGCGTCACGCGCCTCAAAGCGGATCGTCTCAATTTCCGCCTCCGAAAAGGGACGCACGACATCAAGCGCGCGATCAACATGCAGCGCGCGCAGGCTGCCGTCACTCTGCCGACGATGATAGTCGAAAACGCGATAGGTCAAGTCGGAATTTTGCTGAATCTCGGCTACCACGATGCCGGCACCAATGGCGTGCACCAGTCCGGAGGGGATGAAGCACACATCTCCCGCGTGAACGAGGCGAGCATCCAGCACCTCCTCGGTTCTGCCCTCTCGCACGGCGGCAGCAAAGGCGACACGATCCACACCGGGGCGCAGCCCCGCAACCAGCGTAGCCCCCTCCTCGGCGGCGAGGACATACCACATCTCGGTCTTGCCGACATCCTGCTCGACGCGTGCCGCATATTCATCGTCTGGGTGCACCTGCACCGAGAGCTTATCACGCGCGTCAATCAGCTTAATCAGCAGCGGAAATGTCTCTCCTGTATAGGTCGGCGCAACGGCATCGTTGCCAAGAACGGCAATGGCATCTGCCAGCGTTTTTCCTTCATAAATTCCATTTTGGATGTGGCTCATGCCATCCGGTCGCACGGTCAGCTCCCATGTCTCGCCCAGATGCTCAATCCCCGCGGCCTGTTTGCCAAAGGCGGCTTTGAGGGTGTTTCCGCCCCAAATGCGCTCCTTGGCCTCATAGGTCAATTTCATCGGATACAATGGGTTCACACGCGCAGCGCTTCGCGGCAACCCCGTGCTCAATTCACCATGGTGGTCGTGGTAGCCCCGCAGAAGGATGCGCACCTCGTCTCCTTCGTATTCCACGACCGTGACAGAGGCATTGGCAACAAAGGGGATATCCTTTGCCCCGTCTGCACCTGCCCCGCGCCACGCGCATTCCAGTGCGCGAATAGGCGTGGCATGTGTGCCGATCACGACCGTTTGCCCCTCATGCCGTGCAGCGATCCGCTTGGCAGCCGCACACACGCGGCTCTGCAATTCAAGAAAGGATTCCCCCACCGTACAACGGGAGCGACCGATATCCTGCCGCCAGGTTCCGTAATCCTCCGCAAAGACCTCAATCAGCTCATCAAACGGTCGATTCTCCCATCTGCCCGCGTATATCTCGCGGAATGCCGGCTCCGGGCGGACGGGAATATCGAATTTTGCTGCAATGTGGCAAGCGGTGTCGTAGGCACGCTGCAGGTCGCTGGCATAGGCGACATCCACTTCATAATGAGCGGCTACATAATCCGCGGTCAGCTCTGCCTGCGCATGCCCCTTCTCGGTCAGGGGTGCATCGGTCTGCCCCGCAAAAACGCGGGCAAGATTTGCCGCACTTTCGCCATGGCGTACAAAGATCAAACGGGTCATATCCTTCTTCTCCCTCTTTTTTGTCGCCATTATTATAGCAAAAAGCGCCCCTCCTTGTCAAGTTTGATACAATTCTTCTCTCTTTTTTACTTTAGTGTTTACTTTTTCCTTTTTTTATGGTAGAATAATAGATGTATATTTGGTAATATAAGGAGTTCACACATGAACACTTCCTCTCCCGTTGAAGCCATCGCCGCCGCGCCCGCAAAGCGCGATCGCTCTTATCTGATATGGACCTTTCTGATCCCCTTTTCCTTCATGCTGCTGGTCTACGCCATAGACAAGGTTTTTCCCTTTGGTGACAAGACCGTGCTGGTGCTGGATCTCAACGCTCAATACATCGGTTTTTTTGAGGCGTTGCGCGACTTCGTATATGGAGACGCCTCGCTGCTGTACTCCTTTGCGCGCACGCTTGGCGGTGAAATGATGGGCATTTACGCCTATTATCTGGCCAGCCCGCTTTCGTATATTGTGGCCCTGTTTCCGGCCACCTACATCACCGAGGCACTCTTGACCATGTTCGTCTTAAAGGCAGGGCTTTGCGGCCTGACCTTTGGCATTTACCTGCACAGCCACAAGCATGCCGCACCGATTGAGACGATCATGTTCTCTACGCTGTATGCGCTCTGCTCGTACGCGCTTGTCATGCAGCACAATACGATGTGGATCGACAATCTGATCCTTTTGCCGCTGGTCACACTGGGGGTAGAATCGGTGGTCAAATATCGCCGTTATCGGCTGTTTGTTGCCTCACTTGCACTTGCGCTGCTTTCCAACTTCTACATCGGCTTCATGACCTGCATTTACGTGCTGCTCTACTTTTTCTGCTACTTTTATGCCTATTCGTCCGATGGGCGAAACAACCCGCTGCATGAGAAAAACCACTACGCGCGCTCCTTCCTGCGCATGGCGGTCTATGCGGCCCTCTCGGTTGCCATTGCGGCCATCATTCTGCTGACGGTGGTCTACTCGCTTTCCTTCGGCAAGACCTCCTTTACCGATCCGAGCTATATCCCCTACCTGCAATTCAACCCGCTTCAGTTCTTTGCCAAGCTGCTGCCCGGCGTTTATGACACGGTAGCCCCCGAGGGCTTTCCCATCGTCTTCTGCGGTGTCATCACCCTGCTGCTGGTGCCGCTGTATTTCTTAAACCGCCGTTTTCCCCGCGCGGAGCGCATCTCCTTTGGTGTATTGCTTGGCGTCTTTTATGTCTCGATGTCGATCAACTCGCTGGATATGCTTTGGCACGGCGGACAGGCCCCCAACTGGCTGAACTTCCGCTACAGTTTCATGGTATGCTTTCTGCTTTTGGTGCTGGCATCCCGTGCCTTTGCGCGGTTGAGCGATGTGACGACCAGAACCATTCTTTCCGTAGCAGTCGTCCTCTTTGCGCTGATTGCCCTGACCGCGGCAATGAATTACGAATTTTTCACCACCACCGATGCCGCCTTGGCGGCCACGCTGCTGCTTGCCTTTACCGCGCTGCTGGTCGGTCTGCGCAAATATCGCGGCAAGGCGCGGCAGTATCTGGCCATGCTGATGCTGTGCGTTGTTTTGGCAGAGGTGCTGTACAACGGGATCACGCAGATCACGGCTTTGCATGCCGATGTTGGCATGACCGAGCGTGAGGAATACCGCTCCTACCACGAAACAATGGGTGCTATGATCGACAAAATCAAGGAAGAGGACGGGGGCTTTTACCGTACCGAGACCCTTTCTCACCGCGTGGTCAATGATGTCATGGAGCTTGGCTATCGCGGCGTGACCAACTCCACCTCGACGCTGAATGCCAAGACCATTGATTTCCTGCACCGTCTCGGCCTGCTTTCCACCTCCCATTGGTCGGAATATTTCGGCAGCACGCTGGCGCTGGATTCCCTGCTCGGCATCCGCTATGTGGTTCTTCCGAATGATGTATGGCTCAACGACATATATGAGGAATGTCTGACAAGCGATCAATATACGGCCTACCGTAACCCCTACGCCCTGCCCATCGCCTTTTCCGCTGCCACCAACATACGCGATATGGATATGGCGCTGCGCTCCTCCCCGCTCCTGCGCCAGAATGCAATCATCCGCGCGCTGCTTGGGGGCGAGGCAAACGATTGCTATGTACCGCTTGCCTCTGACTTCACCTGTGAAAACGCCCTTGCCGAGGTGCTCGAATGGAATGGTGACGAATATCATGCCATCTACTCGGATGTCTACCTTGAAAACGAGGCAGCCATTGACAAGGGAGAGATCTTGACCGACGACCTGCACGCGCCCAACACCGCCATCACCTTTACCACCACGGTGCCGCAGGACGGGTTCTTGTATTTTTATATTGAAACAGCCCTGCAGAACAAGCTGGATATGTATCTGAACGGACAATATTACGGCGTGCTGTTCGGCAGCGGCGATGATTTTGTCAAGGGACTTGGCAGCTTTACAGCCGGCACAGAGGTCACCGTGACGCTGAAGATGGAGGAGTGCTGCTACTTCTATTTCCCCACCGATACCATTGCCTTTTATATGGAGGAGACAGAGGAAACCCTCCAAAATCTAACCGCGCTGGGTGAAAACGGGCTGGTGCTCACCGAGTTTGACGAGGACTATTTCCTTGGCAGCATCACCACCACCGCCGAGCGACCGATTGTGCAGACCACCATTCCCTACGATGCCGGTTGGATAGTAACAGTAGACGGTGTGCGCGTACAGACCTACGAAACGCTGAACGCGCTGCTTGCTTTTGACACCACACCGGGTGAGCATACGGTAGAAATGATCTACCGCCCCACCTGCTATGTGGTTGGCAAAATCGTATCCATTGCCGGGGTAGTCATCTTCCTTGCCTTGATCGTCATCGAGGAGCTTTGGCGTCGCCGTGTGCTGAAGCCGGCGAGCGGCAGCGTGATCTACCGTCTGCTTGATACCTTGTTTTACGCAGAGCGCGTAGAGGAGGAGCCCAACTACCTCTCGGACGAGGAAATGCAAAAGGCAGAGGATGCCCGTCGTCCAAGGCCGTCTGCCGAGGAGGAAGAGGAAGGAACAGAAGAAGCCGCAAGCACCTCTGAAGAGAGGGAGGAAAACGGCCATGGCGGATAAGATCCTGCGCCTGTTCCCGGGTGACCGACTGGAAATGAAAAAGCCGCACCCCTGCGGCGGGCGGTGCTTTACCGTACTGCGCGCCGGTAGCGATGTGCGCGTGCTGTGTGACGGCTGCGGCAGAGACATGGTGCTTGATCGGCTGAAGCTGGAAAAGGCCGTCAAGCGCAAGCTGTCCGACACAAACAACGAAAATGAAAGGGAGAATTGACCGATGTTTTATCACATTGCGGGAAAATTTGTCCACAAGGAAGAAAGCTTTGCCGTGCTTGACTGCTCCGGTGTCGGCTACCGTCTGACGATCAGCATGAACACATCTGACGCGCTTGGCTATGCGGACGGCGAGAGAACGGTAAAGCTATACACCTACCTGCAGGTACGGGAGGACGACATCGAGCTATTCGGCTTTTACACCGAGGACGAGCTGGCCGCGTTTCGCCTGCTGATCTCGGCCTCGGGGGTGGGGCCGAAGGCGGCCATGGCCATTCTCTCTCTCTTGACCCCGGAAAAGCTGGCGCTTGCGGTGGCAAGCGAGGACATCAAGGCCATTTCACGCGCCAACGGCGTGGGTGCCAAAACGGCAGCGCGCGTGGTGCTGGAGCTGAAGGACAAGTTTAAGGGCATCTCGGCACCGAGCAGCGCGACGAGCCTGTCGAGCACCGGCACGGCCGCCGCACCGAGCGGCGGCAAGCTGGGAGAGGCGCTTGAGGCCTTGACTGTGCTTGGCTATGGGCGCGCCGAGGTGACCGAGGCACTGCGCAAGCTGGATACAGCCTCGCTCTCGGTAGAGCAGATCATCACCGCCGCGCTGAAATATTTTGCAAAGTGAGGGTAGGATATGCCGAACGAGCTGGAAGAATTTGATTTTGAGAACCGCATTGTCTCTACCGAATCACTCCCGGATGACAGAGAGGGAGAGCCTTCCCTGCGCCCGCGCACGCTTGACGAATACACAGGGCAAGCCAAGGCAAAGGAAAACCTGCGCATCTACATTGATTCGGCCAAGCTGCGCGGCGAAGCGCTTGACCACGTTTTGCTCTATGGCCCTCCCGGTCTTGGCAAAACAACGCTTTCTGCCATCATCGCCAACGAGATGGGCGTAAATCTGCGCACCACCTCCGGCCCTGCGATCGAAAAGCCCGGGGATCTGGCCGCCATTCTGACCAATTTGGCACCGGGGGATGTGCTGTTTATTGACGAGATCCACCGTCTTTCCCGCCAGGTAGAGGAGATCCTCTATCCCGCGATGGAGGATTTTGCGATCGACATTATCATCGGCAAGGGGCCGAGCGCGCGGAGCATTCGTCTGCCGATACCGAAATTCACGCTGATCGGTGCGACCACACGCGCCGGGCAGCTCTCTACCCCGTTGCGTGACCGTTTTGGTGTCATTCAACGGCTGGAGCTGTACACAACCGAGGAGCTGACGGGCATCGTCAAGCGTTCGGCATCGATTCTCAACATGGATATTGCCGAGGATGGCGCGCGCGAGATCGCCTCTCGCTCACGCGGGACGCCGCGAATTGCCAACCGTCTGCTCAAGCGGGTGCGTGACTTCGCCCTTGTGAAGGGGGATGGCTGCATTGACGGCGAGATCGCCCGAGCAGGACTGCGCCTTTTGGAAATTGATGAGCTGGGGCTTGACAACACCGACCGCCGCATGCTGGAGGCCATTATCAAATTTTACGGTGGCGGCCCTGTGGGGCTTGAGACGCTGGCGGCTACCATTGGCGAAGAGGCCATCACCATTGAGGATGTGTATGAGCCGTATCTGCTGCAGATCGGCTTCCTCAGTCGCACACCGCGCGGTCGCTGCGCCACGGTGCAGGCCTACAATCACCTGGGGCTTCCCTACACCTCTGTTTCCCCGATGGGAAGCGCCAAGCAGCCGGATCTGTTTGATGGAGAAGACGCGTAAAATTAAATATTTTTATATTATATGTAAAAAACCTCTTGACAAAGGACAAAGGATGTGTTATACTATCCTTACCTCTGTCGGAGGTTTTTTTGTTGTGCTTTTCCAACTGGGACGGACAAGCCGCTATTCACCGACACGAGGGAGGTACAATACCATGGCTGACACCATGGTTTTCATGGAGCGTAGGCTCTAATTTTAACAGGAGGTGCCGATATGCGAGTCAAAATTACCCTGGCATGCAGCGAATGCAAGCAGAGAAACTACGACACAGAAAAGAACAAGAAGAACGACCCCGACAGACTTGAGCGGAACAAATACTGCCGTTTCTGCCGCAAACACACCCTGCATAAGGAAACCAAGTAATCCCTCAAGGGATCCCAAATTTTGATTTGAGAGGTTTTGTATATGGCAGAGAAAACTGAAAAGAAAGCAAACATCTTCAAGCGCATGGGTTCGCGCATTGCCAAGTTCTGGCGCGATTTCCGCAGCGAAATGAAGAAGGTTGTATGGATGTCCGGAACGGAGCTTCGCAAGAACTCGGTTTTGGTCATCATTAGCGTTATTGTTTTCACGCTGGTTCTCGGTTTGGTCGATTTCAGTCTTTCGTGGGCAATCAACAAGCTCGGAAGTCTTGTATAAGTAAAGGCGAACGGATATGAGCGATATTGATCAGATGAACCTTGGTCCCAGATGGTACGTCGCACACACGTATTCCGGCTATGAAAACAAAGTAAAGAGCAGCATTGAGCGAATCGTTGAAAACCGCGGCCTCGGCCACTTGATTTTTGATGTGCAGGTTCCTGTTGAGATCACCCGCACGGTCAATGACAAGGGTGTTGAGAAAGAGGTTGAGACCAAGGTCTTCCCCAGCTATGTTCTGGTGAAGATGGTCATGACAGACGAAAGCTGGCATGTTGTTCGTAACATCACCGGTGTTACCGGCTTTGTCGGCCCCGGGTCCAAGCCCGTGCCGCTGACAGAAAAAGAGGTTGAGGCACTCCACGTAGAGAGCCACAAGGAAGACGTCGGCTTCCGGATCGGCGATGCCGTATCCATCATTTCCGGCATGTTTGAAGGTTATAACGGTACCGTTCAAGAGATTTCTGAGGACAAGAAACAGGTTACGGTGCTGGCATCGACCGGCAAACGCGATATCCCGATCATGGTAGATGCTAAGGATATCAAATTGACTGACTAATGTCGTCACGCTTGAAGACTGTACAGTCTTCTTCCCCTTCTGTTGGAAGGGTACCCTGTGGGAGGGAGAAAATACTTCATTCTCCCGTATATGTACCACATTCGGAGGTGTATTTTTATGGCTAAGAAAATTATGGGTTATATCAAACTGCAGCTTCCCGCCGGCAAGGCTACTCCCCAGCCGCCTGTTGGTCCTGCACTCGGTCAGTATGGTGTTTCTATCCCGAACTTCACCAAGGAGTTCAACGAGAGAACCAAGAACGATATCGGCCTGATCATTCCTGTCGTTATCACGGTTTTTGCTGACCGTACCTTCACGTTCATCACCAAGACTCCCCCCGCTGCCGTTCTGATTAAGAAGGCTTGCGGCATCGAGACCGCTTCTGCTGCTCCGAACAAGACCAAGGTCGCTTCTCTGACCAAGGATCAGGTTCGCAAGATTGCAGAGACCAAAATGCCTGACCTGAATGCTGCCAGTATCGAGGCTGCCATGAGCATGGTTGCCGGTACCGCACGCAGCATGGGTATCACGGTAGAAGAATAAGGCGCAGGAGGATTGAGATAATGAGCGTAGGAAAGAAATATAAAGAGAGCATGGCTCTCGTTGAGAAATCCAAGCTGTATGACCCCGCTGAGGCTGTTGCTCTGGCTTGCCAGACCGCAAAGGCAAAGTTTGATGAAACGATTGAGCTTCACATCCGTTTGGGTGTTGACTCCCGTCACGCTGACCAGCAGGTTCGCGGTGCTATCGTTCTCCCGAACGGCACCGGTAAGAGTGTAAGAACTCTTGTATTCGCCCGTGGCGATAAGGCAAAGGCGGCTGAGGAGGCAGGTGCCGAGTATGTAGGCGCTGAGGATCTTGTTACCAAGATTCAGGGCGGCTGGTTTGAGTTCGATGTTGTTATCGCATCTCCCGACATGATGGGCCTTGTTGGCCGTCTCGGTAAGGTTCTCGGCCCGAAGGGCTTGATGCCGAACCCGAAGGCCGGTACCGTTACCCCCGACGTTGCACGTGCTGTAACCGAGGCAAAGGCCGGTAAGATTGAGTACCGTCTTGACAAGACCAACATCATCCACTGCCCCATCGGCAAGGCTTCCTTCGGTGCTGAAAAGATCATTGAGAACTTCAATGCTCTTGTTGGCGCTGTTATCAAGGCAAAGCCGGCTACCGCAAAGGGTCAGTACATCAAGAGCTGCGTTGTCGCAACCACGATGGGCCCCGGCATTAAGATCAACTATGCAAAGTTGAGCTAAATAGCTATAAAAAAACCGAGAACATGCTTTGTTCTCGGTTTTTTATATGGTTCAATCAAAAAGAGACTGTGCTTCGGCACAGCCTCTTTTGTTCTTATCAGACGGGAACAAAGGGTAGATCAACGGCCTCGTTCTTACCAATGCCGCCGCTTGTATCCTCCTCGGGCGGTTCTTCCTCGCCACCTTCGTTCTCGCCGCCGGAGGGGTTCCCTTCCCCTTCGCCGCTACCATCCGGAGGCGTTGTGGGTGTATTGTTCTCATCTTCATTCGGGAACAGCTCGTCCCCGCTGATGACTACATCCGACGGCGTGCTATCGCATGCAGGGAAAAAGACACACCCAAGCAACAGGGAAAGCAGAAGACATATGGCTTGTAATCTTTTCATTGTTCGCTCCTTCAGAACTGGCCTTCATGTTTCAGCATACGCTGCTTCATATCCCACAAATCAGGAGAAAGATCAACGTAATAGCGATGAGGGTTTTCAAATCGTTTCACCTCATCCCACAGCGCATCCACCTCGGATAGGCAGTACTTCTTAATATCATCGATCGCAGGGGTGTCATACACACATTCACCGGCAACAAAGACAGGCTCATGCAGCGGGCGAGCGGTATAATTGGTCACCGTTTTGCGTTTCCATGTACTGATGGGGTCAAACAATTCCAGCGGCTGGCTCTCGTCGATCTCTTCGTCTGCCAGCGTCAGGTAATCGGCAATCGGTTGTCCGGTTTCATTATCAATGATGCGATAAACCTTTTTATACGAGGGATTGGTAATCTTTTCGTTATTCTCGCTGATTTTGATGCGCGGCACGATGTTACCAAGCTCGTCTTCCACAGCCGCCAGCTTATATACGCAGCCAAAGACAGGGTCGCTCTTGGCGGTGATGAGGCGTTCACCAACGCCGAAGGCATCAATTTTTGCCCCCTGTGCAATCAAATCACGAATGATAAACTCATCAAGAGAGTTGCTCGCCACAATCTTACACTGCGTCAAGCCTGCCTCGTCCAGCATCTTTCTTGCCTTTTTGGAAAGATAGGCGATATCCCCCGAATCAATGCGGATAGCACAATGCTCGATGCCGTTCTCCTGAAACGCGCGAATGGCATTCGGCACGCCGCTTTCCAAAACATTGTAGGTATCCACCAGTAGCGTGGCATTTTCAGGATAGAGCTTGCAATAGGCGTTGAAGGCAGCATATTCATCCGAGAACATCTGCACCCAAGAATGGGCCATCGTGCCCGTGGTGGGGATATGATATTCACGATCGCTAATCGTACAAGCGGTACTGCCACAGCCGCCGATATATGCGGCGCGCGCACCAAGAATAGCCCCCTGTGCGCCCTGGGCGCGGCGAGAACCAAACTCAGCCACGGCACGCCCCTCGGCCGCTCGAACGATACGATTGGCCTTGGTGGCGATCAGGGACTGCAAATTCATGGTCAGCAGTACAAAGGTCTCTACCAGCTGCGCCTCAATAATAGGAGCGCGAACGGTGATGATGGGCTCGCCCGGGAAAATGGGAGTGCCCTCCTTCATTGCCCAAATATCCCCCGTGAAATGGAAGTTGCGCAGGTAATCAAGGAAGTCCTCGCCGAACATATTTTTGGTGCGCAGAAAGCGGATATCCTCCTCGGTAAAGTGGAGGTTATGGACATACTGCACCAGCTGATCCAGCCCTGCAAAAATGGCAAAGCCGCCACCATCCGGAATGGTGCGAAAAAACACGTCAAAATACGCGATCTCATCCTTACGCCCCAGCACAAAGTAGCCGTTTGCCATGGTCAATTCATAAAAATCACAAAGGAGCGTATAGTTTTCTTGCATCATACGAACAAAGGAATCCTTTCTTTATTGAAACAGCGGCAGCAGGAGATAATAAAGACCGCCCGCAATCATCAGCAGCGCAAGCGAAAAGCACACGATGCGCACGCTAAGGGGTGTTTTTTTGTTGTTTTGATCTTGATTCTGCATATTGGTTCCTCTTTACAAATCCAAGCGCATACAACGCTGGGAAATATTGATTTTCTCATTTTTCATGGAGGTGGGCAGATCCGCAAGGATCTTACCAAGCCCCACAGCTACCACCTCGTCAGGCCGATCAACCACGCGGGCATTGACGCCCGTGACACCGGAGATCATTTTATCCAAGCCGTCCAGCTGTGAAGCACCGCCGCACAGCAGAATGCCGCGGCTGAACACCTCACCGACATGAACAGAGGGGATGCTGTTGATCGCCTCACAAACAGCGGCAATCAATTTGGCAGTCGGCTCCTCCAATGCGTCAAACATCTCATGCGAGGAAAGACGTACGGTAGCAGGCATGCCATCTTCGGCCTGCTTGCCCTTAATGTCAATACGGCGATCCTCTTGGTTGATCCACAGCGTACCGATCTTGTTTTTGACGATACGAGCAGAGCGCGTGCTGATCTTCATACGATGGCGATTCAGCAGGTAGTCTGCAATGGCATTATCAAAGGAATCGCCCCCGACGGCCACAGTATCCTTATACAGAATTTTCCCGCCACCTGTCAGCATCAGGCTTGTCCGTGTGGCACCGATATCCACAATGAGCACAGCACTTTCAAAAGAAAGCCCCATGCCGGCCATAGCGGCCACAGGTGTATAGACCAAAAAGGTCTCGCGTGCGCCGGCACGAGCGGCTGTCCACTCAATCAGTGCCTCCTCCTCATCGCTGAGGTCAAACGGAATGCCGATCAGCACACGCGGCTTGATAATCAGGTTGCCGCAGGTGAGGTGCATCGCGTGCTGAATCATGGTTCGCGTAGCCTCGGCATCGGCCACGATCCCATCGCGGAGCGGGTGAACCAAACGCAGGTTTTTCGCGGCATCGGCCGCGTCGCGCTCGGCCTCCCCGCCGATGGAATATAACCGATTGGAATCACGCCCAATTGCCACAACCGTTGGCTCTTTGGCGATGATCCCCTCCTCAGCGGTGCTGATCAACATGGTCGCACTGCCAAGATCTATTCCAATTTCCTTATGCATGGTTTCCCCCAATAGATAAAGTCATACATTTTCATTATACAACAGTATCAAAAAAATTGCAATGTGTTTTTTCTATTTTTTCAACTTTGTTTGCCGTTTGGCGATGTTTTTTATTCTCGATAGCTTTTTTTAGAGGGGGTGAGTGCCAAAACAGCGAACACGACCTCCTTCGCGCCGGCCTTTCGCAGCAGCCGTGCGCTCGCCACCAGCGTAGCACCGGTGGTCATCACATCATCAACCAGTACCACACGTTTTCCGCCAAGAAAAAGCCCCTGACGCACCGTATAGTTTTCTTTCGCTGCCGTCAGCCGCGCTGTGCGCGAAAGCCGCTTTTGCTCTATCCCTGCATGTCCCTCACGGACAAGAGTGGGCAAATAGGCACACCCCAAGCCTTTGGCAAGTGCCTTGGCCAGAGCCGCCGCATGGTCAAAACCATCTCGCCGTTTAGCGGACACGCTGCGCGGCGGATAGGTAATGACCCATTCCTCCGGTTGCTCCACAAGGCCGGAAAGCGGCTTTGCCAGCTCGTCCGCAAGAAAGCGCTGCAGCGTAATCAGATTCTTATGCTTCAGGTGATAGATCATCTGTGCCGATACCTCATCAGATGCGGGAAGGTAGCGAAACAGCTTGACCATCCGATGAACGCCGCAACTTGGCAGATCAGGCGGTGTACAAAGGCAATCGCTCATTCGGCCGCCACAGGCAGGACAGGTGGCCTCCTTTTCATCCTCATACCGCGTGCGGCAAATGGGACAAAGCGGCGTTTTACTGCCGGGTGGCATACGGGTAGCACAAAAGGCACATTTGGGAACGTATAGCAGATCCGGCAAGGCGCGCAAGCCGTTCCATAGCCAATTTCCTAGGTGGCTCATCCGACAGCCCCCTCGGTCAAGCGTGCAGCAAGGCAGGTGTAGCGCATATCATGGCGATTGTTTTCTACCATACCGGCAACGATATCCTGCCGCTCCACCACCACCACCATTTCCCGCGCACGGGTCACAGCCGTATAAATCAGATTGCGCGTGAGCAGCTGCGGCGCACAGCTGTATGCGGGGAGAATGACTACGGGATATTCACTACCCTGGCTTTTATGCACGGTAATGGCATAGGCGTGCTCAAGCTCCTCCAGCATGCTATACTCATATTTGGCAAGCCGATCATCGTAACGGATATAAAGCATCTCGTCACGCGCCTCAATACGCTCAATCACGCCAATGTCTCCGTTAAAGATGCCGCTTCCGCTGATGCCGCCCTTTTCCCATTCAATATCATAATTGTTACGCACCTGCATCACGCGATCCCCCTCGCGGTAGAGATGATCGCGAAAACGAACCTCTCGCTTTTCAGGTGACGGGGGATTCATTTTTTCCTGTAGCAGCCCATTCAGCACCTCTGTACCGGCACGCCCCTTACGCGAGGGCGTAATGACCTGAATCTTTTCGCGCATTTCTTCACCATAGGCACGCGGCAATCGCTCACAGATCAACGAGGCCACCGTTGCGGCAATCTGATTTTCATAGGGGCGTGAGACAAAGAAAAAGTCACTATCTGCGCGGTCAAGCACAGGAGCTTCTCCGCGATTGATGCGGTGTGCATTGGTAACGATCAGGCTTTGCTGCGACTGACGGAAGATCTCTGTCAAACGCACGGTCTGAAACACCCTAGAGGAAAGCAAATCACACAGGATGTTTCCTGTTCCAACCGAGGGGAGCTGATCGGCATCGCCTATCAAAATCAGGCGCGTGCCGTTACGCATGGCACGCAAAAGCCCCTGCATGAGCGGCAGATCCAGCATCGAGGCCTCATCGACGATAATCACGTTCTCATCCAGCGGGTTACCGCTGTTTCGATTAAAGCGTGGCAGTGCCGCATCTTCGGTACGCTCCATTTCCAGCATGCGGTGAATGGTACGCGCTTCATACCGTGCAGCCTCGGACATGCGCTTGGCAGCGCGACCGGTTGGCGCGGCCAAGGCCACCTTGTTGCCAAGAAATTCAAAAATACGCAAAAGCGCCAGAATGACGGTGGTCTTACCCGTACCGGGGCCGCCTGTCAGCACCAGCACGCCACCGGTAAGCGCGCGGTGAATGGCCTGCCGCTGCAACGAGGCATAGCGGATGCCCTGCTCTGCCTCGGCTCGCGCGATCATCAGCTCGATATCCCCTGTATCATAGGTCGTACAATAGCGATCCAGGGTGAGCATTTTTTTTGCGACGTAAGCCTCTGCCTCTGCGTTTTCAGCAGTAAAAATATAGCTGCGGGGCGTTTTTTCCCCTTCATCGACACGTGCATATGCCACCAAGCTGCCCTCGCGCAAACAGCGATCCAGCGCGACCTCGATCTGCTCAAGAGAAACACCAAGCTGCTCTGCCCCTGCCGCGATCAGCTTTTCCCGCGGCAAGCAGCTATGCCCATTGGCAATAGCATTATAGCTCAGCACATAGTGCAGGCCGCTTGCAAGGCGCACCTGCGCCTCACGATCAAAGCCGAGCGTAGCAGCAATCTCGTCTGCTTTTGCAAACCCAATACCAAGCTCCGCTTCGCACAGGCAATAGGGGTTTTCCCGAATCATCCCAACAGCCCCTGCACCAAACCGTTTATAGACGCGCGTAGTGGTGGCGGCGCCAAAAAAGTCGCGGCAGAACATCATCACCGAGCGAACGCCGCTCTGCTCGCGAAAGGATTCGCTGATGGCGGCCGCTTTCTTGGGCGAGATGCCGGGGATGTCAGCAAGCCAATCGGGGTGGTTTTCAATGACATCAAAGGTGTCTGCCCCGTAACGACTGACGATCTTAGCGGCAATGACAGGGCCTACCCCCTTGACCGCGCGCGAGGAAAGATAGCGCAAAATGGCCTGCACATCGGAGGGGAGACGCTTTTCAAAACTCTCTACGACAAATTGACGACCATAGGTTGCATGCGTTGTCCAGCGGCCATACAGAATGACCTCCTCCCCCTCGGCAAGGAAGGGCAACTCGCCAACAGCGGTAATCAGACTATCGTCATCACCAACCAGCTCAACCACGGTATAGTCGTTTGCCTCGTTGTGATAGACAATGGTTTCCACCGTGCCGCTGATGCAAGCCTTTTCGGGTGCTGCCATGCGCAATCCGCCTCCTTTTTTACGTCAGTTTGTAATAGACCTCACATTCTGCTGCCAGCTCGGCAAGCTCATTGGCGTCAAGGTCTTTGATTTGCCCTGTGAGCAAAATGACCGGAGGCAACATTTTTCCACGTTGCCCCTCGGTCAAAAAGCGTGCGCGGCGAACACCATCGGCTATCACCGCCGGGTCGGCATGGTCTGATTCGCGCTTGATGCGAATTCCTACCGCCAAATCCCCCTTATAACAGCCGTGCGCCAAAAGGCGGCAAAGAATGGCATATATGCCGTAAACCGCCAACATACACACGATAATTTCCAAAAAATCCGATACTTGCATCGCACTCCTCCAAAAAAACAGGTTTTACTGCATTCTATGCAACGGAGGGGGGATGGGTGTTTCGGTCTTCCTATGCGAATTATGCGAGCGCCTTGCGCAGCTCATCTGCCAGATCTGTTTTCTCCCAAGCGACATCCAGATCCTCACGTCCCATATGGCCGTAAGCGGCAAGCGGGCTATAGATCGGACGGCGCAGGTCAAAGCGCTTGATGATGGCGCCGGGGCGCAGATCTACGAGGCGATTAACAGCCTCAGCGATCTGATCTTCTGCTACCTTGGCCGTGCCAAAGGTATCAATACGAAGAGAAACAGGCTTGGCAACGCCAATGGCATACGCAAGCTGCACCTCACAACGAGAAGCAAGCCCTGCTGCTACCACATTTTTGGCAACATAGCGAGCCGCATAGCAGGCGGAGCGGTCTACCTTGGTCGGATCCTTACCCGAGAAGGCACCGCCGCCATGGCGGGCATAGCCACCGTAGGTATCGACAATGATCTTACGGCCCGTCAGACCCGTATCGCCCATAGGACCACCGATGACAAAACGGCCGGTGGGGTTCACAAAGATCTTGGTATCCTTGTCCATCAAATCGGCAGGAATGATCTTTTCAATGACCTCGCGGATAATGTCGGCGCGGATGGTCTCCAGCGCAACATCCTCGCTGTGCTGGGAGGATACAACGACAGTATCGACACGAAGGGGGGTATCATCTTCATATTCCACGGTCACCTGCGTTTTACCATCCGGGCGCAGATAGGGCAAAATGCCCTCACGGCGTACAGCGGTCAGGCGCAGTGCCAGCTTGTGGGCAAGCGAAATGGGCAGGGGCATTTTTTCGGGCGTTTCATCACACGCGTAGCCAAACATCAACCCCTGATCGCCCGCGCCGGTATCCAGCGCGTCGGTCATTTCGCCACTCTTTGCCTCGGCGCAACGGTCAACACCCATAGCAATATCAGGTGACTGCTCATGAATGGAATTGAGAACAGCGCAGGTATGACAATCAAAGCCATATTTGGCGCGGTCATAGCCGATCTCCTCTACCGTGCGGCGAACCACACCGGGAATATCGACATAGGCATTTGTGGTAATCTCGCCCATAACCATGATAATGCCGGTGGTAGCAAAGGTCTCGCAGGCTACACGGGACATGGGGTCAGCACGCAGCATCTCGTCCAGGATCGCGTCCGAGATTTTGTCACACATTTTGTCGGGATGCCCTTCGGTTACCGACTCGGATGTAAATAGTTTTCTACTCATGTTATACCTCTTTTTACAACAAAAAAGCCGGGGTGATCGACTGACCATCCCGAGGCTGCAAGAATGTTCTCATCTTCGGGAATTAGCACCTTATCCCATGACAGGTTGCCGGGCTTCACAGGGCCAGTCCCTCCGCCGCTCTTGATAAGTTGTATGAAATTTTCTTTATTATAGCACAATTACACCCATATTGCAAGAGCTTTTCGCAGATTTCTACAAAAAATACCGTCCGGGGTGCTCCTCCGGACGGCGTTACATCACGAAATCAGATCAGCAAAGCATGCGCGCAATCGCCGTTTTTCTTCACGACGGCTACGGTGCGGCAGATAGAGGCGCTCGTAAAGAGCACTTGTGAGACGGCGCAGGAGCGTAAAGATCAGCCTTGCCACACGCCAAAGCGAACGAAGCAAAAGCAACACAGGCACGCGGACAAGCAAAAACAAATAGAAAGCCAGCACACGAAGAAAAAAGGCGACCGTCTCACTTGCGGCCACGATCAGACGCCCAAGCGTGATATGCCAAACGGCAAAGCCCAGCGCAGCACCGACAAGCAAAATAGCGCGGAACTCGCCATCGTTCTGCCAATAGACAAAGAGGGAGAACAAAAAGGAGGAAAGCAGGCAGAACAGCACATCGGTCAGAAAAACAAAAACCGCACGCAGCCGCTCCCCTGCCCGCCGAGGTGGGCGGGTGGCAAAACCAGGCGGCAGCAGCGGCAAGCGGCAAGCGCGCAATCGCTCGCTCATACCGCCATGGTAACGCACACCGCAAAGCACGCGCGCGATACGAATGCCGTCATACACAAGGTGAAGCAAACCGCCAAACGCAAGCGAATACAAAAGGGCAAAAAGCAGCCCCCACATGGATACCGGCATAATTACTTCATCAGGCGGGAGAAAAAGCCTCCCTTTTTACCGGTGCTTGCATCCCCTGTGTAGAAGATCCCGCCGATGCGCCCCTCAAGGGCAAGAAGCCCCTTTTCAAGATCCAGGCGGGTGATATGCAGCCCCTCGCCTTCCACCGTCATGCCGCCCAATGCGGTACGCAGGATCACAGCCGCCTCATCAAAGCTGACAACATCTGAAACACCATCTACCTCCAGACGGGCACGATCCTTCAAAAGAACGGTTTGGCCGTTCTCATTCTCTTGTAAATTCATACAGCGCCTCCGATACAATGTTACTGCATTGTATGCGAAGACGCTGTTGATTATGAAGCTTTACGGAACAACCTCATACATTTCCGCTGCATCAGCCTTTTTGGTGCTGTCCTTCACATCAAGAACGCGCACCCGCATCACGCGGCTGCCAAAGCTCACCTCGATCACATCGCCGAGCTTGACATCATAAGAGGCCTTTGCGGGCTTACCATTGACGGTAACATGCGAGGCATCGCATGCGTCGTTGGCAACGGTGCGACGCTTAATAATGCGCGCAACCTTGAGGTACTTATCAAGACGCATAGCGAATTAGCCGTTTACGCGATCCTTCAAAGCCTTGCTTGCGGAGAATGCGGGGCACTTGGATGCGGCGATGGTGATCTTTTCACCGGTTGCGGGATTGCGGCCCTCACGAGCAGCTCTCTCGTTAACGACAAACTTGCCGAAACCGAAAACCTGTACCTCTTCTTTATTCTCGAGGGCCTTTGCGATTGCCTCAAAAACTGCATTTACAGCAGCCTCGGCGGCCTTCTTTGTGATCTCTGTTTCCTTTGCAACCTGTTCAATCAACTCGGTCTTGTTCATGGTGGTGGGTTCCTTTCATAATAAGTTTTTAAAACGCGGCGCATGTCCGCTATTTTCTAAAGATAGTATACCATATCTGTTTCTATATATCAAGGGTTTTTTCTATATTTTTGCAATTTTTGTTGATTTTTCTGTATTTTTTAGCTCATACCAGGCAGAAAGCAGCTCGTTTTTTGTGCAACTTGTCATTTCGCGATTAGAAGATGCAAGATTTTCTTCAAGAACGGCAAAGCGACCAAGGAATTTTTGTGCTGCGCGGACAAGTGCCTCCTCTGCGTCAAGCCCCAAAAAGCGACCGTAATTGACCAATGCAAACAGCATGTCCCCTAGCTCCTCCTCCTGTTCCTTTCGCGTTTTTGCAGCGGTAAGCTCGTCCCATTCCTCGCGTACCTTTTCTCCCGCCTCCTCAACACTTTCATAAGTAAAGCCGGCACGCGCTGCTTTATCAGCCATTTTTTGCGCGTACATCAGCGCGGGCAGGGTTTTGGGGATCGCGCGCAAGGTTTCTGTCGTGCTGTGCTGCCCCTTCTCTGCTCGCTTCAGCTCCTCCCAGCGTGCAGGCACGGCCTCGGCCGCTACGCGCTCAGGCGTGCTGCCAAACAAATGCGGATGGCGAGAGATCATCTTGCGGCAAACATCGGTTATGATCTCCTCCGGCAAAGAACGCGCCTGCTCTTCCTCCATCACCATATGGAAGGCGGCTTGAAAAAGGAAATCCCCCAACTCCTCGCGCAGGATAGTGGGGTCATCCCGATCGATGCCCTCGGCCACCTCATACGCCTCCTCCAGCAGGTTTTTGCGGACACTGGCGTGTGTTTGGGCACGATCCCACTCACACCCCGCAGGAGAGCGAAGAAAACGGACGAGAGCAAGCAGATCTTCAAAGGTGTATTGCTCTTTTTTAGAAAAGTCTTGCGGCGAAAATAACACGGCGCAGTCTCCTTTAAGCAGTTTGTTTTTGACGATACAAAATTTGTGCAAGTTTTTTTCCGCCCGGCAGGAGAAGAACATCCTCCTCTGTGACCGAGCGTGTCAGGAATACAGCGGCTACATACACCAAAGCAGCCAGCGCAATGGCTGCCAAGATCAGCAAACGTCCTCCACCGTCCCCGCCAAGCGCCAGATAAAAGCCGAGTGCTGCCCCCACGGACAAGCAAGCAGCTGCAAATGGTCGAAAAAAGGTAAAGGAAAGAGATGGAACAAAGGAAAGCCGCCGCAACAGCACCCACAGATTACAAAGCATCGCAGCCAGATAGCAAAGCACGGTGCCCAGCGGAACGCCGAGCGTGCCGACGACAGGCGTACCGATGAGAAAATAGCTGGTAGCCAGCTTGACACCGCCTCCAACCAGCATGGAAAAAATCGGACGCGAGGCAAGACCGCTTGCCTGCAAAATCGCGTTGCTGACCGTTAGCAGCGAAAGAAAGAGCGTGCCGATGGCAAGCACAGAAAGCAACGGTGCGGCTGTATCTGCCATATCCTCGCGAAAGAACAGCCGCAAGATCGGGCGGCTGAAAACGGCCATACCGAGTGCGCAGGGCATGGCGATCAGCGAGGTGACGCGTAAAACAGAGCCCATCAGCCGCTTGGCACCATGTTGGTTACCCGCCGCAAGTGTCGCAGAAAGCAGCGGCACGGCAGCCGTGGCGATGGGATAGATCAAAGCGGGCGGCAGATTGAACATGGGCACAACAAGCGTCGTATAGTTCCCGTAAAAGGCGGTTGCCTCTGTTGGCAGGTAGCCAATGCCCTGCAGCCTTCTTTGCACGATAACCAGGTCAATCATACCCGTGAGCCCCATGACAAGGGAGGATAGCGTGATCGGCAGCGCAATGCGTAAAAGTCGCGAAAGCAGCGTGCGCCCGGAGGTGTGCGCGACCTCACCCGCAAGAGGAGACAAGACTGCAAGCCGTCCCCGCTTTTGATAAAGATAGCGGGCAAGCAGCAGATAGAGCATGCCGGCCGCCTCGCCCACGGCAAGGCCTGCCACCGCATAAGCCGCCACCAGCGGCAACGCAT
Source organism: Clostridia bacterium (assembly GCA_017462545.1). Taxonomy (GTDB): domain Bacteria; phylum Bacillota; class Clostridia; order Oscillospirales; family CAG-272; genus UBA1740. Next base: position 20,849 of record JAFTQX010000058.1, read on the forward strand.
AGCCCCGCCTGATGGCATAAGCAGCCAAGGCAACACCGACCAGCAGCTTGCCAAGCGCCTCCAGCACCTGCGAGACGGCAGAGGGCGCCATTTCCGAAAAGCCCTGAAAATAGCCGCGCATAGCGCTGGAAAGGCAGATGAACAGCATGGTAGGCGCGATGGCCGCGATACAATAGCGCGCGTCCTGCGTGCCAATCATCAAGGCAAGCGGGCGCGCGCCAAAAAACATAAGCGCGGTAGAGGAAAGCCCGAGAAGAAGAAAGGCAGACACCGTCAGCCGCTCAATGCGCCGCACGCTTGCCACCTCTCCCCGTGTGCGAGCCTCCGCCACCAGGATCGAAACCGCCACCGGAAGCCCGGCGGTGGAAAACATATACAGCCATGTGTAGATCTGGTAAGCCGAATTGAAGTAGCCCATCCCCTCGTCCCCCAGATAATAGGACATGGGAATTTTAAACAAAAGACCAATGATCTTGACAAGAATATTGGCACCGCCAAGAAAAAGCACCCCGGTCAGAAACTGACGACGATCCTTCTCGCCCGTGGTTTTTGTAAGCTGCTTCATAGCCCCTCCCTATGCGGTCAGAGCTCCTTTGCCTCGTAAAAGCCCTGGATCTTTTCCGCAAGGGAAGGAATACCCACATCCCGATCTCCCAAGCGGATCTTCTCCGCATCTCTTAAATATTCATATGGATATTTGGGAGTAAATATGCGTTGGATTTTACTGGTACCTGTACGCGGTGCGCAATGGTGCACCAGCTTGGTAACGGCAGCCGCACCAACAGCAAAGATGCTGTGCAGCTCCTCCATCATAAAGACGTTATAAAGCCCCTCATGCCCCTCGGTCGCGTAGCCGACATTTTCGAGGTTGCCGACGGTATTCTTTTGCCGATACATATAGTACGGACGATACCCGGCATTTTTGGTGCGAAGCTGGGAATATTCTACGCTCTTGGCGGCATCGCCACCGCCGAGCTGCAGGGCAAAGCCCTCTTTTTTGCGGATATCTGCGGCGTTTTTCACGCTGAAGCTGTGCACGGTAATGTTGGTGGGAGCGAGCGAAAGCACCGCATCCATAGAAACCGAGAAATTACTGAAATTATCCCCCGGCAGACCGGCAATCAGGTCCACATTGATATCGCGAATGCCGGAATTTCGGGCAAGCTCATAAGCACGGTAAAACTCGTCTACCGTGTGGCGACGACCAATGCTGACGAGCAGCTCATCCGACAGGGTTTGGGGATTGACGCTGACACGGGTAACACCATATTCATGCGCAATGGCCAGCTTTTCCTGCGTGATGGTATCCGGGCGTCCTGCCTCCAACGTAAACTCGGCAAGCGAGGAGACATCTACATTTTTTGCCACACGGGCCAGCAGCGCCCGCAGGTTTTTGGGGGTCAGAACCGTAGGGGTACCCCCGCCGATATAGACGGTGCTGACCGTTAGCCCAAGCGACCGGATGACCGAAAAAATATTGTCAATATCGAGAAACAGAGTTGCCAGATAATCGTCGATCAGGGAAAGAAGCCGCCCCGAGGTGCCGGAAACGAAGGAGCAGTAGGCGCAGCGCGAGGGGCAGAACGGGATAGAAATATAGACGCTGCAGGTGTCGTGAAGCGAAACAGACTTGGTAATTTTCAGCTCGGTAGCGGCAACCGAAACAGCAAGTGCTGCCTTCTTGGGATTAACGAAGTATTCATCCCGCAAAATGCGCTTGGAGCGCAAAATACCGTTACCGGTGAGGATCAGCTCGCTTGCCACCTTGGAGGGACGAACCCCTGTTAAAATGCCCCACGGGGGCGTATAGCCCAACAGCTCCTTGCCCGCGCCAAACACGGCACGGCCAACGGCTACCTTGGCAAGCCGCTCGTCGCTGGCATCGGGAATATCGGAGCGATTCAGCTCCCCCTGTGCGGTAACAGAACGACCTTGGAAGGAGATCGCGGCAGTCGCGCGGAAGGTATCCCCCTCTCGCACAAAGCAAACATGCGCCTCCGGATTCTCGGGAGAAGGCTTTTCCTCTACCCCGAATTTTGAGCCTGGGAAAAACAAGAGACAGAGCGTTTGCACATAGTATGCGCTGATGTCGCCCTCTACTGTCAAAATCATTTGCCTCTTCCCCTTTTCAATTTTTCGGAATCCATAACGATGGTAACAGGCCCATCTGCCTGCATATCAATCTGCATATCGGCACCAAACACACCGCAAGAAACAGGAATGCCCTGCGCCCGAATGGCTTCCACAAATGCCTCATAGAGCGGCACAGCCTGCTCCGGTCGCGCGGCAGCCAAATAATCGGGACGGTTGCCGTGCGAATAGTTGGCAAGCAGCGTGAAATTGGAAACGATCAGCGCGCCGCCCCCTACATCAAGCAGAGAAATATTCATTTTTCCCTGTTCATCACAAAAGATGCGCAGGCGCGGAATTTTATCGGCAAGGAGGCGTACATCCTCCATGCTATCCTCGACGCTGACACCCAGCAAAATCAGCAGACCGTGCTCACAGCTACCGCTTTCTACACCGTCAGCCTTCACACGCGCATGCCGGATGCGTTGCAATACGGCTATCATACTTGCTCCTTATTTTACGTTTTATCGTCCTAATCCGCGGCTGACAGACTGCACAGCCGGAATGCTTTGCAGGCGCGAAACGATGGAACGGAAATGTCCCACATTCTTACACCCGACCGTTAACTGGATCGACTGCATATCATCCGGTCGCTTTTGCGAATTGATCTGCATAATGGTGACCTTCATATCCGCAAGCGCGCCGGTAATATCGGCGATCAGGGTAATATTGTTTTCTGCCACGATGTGAATCATGGCCTCATATACCGAGATGGTGGAGGCAAAATCTCTCTCCCACTCTGCCTTTACCCAGCGGTCGGCATTGGCAGGATCCTGCCGGCTTGCCGCCACATTGGGGCAATCACGCTTATGAATCGAGATGCCATAGCCCTTGGTGATAAAGCCAATGATATCATCGCCCGGCAGCGGGTTGCAGCACTTGGCACATTTGACCATACAGCCGGTGGTGCCATCGACAATAATGCCGCTGCTGGTACGCAGGTTTTTCGGTTTTTCCACCGTTTTGACCTGCGAGATCTCCATGGGAGAGGGCGGCTCTACTGATTTGACAACGCGGTCAAATTCGTCACGCAGGCGAACGGCAATCTTGGCGATCGACAAGCCGCCATAGCCGATGGTGTTATAGAGGTCATCTGCCCCTTGAATACCAAGACGCTTGGCAATATTGGTAACGACCTCCTGCCGCTCGGCCTCGGTAAAGGGACGACCGATGCGCGAAAGCTCGCGGTCGATCTCGGCGCGGCCGACCTCGATATTCTCGCTTCTCTTCTCTTTTTTGAACCATTGGCGGATCTTGTTGCGCGCCTCGCTGGTCTTAACGGTCTTGATCCAGTCTCGGCTGGGACCCTTATTGGACGAGGAGGTAAGAATTTCAACGATCTGCCCATTTTCAGGCACGCTGTCAATCGGTACGATCATGCCGTTGATCTTGGCGCCGATCATCTTGTTGCCAACCGCGGTATGAATGGCATAGGCAAAGTCAATGACCGTGGCACCAAGCGGCAGAGAGATACAGTCTCCCTTGGGGGTAAAGACGAAGGTCTCATCATGGAAGATGTCCGTCTTGAAGGCCTGCATAAATTCATCGGGATCTCTGGTGTTATCCTCGGTCTCGATGAGACGGGAGATCCAGGCAAGCTTCTCATCCACCTCTGTCCCCGAGGACTCACCCGACTTATATTTCCAATGCGCGGCGATACCAAATTCAGCCACGCGATGCATCTCAAAGGTTCTGATCTGAATTTCAAACGGAATGCCGCCGCGGCTGATGACGGTGGTGTGCAGCGAGCGGTACAGGTTCGGCTTGGGGGTGGAGATATAGTCCTTAAAGCGGCCGGGCACCGACTTAAACAGCTCGTGCACGATACCAAGAACAGTATAACACTCCAGCTCCGTCTCCACGATCACGCGCAGGGCGTAAAAGTCGTAGATCTCGTCGATGGTCTTATTATTGTTATACATTTTCCGATACAGGCTGTAGACCGATTTGACACGCCCCTCAACCATATAGCGGATGTTGTTTTCCTTTAATTTTTCTTCAATCTTGTCGCGCGCAAGCACCAAAAGATCGCGATTCTGACCGTAGCGGCTGTCAATGGCGTCATGCACCTCTTTATAACCAACGGGGTCAAGATAGGAGAGACTGATATTCTCCAATTCCAGCTTGATACGCTGCATACCAAGGCGGTGTGCCAGCGGCGCGTAGATATACATGGTCTCCAGCGCAATGGTGCGCTGCTTTTCCGGCGACTTTGCCGCCAGCGTACGCATATTGTGCAGACGGTCGCAAAGCTTGATAAAGATCACACGGATATCCTTGCTCATGGCAAGCAGCATCTTACGGATGTTTTCGATATGCGCCTCTTCCTTATCCTCCACCTTCATCTGCAGGATCTTGGTCAGACCGTCAACCAGCAGCGCAACCTCCTCGCCAAAGAGGCGGCGAATCTCGGTAAGATTGGTCCTATCCGAGCAATCCTCTACGGTATCATGCAGAAGGGCGGCGCAGATCGAATCGGTATCCAGCTCTAAGTCTGCCACGATGGTGGCAACGGCCAAGGGGTGAGAGATATACGGCTCACCGCTCAGTCGGAACTGCCCGGCGTGCAGAGCGGCCGCATATTGGTAGGCCTCTCGGATCTTATCAAGATAATAAGTACGGCCGGAGGATGCAAGGCGGGCAAGCAACGCATCAAACTGCTCTTCGATTGCGCGCGTAGCGGCCTGTTTCTCTTCCTCTGTCATAACCTTTTTTTCTTTTTGCTCCATATTGCTCTGCCGCGCGTGCGGCATTCCTCCTTCCGTTAGCTTTTGGTCTTATCGTTGTTGGGCACGCAGACGGTGCAGCCAGTTCGATTTTTCAAGGTCAGTCTTTTTGTTCGTAAATTGGATGCTGAAGCGGTAATTTTCATCGCTTACCTCTTCAATGCCCATCAGGTTCAGCTCCTGCAGCACGCGAATGATGATCTTCAGCTTAATGTAGCCGATATCCCCTCGCCCGGCACCTTGCAGCTTGGTCAGGAGTGCACGGTGAGAAAGCGTATCACAGCCCGCCCGCACATTGCGGCAAACCAAGGTATACACAGCGGCAAAATCATCCCGCGTGGGAACGAGCCTTTCCTCGGCCGGGAAGGTAGCCCCTGCCCAGATCTGCTCAAAGCGGGCACGCTCGTCAGCGGCCTCGGCACGGCTCTCGGCACACAGGCGGATATCCCGTACGATCAGCTGTACACTACGACGGCCGTTGTATTCATTGACATCCAAATTGAACAAAAGATCCACAGAGTCACCTACAAACAGGTTCATCTGCGCCTGACTGCGAGAGAAGCACATGGCCGTGAAGCTGTATGTACCGTCTCCCACCACCAGACGGGTATGCTTACCCCCGCTGATCGGCACGCACTCTATGATGTGCGCATCCCGCAGCACAAAGGCAGGAACGGGATTGCCAACGCCATACGGCTCCAGCATGCGCAGCTCCTCTGCCAGCGCCATGGTAATATCGGCACAGGTGAGCGCGCAATCGGCCTCCAGCACAGGGGTCAATGCCTCCTCGGTCAGATGCTCCCGCGCATAGGCATTGATCTTCTCGCGGAAAGCGGGCAGCTCACCACGGGTAACGCTAAGCCCCGCTGCCAGCTCGTGACCGCCGAATTTAACAAGGTGATCGCTGCAATAGACTAGGGCGTCTACCAGGTTCATGCCCTTGATACTGCGCCCGGAGCCCTTGCCCATATCACTATCCAAATATACACCGTCCTCGCCCCCTTCAAAGGAGACAAGAATAGACGGCAGCCCATACCGCTCGGTAATGCGCGAGGCCACGATACCAATCACACCGTGGTGCCAGTTCTCGGCATCCAGCACGATCACCGGATTGCCGGAGAAGGTGGGGTCGCTCTCTATGCGGCGATAGGCCTCCTCCATAATGCGGTTTTCCTCATCCTGCCGCTCACGGTTTGCTTCACACAGCTCCTCAGCAAGCTTGGCAGCCTCGCTTTTATCACGCGAAAGAAAAAGCTCTACCGCGCGGCATGCGCTGCGGATACGCCCTGCCGCATTGATGCGGGGGGCGATGGTGTAGCCGATATAGCCGGAGGTGATCTTTTGCTGTTTTTTGGCATGGCGGCCATCGGTGCGAGAGGAGGCAGCCTCCATCAAGGCCAACAGGCCGGGGCGGCGGCAATTCTCAATTTGGCTAAGGCCAAAGCTGACAATGAGCTTATTCTCATCACGAATGGGCATCACGTCGGCAATGGTACCAATGGCAACCAGATCGCCATACTCCTCACACATACGGCGCACGCAGACAGAGCGGCGGTCGCCGCTGCTGCTTTCCTCGTATGCGCAGATCAGCTTGAAGACCACGCCGACCCCCGCAAGCTCCTTAAAGGGATAGGGGCAATCCGGGCGGTGGGGGTTGACCACAGCCTCGGCCTCCGGCAGCTCGGCACGGCACTCATGGTGGTCGGTCACCACAACGTCAACACCAAGCGTCTTGGCGAAGGCGACCTCCTCTCCTGCGGTAATGCCGGTATCCACCGTAATAATCAGGCGGGTGCCGTTTTCAGCAAGGGCTTTAATGGCAGGGCAGGAGACGCCATACCCTTCCCCTGCGCGATTGGGGATGTAATAATCCACATCTGCCCCTTGCTTTTTGAGATACAGGTACAGCGTACAGACGGCGGTAACACCGTCAACATCATAGTCACCGTAAATGGTGATTTTTTCCTTCATACGGATGGCACGGCGAATGCGGTTGACCGCACGCTCCACATCCTTCATCGCGAAGGGGTTGTGCAGCAGCTCGCTCTCCATACAGATAAAGGCGCGGGCACTTTCGGCATCACGATATCCGCGGCAGACAAGAAGCCTTGCCAAAACACGGCTGATGCCGAGCGCAGAAACAATCTCCTCCACAGAAGAGGCGCAAAAGCCTTCTTCCTCCTCATGCAGAAGCCACCGTTTCTCTCTGGTGGTTTCAGTTTTTTTCAGCATTATTTCACTCTGCGAGCAGGTAAATCCCTGTTCGCCTTTCTTAATTTATCACAGTCATAATCTCGGCATCCGGCGGGCGTTTGGCCATGCGGGCAGAGACAAGAATCGACAAAAGGAACGCCAGCAGAAATCCCGCCGCGGCACAAAGACCGGCGGGCAGACTACTCTCTCCCCATATACCCGCGCCGACAAGATAGCCGACAAAGGAAAGCAAAATGGGAAGAAGAAAGACCAGCGCCGCATAGGCAAGCACACGCCCCTCGGGCGTGGCAACGCGCACGCGATCACCGGGGCGCGCGCCGATTGGATTTTTGGCGCGGGCGGTATGACGGCGGTCACCACCAAGCATAGAACAGGCAGAGCAGCCCTCTGCATGACGGTGGCAGCCCTCACAAGCGGAGGCGCGCATAAAGGAAACATGGGCAATATCCCCCTCGGTGCTGATCACAACACCTGTCTGCTCCAGCATATGGCGACCTCCTCTCACATTACCATTCGGAACGATAGCGTGCCATCACGGCCTCGGCCGTGTGGATTCCATCCAGGGCGGCGGAGGTAATACCGCCGGCATAGCCGGCCCCCTCGCCGCAGGGGTAAAGATTATCCAGTGTTAAAGAAACACGCGCCTCATTACGCAGGATACGCAAGGGGGCGGAGGTTCGTGTTTCCGGCCCGGTCAAAACCGCGTCACGCACGGTATAGCCGGCAATACGCCTCTCAAACAGAGGCAAGGAATAGCGCAAAGAGCGCACAACAAATTCGGGCAGGTATTCATCAGGCAATGCAGGGCGCACGCCGCCGTTCATATAGCTCGGCGCGATGCGACCGTTGATCTCACCGGCCTGCTTGCCCTCCATAAAATCACCAAGCAGACACGCGGGGGCACTATAATCGCCGCCACCCGCCCGATAGGCTGCTTGTTCGATCCTTTGCTGGAAGGCGATCGCCGCCTCCGGCGTGTTGCCGTAATCCTCACGATTGACCGAGACGGCCACTGCGGCATTGGCATTTTTGCCATCCCGCGCGTGAGCGCTCATCCCGTTCACCACAACGCCATGCGTCTCGCTGGTCGCGGCAACGACCTCGCCGCCCGGACACATACAGAAGGTATAAACACCGCGTTCGCCTGTGCGATCGGACAACGTATATTCTGCGTGACCAAGGGCAGGATGCCCCGCAAAGCGACCGTACATGGCACGGTCAATATCCTCCTGCAAATGCTCGATGCGCACACCGACCGAAAAGGGCTTTGCCTCTATGGCGATATTGTGCGAGAGCAGCATGCGATAGGTATCCCGCGCGCTGTGACCTATGGCAAGAATCAACGCGCCGCAAGGAATCTCGCCGTCCTCCGTTACCACGGCCGACACGCGACCACTCGACAAGCGCAAATCCCGCACGCAGGTATGGTAGCGCACCTCACCACCAAGCTCCTCAATGCGGGCAAGCATACGAAAGACAAGGGTACGAAGAATATCCGTACCAATGTGCGGCTTGGCCAGCATGGTGATCTCGGCAGGGGCACCAAAGGCAACAAATTGAGAGAGGACATAGTTGTTCAGCGGATCGCTGACACGCGTTACCAGCTTACCATCCGAAAAAGTACCCGCCCCACCTGCGCCAAATTGGATATTGGTCTCTTCATCCAGCACACGTGTCTTGGAAAAGGCAGAAACGGCATTCACGCGGTCATTGACATCACCACCGCGTTCCAGCACCAAGGGACAATACCCCTGCTCGGCAAGCAACAGGGCGGCAAAGAGACCGGCAGGGCCTGTCCCTACCACAACAGGGCGTGCAGTAAGCGTCTCGCTGCCGTGCACGCATAGGGGTGCGCCTTCTGCCAAAGGCGAGAGCCCCGCGCGGGCAAGCCGCGCAGCCGACTGAACAGAAAAATCGCCGCTGGCAGCAACGGAATACACAAAGCGAATGTCCTCCCGCTTGCGCGCATCCACCGAGCGGCGATAAATATGATATCGGATCGTCTCCGAGGCGGCTCCTAACCGCTTAAGCTGCCGCGCAGCGGCGGCAAGTGCCTCCTCCGGCGGTGCCGTGATCGGCAAATTGATTGATGGGATGAGATATGTGAGTGCCATATCACGCCTTCTCTTTCAAGCGGACATTGACATTGTAGCTGCCATCAATCGTGATCCCCTCCGGGGTTTTAAAATATACCGTCATGGTGTATATCCCATCAAGTGCCAATTCATCCTCGGCAATCAGGTCGATCATATTCACATAAGCGCTGACATCCGATGCCGTTACCGCCGCAAGAGTCTCCTTTGTGCCTTGAATACGCACCTTGGCCATGACATCGCTATCCAGCTCTCCGGTATAAGCCACACCATCTGCATCGACAACACGCAAGGACACATTGTTAAGCGTAGCGCCGCAAATGGGAGGAGAGACGCGCATCACACACAGCCAGGTAATCACGGCAAGCAAGAGACAAACAACACGCGCAACAAGGTGCTGCGGGCGGCGGGCAAGCCATTCTTTGGTTTTCATCCGTCCCCCTCCTTACTTACGCACGCACAGCTCGGTGAGCGTTTGCTTGAGCGTCTGGTAGTTCTGATTTCTCTTCAATTCACCATCAAAGGCGATCGAAATGGTACCTGTTTCCTCGGACACCACGATAATCAGCGCATCGCTGATCTCACTCATACCGAGGGCGGCACGGTGACGTGTGCCAAGATCCTGATTGATGGCACGCTCGGTCAGCGGCAAAAAGCAGCTGGCAGCGCAGATACGACCGTTGCGGATAATCATCGCACCGTCATGCAGCGGCGCCTTGTTGTAAAACACGTTGCGGATAAGGTAAGCCGTGACCTTGGCATCCAGCTCAACGCCCGAGCGAATAATATCCCCCAGCTTGGTCGAACGCTCCATCACGATCAGCGCACCCGTTCTGGTACGAGACATATCCGAAACAGCCTCACAAAGAGCCTCTACCATTTCGGCACGGCTGGCAAGCGAGCGCTGCTCACCAAGGCCCTTAAAGCCGCGAAGCGGCTCCTCACCCATCTTCTCCAGCGCACCGCGAAGCTCGGGCTGGAACAGGATAATCAGCGCAATGATGCCGACCTGGAAAATGTTGCCGAGCAAGAACCGAACGGCATACAGGTTGAGAAAATCACTCACGACCATCACAATGGCGATCAGCAAAATGCCAACCGTCAGCTTGCCGGCGCGACGCTCGCTGATAAAGCGATACCCGTAATAAAAGAGTACCGCAAGAATCAATATATCCAAAATATCCGTCCACCGGATGGTGGTGAACTGCAGTTGAAGGAACGAAAGGAAATCCTCAAAGCTCTTAAAATAATTCATATTTATCACCCGAAAGAGAGGATTGGCACGCAACGAAGCCAAAAGGCTACCGTTTACGAAAAAATACAGATAATTATATTATAGTATAACATACCTATTTCGTATTTTCAATGTTTTTGTCTACATTTTTTATAAAAATCAAGGATTTTTCTCGTTTGTTTTCGTGCTTTTGTCCGTTTTCGCCGTCTTTTTGTGTGGAGATATGCCAAAATCACTGGATATGGTAGCACCGGAGGAGATAGCGGCCTTGCCGTAGCGGGCGCGGATCTTATCCATTGTATCCTCAATGCGGGTGGTTTTTTCGCGGCGGCGATCCTTCTCCTCGTCAAAAAAGCCGATCTGTTCCCCGCCCTCGTCCAGCGGAATGAGATTCATGGCTGTCACGGTCAGGGCACGAATGGGGCGACCGATGTTCCACGCCTTGCGCGTCAGCACCATGGCAGCATCTGCCAGCTCACGACCGAGATTGGTGGGGGCAGGCAGTGGCATCTGCCGCGAGATGGTTTGCAGCAGCGTATCCTTCACAGCAAGTGCAATGGTCGTAGCGCGCAGCCCGGCCGCACGTAAGCGAGCCGCGACCTCCTCGGACAAAAAGCCCAGCCCGGCGCGAATCTCCTCCGCGCTGACAAGATCGTGGTGAAAGGTCATGCCATTGCCCACGCTTTTGGGGGCGGAGCGCTCCTCCCTGCTGTGCACGGGGCTGTCATCCATCCCGTTGGCATAGGCGTGCAACGCCTCCCCTGCCTTGCCAAAGCGACCGACAAGAAATGTGGGCGAAGCAGCCGCCAATGCACCAATGGTGCGGATGTTACAATTTTCAAGCGCAGCCGCCGTGCGAGGGCCAACATACATCATGGCGCGAACCGGGAGTGGGTAGACGATCTGCTTGAAATTATCTCTTGAAATGATGGTAACGGCATCCGGTTTTTGATAGTCGCTGCCGATCTTGGCAAACATTTTATTAAAGGAGACACCAATGGAAATGGTAACACCGATCTCGCGCTTCACATCGTTTCTGATCTTCTCGGCAATGGTGGGGCCATCGCCAAACAGGTTGGCAGAGCCGGTCACATCCAACCATGATTCATCAATGGAAAATGGTTCTACCAGGTCGGTGTACCGATCATAAATGCGGTTAATGCGGTGAGAAAATTCCACATAGGCATCGTGGTGCGGCGGGGCAATCACCAGATCGGGGCACTTTTGCCGCGCCGACCAAACCGTCTCTGCCGTTTCGATACCGTACCGCTTCGCCAACTCGTTTTTGGCAAGCACGATGCCGTGCCGCTCCTCCTCGCTGCCGCAGACAGCCATCGGAACGCCCGCATAGCTTGGGTTAAGCACCGTCTCAACCGAGGCAAAAAAGCTATTGCAATCACAGTGCAGGATCACACGATCCTTCCGATCCTTTTCCATCGGCAGCTCTCCTTTCTTTTGTGGCATAGGGGGTAAAAAGACCGAGAACGGCAAACGCAATTCTCGGTCTCTTGTTTTGTTACAATCAGATGCTCTTTACGATGTAGGGAGCCATCTCGGCATCGATCTCGGCCTGCTCGGCAGCCTCAGCGGCGGCAGCGGCATCCTCTTCCTTCTTCTTCTCGGCAAGGAGAAGAGCCTTGATAGACAGGCTGAGCTTACGCTTCTCGTCATCTACCTCGGTGATCTTCACACGAACAGTCTCGCCAACCGTAAGAACATCCTCCGGCTTTGCGATCTTGTCAAGCGAGATCTGGGAAATGTGGATCAAACCATCAACACCATCAAACACCTCAGCAAAGGCACCAAAGGGCATCATGCTGACGATCTTGGCGTCAACCTCATCCCCCTCGTTGTGTACCTTTCTGAACTGATACCAGGGATCCATCTCCTCGGTCTTGTAGCCAAGGGAGATGCGCTTTGCCTCACGGTCAAGCTCCTTGATGTAAACCTCGATCTGCTGACCAACGGATACAACATCAGCGGGGCTCTTGATTCTCTTCCAGGACAGTTCGGTATTGTGAACCATACCGTCAACACCACCAAGGTCGATAAAGGCACCGTAGCTGGTCATGTTCTTTACCGTACCGGTAAAGTGCTGGCCAACCTCCAGCGTGCTCCAAAGAGCCTCTTCTCTTGCCTTGCGCTCTGCGGTGAGAACCACACGGATAGAGCCCTTGGCACTGTTCTTGCGCTGTGCATCGATCTCAATGATCTTAAAGCGCTGGGTGGTGCCAACCAGGGTAGCCAGATCGCCATCCTTCGGTACACCGGTGTGGGATGCGGGAACAAAGATCTGTGCGCCGGAGTACAGAATGATCACGCCACCCTTGATGGCCTTGATAACCTTACCCTCAAGGATCTCGCCGTTTTCCTTGGCAGCAACCACATTGATCCAATTCTTATCGGCATCAATGCGCTTTTTGGAGAGGGTTGCCATACCGTCCTTATCGCTGACGCGTACAACAAAAACCTCCACCTCATCACCTACATGGAACAAATCGGACAGCTTGGCATTGTCATCATCGGTAGCCTGGTCACGGGCGATCACGCCGGTAACCTTAGCGCCGAGGTCAACATAAACATCGTTATTCGTAATAGCGGTAACGATGCCACGTACGGTTTCTCCTGTATGTAATGTTTTGAGTGAATCTTCCAGCATTTCTTCGAAACTAATTTCATTATTCATAGCTTCAAAAACCTCCTTTATTATATCGCCGGGTGTGGAAGCGCCCGCCGTAATAGATATGCGTTGGCGACCGAGGCAGGCCTGCACAGCCGCAGGCAGATCGGCCGAGGACTCAACCCAAAGGGTCAAGGGGCAGACGGAGGAGCAAAGCTCGTACAACTTGTGTGTATTGGAGCTGTCGTGCCCGCCAATGACGATCACGGCGTCAGATGCTTTTGCAAGATCAAGTGCCTCGGTCTGTCTTTTTTCCGTCACTTTACATATTGTATCAAATTTTTTTCGATTTGTATATAGTTTTTCGATAATTTTTTGACTTTTTTTCCATTCGTCCAAGCTTTGGGTCGTTTGCGCGGCAAAAATTGGTGTTTTTTCCCCGATTTTTGTTGAAGAAAGCAGCTCCTCAAGCTCATCAGCGGTCGAAAAAACATAGCACTGCCCGCGTACATGGCTGACAATGCCCTCCACCTCCGGGTGGTTGCGGCTGCCAAGCAGGAAGAAAGCGGTATTCTCTCCCGTATTCTCATCGGCAATGCGGTGAATTTTTTTGACAAAGGGGCAGGTCATATCCAGCACCGAAAAATGCGGGTATCGCGCGGAGAGCGCATGTAGCCTTTCCTCTTCGGCAAGCGGAATGCCGTGCGTACGGATCACCGCTACGGCAGCAACGCCGTCACGCGCGCTTTGCGCGGCGAATTCCTCTACCTGCTCCACCGTCAGGTGGACAACCCCCTTTTGTTCAAGCGTCTCATTGTAGACGCGATTATGAATCAGATGACCAAGTATGGCAACGCGTGCCTGCTTTTCGGCAAGCAGACTTTCCACCGCGTCGGTGGCGCGCTTGACACCAAAGCAAAAGCCGGCGTTTTCTGCAATTTTGGCACGCATCAGCTCTTTCCCCCTTCAACGGGCGCAGTCGGAACAAAGCCGCCAAGCGCACAGATCTCTTCAAAGATTTTTTCGCTGGCAGCACGGTATGCCTCGCTGCCGGAAAGCCCCTCGCTCACCAGCTCCTCATGCGGGATCGGCTGACCGAAAATGACCTCTACACGGCGAAAGAGGGCGTACCGTTGTTTTTTCATTTTTAAGCAAACGGGAATAACCGGGCAGCCCGCACGCAGGGCGATCATGCCCGCGCCGTTTTTGATGGGTGTATCTGCCGGGTTTTTACCCCCATATCGGTGCCCCTGCGGGAAGATAGCAACCAATTCGCCGCCCGCGGCAAGCGCAATGGTTTTTTTAATAGCGGCTACGTCTCCGCCACCACGATCAAGCTTGCAGGCACCAAGTGTGGTGATCAAGCGACCGAGGAGGGGTACACGAAACAGCTCTGCCTTGGCAAGGTAGCGCACCTGGCGAGGCAAAACGGCTGCAATGGAAACCACATCGCAAAACGCAACGTGATTGGCACAAATGAGAAAGCCCCCCTCGGCAGGCACGTTCTCCCTCCCCTGCGGCCGGAGGCGCAAAAGAAAGCGGAATATCCCCGCCAGCACACGGTGGGCGCGCATATAAAAGCGGTGGTTTTTCTCTTCCTTGGTTAGCTTCTTTTTCGGCGGCTTTTTCACAAGCTGCCTCCTTTTCAAACGGTTATTTTTTCACGAATGATCGCAATCGCAGCAACAACAGTCTCCTCGGCGGTCAGGTCGGAGTTGTCAAGGAATACCGCGTCTGCCGCAGGAATGGCCGGTGCGGTCTTCCGTGTACTGTCGTTTTCATCACGCTCCAGCATTTCGGCAAGCACCTGCTCATAGGTGATCGGGTTCCCCTTTGCATGCAGCTCAAGGGTGCGGCGCTTGGCTCGCGCCTCAGGAGAGGCAGTCAAAAGATCTTGACCTCGGCATCCGGCAGGATGACGGTGCCGATATCGCGGCCATCCATAATCACATCGGTCTTACGGGCGATGGAGCGCTGCGTTTCCAATAAAAATTCACGCACGGCGGGAATGGCAGAAACGGCGGAGGCATACATGGAGATTTCAGGCGTGCGAATGCGGTCGCCCACATCCTCGCCGCAGAGATAAATATGCTGCTCTCCCCCTTCAAAAACCATTTCCAGCTGAATGTCCGGCAGGCAAGCAATCACAGCGGGGGCATCCTTGGGGTCTACCCCACGGCCGCGAACAAACAGCCCAATCGAGCGGTAGAGAGCACCGGTATCCACATATACAATGTGCATTTCACGGGCAATGGCCTTGGCAAGGCTGCTTTTACCTGCCCCGCTGGGGCCGTCTAATGCGATTTTCATAACGATTCCTCCTGATTGATATAGGCTGCAGCCGCACGACCGGCGCATACGCCGGTGGCAAAGGCGATCTGCAGATTGTAGCCGCCTGTATACGCATCTACATCCAAAATCTCGCCCGCGAAGAACAATCCGGGCAGTTTTTTGGACATCATGGTCTTGGGGTCAACCTCCTTGACCTCAATCCCACCCGAGGTGATAATGGCCTCCTCAATGGGGCGAAAGTCGCTAAGCGGAACACGAAAATGCTTGAAGCAGGCAAGAAGACGCTTGCGCTCCTCCCGCGTAATCGCATTCACCTTTTTCTCCCCCGCAATGCCACTACGCCGCACCATCACGGGAATCATCCCCGAGGGAAGCAGATCGCCCAGGGCATTGGCAAAATTGCGATTGGCATATTTGGCAAAATCCGAACAGAGGCGGGCATCCAGTGTTTTTTCGTCCAACGCGGGCTTGAGATCGATCTCAGCCACCAAGCTGTTGATCGCCACACCGCGCAAATGCGCGGAGGCACTTAAGATCATAGGGCCGCTGAGCCCAAAGTGGGTAAAGAGCATCTCACCAAAATCCTCATAGATCAGCTTGCCTCCCGCTGCGGGCAAAATACGCAAGCCAACATTTTTGAGGGCGAGTCCCATCAAGAGAGGGCAATCGGGATCGGGCGAGGTGAGTGGTACCAGTGACGGGGTCAGCGCAGTTACGGTATGCCCCAGCCGCGCAGCAAGCTGATAGCCGGAGCCATCCGATCCGGTAAGCGGATAAGACTTGCCGCCCGTGGCAAGGATGACGGCATCGGCGACATACGCCCGCTCTGCGGTCGTAGCAACCCATTTGCCATCCTCACGATGACAAAGCCCTTCCACCTTCTCGTGATGCCACTCTGCCCCGCCGGAATACCCAATCAAGGCATCTACAATATCCAGCGCGCGATCGGATTGCGGAAAGACGCGGCGCCCGCGTTCGGTCTTCAGCGGTACGCCGTGTTCTTCAAAAAACGCCATGGTTGCAGAGGGGGGAAAGGCCGCCATGGCAGCATATAAAAAGCGCGGATTGCGCGGCACATTGGAAAGCAGCTCCTGCGGCGTACAATCATTGGTAACATTGCACCGCCCCTTGCCCGTAATGGCAACCTTGCGACCGGGGCGGGATTTCCCCTCCAGCACGGTCACAGCAGCCCCCGCCTCCAAGGCGCTTCCTGCCGCCATCATACCGGCGGCACCGCCGCCAATAACGAGCACGCGCGGACATTCAGCGCTTGGCATAGACATCATACTCATCCCAAATGCGCTCCAGCTTATCAAAGCGGGCGGTCACCTGTTCTCTATGCGTTTTGGTGATAGCCACGATAATGGCATTCAGAATGCTGAGCGGTGCAACCAGCGAATCGACGTAAGAGACCATATCGCTTTGCGCGGTCAGCACGTATTTGGCGTATTTCGCAATAGGAGACATGGTGCTATCCGTCAAGGAAGCAACAACAGCCCCCTGCGCATGCGCATATTTTACGGCATTGATCACGTTTGTAGAATAACGCGGGAAGCTGATAGCAAAGAGCATATCCTCCGGCCCGATATCCAGAATCTGTTCAAACACCTCGCCCTTGCTGTGCGCCTGGATCAAAAATACATTCTCCGAAATCAGACGCAGGTTAAAATTGAAAAACGAGGCAAGCGACGCCGTGGAGCGTGCGCCGATGATAAAGAGGCGCTTTGCCTTTACGATGGCATCGACCGCAGCGTGGAACGATGCACGATCAATGTTTTCCAGCGTATATTTGATCTTGCTGATATCGGCAGTCAATACGCCATCCAGAATATCCCCATCCCCATAGCGCAGATCAGAGATCTGAATGCGCTGATTGGAGGTCAGCTTGGCACGTACCAGCTCCTGCACGGCACGTTGCAGCTCGGGATATCCCTCATATCCCAGCTCAAGAGCGAAGCGAACAACCGTGGATTCGGATACCTGCACCATCTCGCCCAGCTTGGCGGCTGTCATGTAGGCTGCCTTGTCATAATTGTCGAGAATAACAGTGGCAATTTTTTTCTGCCCCTTGGAAAATTCTGAAAATTGGCTTCGAATTCTGCTTTCGATGTCGTTTTCCATACCATGTCCCTCCCAATTTTGCCCCTTCTTACAGGGCACGATGCGATAGTTACAGTATAGCACAGTCTTTCTGTTTTTGCAAGATGTCTTGCAAAAATATTCACTTTTTCTTATTTTTGCAGGAAGTGCTCTCCTGTCAAAGGCAAAGAAAATCGCGGCAGTATTCTGCCGCGATTTTCTTATTCGATGACAAGGCGACGAATGGTCATTTCTGACAGAACATGCGAGCCGCCGACCAGCTTCTCGTAGATAGGACCGCCGCTGCAATAGCTGAGCAGCATCGTCTTTTCATCCACAAAAAAGATAGCGGGATAGCAATAGCCGCGTGTGGGATCATTTTCCAAAATGGTCGGTCCACCAAAGTTGATGCCATCCGTGCTTTCGGCAATCACAAGCGGATTGCGGTTCCAATGCACCTTAACGTCCGGCCGGCCGTTATAATAGGGCATGGGGTTCCAGACCGCGTAATATTTGCCGTTATAGGGATTTCTTGCCACCTTCAGTGGCGATTCCGGCGAGGTAAAGCGCGAGGGCTGTGCCCCTGTCCAATTCATGCCGCCGTCATAGGAATAGCTTTCGTACTGAAAACCGAGATCGGTACGCGCATGCAGCCACACAACACCGTTTGGCAGCTCGACAAGGCCCGGCTCCTGCATGCCGGATCTTGAAACGCTGATGTTCGGCAGCTGAACAGCACCGGGTGCCTCGCACCAGCTACGGCCATCGTCATCCGAATAAAAGATATGCGCCTCTGAGCGATGTTCAATGGCCATGCGGCCGTTTACATAATTGAGGATATGCCGCCCAAAGGGCAGCAGCAGGCGGCCGCTTGAAAGACGAAGTGCACGGTCATTGTTCATCACATAATAGGCGCGCACGCCGGTGGTGCAGAGCACCTCGCTCTCTCTTGTAAAGGGCTCGTTATCCTTTGCACGACGCAAAACGAAATCAAGATGACCGTCCGCGCGACCGTATTCATCCTTAATTAGACCTATATGCTTGACACCGAAGAACATACCGATCTCCCCGTTTTGCATACGGGCAAGCGAAACGCTCATCACATTTTGCACATCGTTGCCATATTCATCGGCAGAGGCAAGCGTGACCGGCTCATCGGTCAGGCAGGTCTCTCCCTTTTCATCAAAATAGAGGCCGGCGATCCGACAGGGCGCATCATCGCTTGCGCCGTCTCCCCCCTTCAGAAAGCGGCTGTAGGCAAACAGAATGCGTCCATCGTTCAAGCGGATAAAGGAGCCCTCACTATTTCGCGGATTGTCCCCCGTTGGAGACAGTGTGGTGACAACCTTCGATTCAAGAATTCTCATTGGCAATCTCCTTTTGTTGTTTTTTATATAGTGCGTTGGCGCGGAAGATCGCACGCACAGCAAAGAAGCAGGAACAAGCAGACTGAATGACATAGGTGATCTGTCCCGGGTTTTCTTTCATAAGAGATATTTGAAGCAGGATGCCAACAATGTTGGAAAGAATCTGCAGATAGGTATATTCAATGAAAGAGAACATTGTCAGAATGTAAATCAGGACACCGAGCAGCGTGCTGGTATTATCCAGAATTTGCGAGGCAGAGCCTAGTTCGCGCAGAACAAAGTAAACTGCCACCCATGCGGCAGCAAAGAGTGCCAGCGTTAATAGCGCCCCTCCGCCCCCCAAATGACGCAGGCGTGTGGAATGTCCATCTGCCCTTCGCCGCCACATAAAGAAGGTGGCCATCTGCAGGGGAAAGGAGATCAGCAATGCCTGTGCAGCCGAGGCATAGACACCAAGCCCGATGTACACGATCGCATACGCAATCGAATTCAACGAGCCAAGCAGATAGGCGTAGCGGCTGACGCGGGCTTGCAGAAAGTAGATAATCAGCGACACACATAGCGGCAGGAACCGAAACGGATGCTGTTTGAACACGATCGCCGTGATGGTAATCAACACAAACGTAAATAAAACGAACAACTTGTCAAAGTTCTTTCGTAGCATAGCGTCCTCTTTAAATATTGTTACGTTTATTGTACCGCGCACACCGCGCTTTTGCAAGCAGCAAAACGGACATTTTAAAGAGAGTTATGTCCGTTTCGGAAAAGAACCGCGAAGGATTTTTCCTTCGCGGTTCTTTTTATCGCTGCCCCTCAATCAGAGCGGCCAGCGTCTCGTAGGAAACCTTGCCCTCGTAGCGAGCCAACACAAAGCCGTCCCCATCCAGCACGATGGTCATAGGATAGGTATCCTTACCACCAAGCAGCGTATAGCAGGTATCCTCCTTTGTATCCTGCCCAAAGAGCATGACACTGTTCGGATAATAGGCATCAATATACGCAGGGGCTTGCGCGGCATCCAACGCGCTGTGAATGGCAAGCACTGTCACCTCATCGGCATAATCGGCGGCGATGGCGGCAAACGCAGGCAGCTCCTCCTTACAGGGGGCGCACCACACGCCCCAGAAATTGATAATGGTCACACGTCCGCGATGCGCGGAAAGCGTGTAGCTTTCTTCTCCCGCGCCGTAGAGCGGAACGGTCAGGTCATAGCAAAGATCGCCTACTGTGCTGCCGTGCACGCCATCACTTGGCGTGTTGGGCAGACTTTGATCAAGGAAATTGTAATAGACAAGTGCAAAAATCAGTACAGCCGCCAGCAAAACGCTGATGACGATGCGCAAGCACTTACCGCGCTTCACCGATTTTGCAGGAGCAGTCCCCTCCTCCACCTCGTTCGGCGGCAAAATGAGACGGTTTCCCTTGCGGGTGATCGCTTTTGTAGGGCACACGGCAGCGCACTCGCCACATTGGATGCACTCGTGGTCACCCACGCGGCGCACATCCATGCCGCAGTAGCCGGTGCAAAGACCGCAATCAATGCACCTCTCTTCCTCCACCTTCATGCCAAGCAGGCAAAAACGGTTGAAAAGACCGTAGATCGCGCCAAGCGGACAGAAAAAGCGGCAGAAAAACCGATAAACAAAGACAGAGCCTACAAGAAAGACGACCAGCAGCACGAATTTCCAAGTAAAGAGTGGCCCAAGCATGCGGAACATATCCGAATTGCCGACATAAGACAGAAGACTGACTGCCCCCTCCAGTGTGCCGGCAGGGCAAACGTATTTACAAAAGGCGGGCAGCGTACCGTCCTTCAGCATATATAGGATGGGATAGGCCACCACAAGAAGAGCCAGCAGCACATATTTGAAATACGAAAGCAGGCGCGTAAAGCGATTTTTCTTCAGCTTGGGCGTTTTGATCTTATGCAGCAGCTCCTGCAGCAGCCCAAACGGACAGAGAAACGAGCAAATGGCGCGGCCAAACAGCAAGCCGTACAGCAGAAGAATGCCAAAAATGTAGTACGGCACGCGCGCCCCACTCGCGGCAAGAGAATTTTGCAAAGCGCCAAGCGGACAGGCGGTGGTAGCACCGGGGCAGGAATAGCAGTTTAACCCGGGTGCGCAAAGTGCCTTAGAAGGACCCTTATAGAGACGACCGGTGGCAAAGCCCTTGAGGTTGGCGTTAAACAGCAGCGCGGCATAGAGCTGAATCAAACGGCGCTTGCTGGGTCTGTGGGCGGCAAGCCACTGCCGCATATGTGAAAGCATCTTCTTCATATCAGCCAAGACCTATACATTCGGTGCAGATGCGGACGGCCTTTTCCATCACATCCCGCATACTACCATTGAACACTCCCAAAACAATCATGCAGAGAGCCGCAACCAACACCGTCGCGTGAAGCACACGCTCCTTGCGCGGGGACATGTGTGGTTCTTTCGTCGGCTTGCTGCCGCGAGCAATACCTGTTTTTTTACGGCAAAGGATTGCGGTGGCGAGCGCAACGATGGCGGTCAATCCGATTGGCAATGCAAGGTAACCAAGCGCGGCAACCACACGCTCTCGTGTGTAGGGGGCATCACCCGATAGCCCAATGCGGACACAGAAAACGATCAACAGGAGTCCGCACAAGAGAATCAAGGCAGTAAGCATCCAGGAGAACAAACGACAGGTACGATCAAGCGATTCTTTTTTCAAAGCACGGCTCCTTTCATAAAAATCGATCTTCCAATGACAGCTTATATGATCGCTGTATCATTATAGCACGAAAAAGAAAAAACTGCAATCCCCTTTTACCATCATCACAAAATCAAAAAACCTTCGCATACTCGCACGCCCTCTCTTGTGCAAGCCGGTCTTGCGTCATTTTTGATTTTTTTATAAAAAACGAAAAAACATCTTGCAATCCCTTTTCTTTTGTGTTATAATATATTGGTCAGCGAAAGCAAGACAAACTTGCAGAGATATCGAAGTGGTCATAACGGGGCTGACTCGAAATCAGTTTGTGCGAAAGCACACGAGGGTTCGAATCCCTCTCTCTGCGCCATCAAAAAGAGCATCCGATTTTTCGGATGCTTTTTTTGATATTGAATGCGCAGGGATGGGATTCGAACGCAGCGAAGCAACGCTCCGGGGGTGCGTTGCGGAACGGTGACCGAAGCATTTTGCAAAGCACAACCTTCTTCTTTTTTCGAGGTGCTTTGCAAACTGCAAGAACGAATCCCTCTCTCAGCGCCATCAAAAAGAGCATCCGATTTTTCGGATGCATTTTTTGATA
>JAFTQX010000059.1 GCA_017462545.1 Clostridia bacterium
AGTGGATCCGTGACCAGTACGGTCTGCAGGCTCGCGGCATTGACGACAGCGTGCGCGCGCTGCTGAAGAAGTGAGGTAGCTGCCATGATGTTAAAGGATAAAAACGTCATTATTACCGGCGCTGCCGGCGGCATTGGTCTTGCCGCTGCCCGTCGGTTTGCTGCGGAGGGTGCCTTTGTCATCGGTCTTGATGTCAACGCCACCGCTTGCGAAGCCGCTGCGGCTGAGCTTGCGGCTGCCGGCTACCGCTCTCTTTACATTCCCTGCGACATCTCCTCCGTAGAATCCGTGGATGCTGCCTTTGAGAAGATCGGTGCTGCAGTCGACCATCTGGATGCACTTTACAACAATGCCTCGGTCTTTCTTGACGGCAGAGACGGTCCTCTCGGCAACATTGATCCCGCTATTTGGAACAAAATCATTGCCATCAACCTGACCGGCACCTATCTTTGCACAAGAAAGGCGCTGCCCCTTCTGCAGGTGAAGGGCGGCTCTATTGTCAACACCTCCTCCTCTGCGGGAGTGACGGGCATTCCCGAGTGCGCCGCTTACACCGCTACCAAGGGCGCGATGGTCACGCTCACCCGCTCCCTTGCTGTGGACTACGGAAAATACAACATCCGCACCAACTGCATTGCTCCCGCAGCCATTCTTACCGATATGGTCAAAGCAAGCAACCTCAACAACCCTGCCTTCAATAACGAAAAATTCCTTGAAATGGTGACACCTATCCGTCGTTGGGGTACCCCCGAGGATATTGCCGCCATTGCCTGCTGGCTTTGCTCCGATGATGCCAGCTATCTCAACGGTGCCATCATCCGCGCCGATGGCGGCATTACCACCAACGGCGACGTAAATCGCTAAGCTTGTTACACTTATCTTAACATTTGCCTCGGCGTGTATTGACTTTTTTTCGCGCAAAGGCTATAATAAAGTCAATCTAACAAAAAGGAGATCTGCTATGAAATGGTGTGTGATCGGCGCAGGCGGTATTGCAGACAGAAGAACGATTCCTGCCCTCTTGACCGACAAGAAAAACGAGCTGGTTGCCGTAATGGATAAGATGCCCGCCGTGGCGAAAGCCGTAGGCGAAAAATACGGTGTGCCCTACTTTTCCGACGAGGAGGAAATGCTGAAGGCGGTGAGCTCAGATGCTGTTTATATCAGCACCCCGGTGTTCTGCCATTACAGACAGGCGCTGCTGGCGCTTTCCTATGAGAGGCACGTATTTCTCGAAAAGCCCGTGGGGCTTGACGGCAAGGAGAGCCGTGCGCTTGTGGATGCCTTTAAGACGGCAGGCAAGCAGCTTTCCATCGGTTATATGATGAAATACCACAGCCTTCACGAAAAAACCAAGGAGCTGATCGCCACCGACGGCATCGGACAGATCAACAGCGTTCGCGCGCAGTTTACCTGCTGGTACCCGGATATTGAGGGTGCCTGGCGGCAGAAAAAATCCCTTGGCGGTGGCGGTGCCATCATGGATCTGGGCGTCCATTGCATTGAGTTGATTGAGGATGTTCTCGGTGAGCCTATTGTAGATATGAAGGG
>JAFTQX010000003.1 GCA_017462545.1 Clostridia bacterium
CAAGGCTCTTTTTTTGTCCTGTTTTCCGTCGCACACAATGCGGAAAGTGCCGATCTATTCCAATCTTTTGGGTCGGCTTTCTGCCGGCTCGTCGGTTTGGGATCAAAACCGGTTACGTAGGGCAGTTTTATTTTGAATTGTCATGTCTTGATCGTGCCATTTCAATTTGGCACAAACAAGAAGCAAGCAGCCATACGGATGCTTGCTTCCTTTGCTTTAATGATATTTCGACGGCGCAACACCGGTATGCTTTTTGAAATCGCGCGAGAAGTCGTAAAGGTTGGCATATCCCAAGGATTGCGCAATATCGGTCAGCGTTCCGTAGTCACTTTTTAACATCTCTTTTGCTTTTTCGATGCGCAGCTGCTTGGTATAGGAGATGGGAGACGTTTCCATGACCTCGGTAAAAAGCTTTCTGAAATATACGGTAGACATGCCAACGATCGAAGCAAGCATATCATTCGTGATAGGCTTGTCAAAATTTTGAGAGATATAGGCTATAGCAGGTTCAATTTTTTCTCTTTTGCTGTCCGGCACGTATTTATCAAGGGTGGATGAGGCAAGGCTTAATATGATAGAATACGTATCGTGAATGCTCTCTGCTTCAAACATGGGGCCGCGAAGATTGCGCTTGTATTCCAGATCCTTGAAAAGGCGCAGCACCTTTTCGCCGTGCTTGACGGGAAAAGAAAGCGGTTCGTGATAGGTCTGATCGCATTCAAATTCAATGATAGAAAAATGCCCGGATTTTGTACATTCCCAATCATAGGAGCAGCCTTGGGGAAGGATCAGTACATGATTGAGGTCTGACACAAGCCGCTTTCCCCCGGACGTATAAACGGTCTCCCCCTCATATTTGATGACGATCGCCCAATGCGGGCGGTCATTTTTTTTCATTTTGGTGTTCCTTGGTGTGTATAGAGAGGAGACCGAATAAACCTGCGTGATTACCAAATTTGACAAAACGGCAATGCTCATTTTTATATTACCCAACTTCTTTTTTACGATATTATAGCACATATTCTGCAAGATGGCAATATTTTTTATATCAAAAATGATAAACAGTAACACATTTGATATTTACTGCCGTAGCCCAATATGCTATACTGTGTTCGGAGGTGATCGTATGAAACAAAAACTTTCTGAGCTGCAAGCTCCCGCGCTTGCCGGCGTTGTGAGAGAACGCAACGCACGCGCAGCGATTGCGGAAATGAAAAATTGCTACATGGATGGTGCAACCATGATCGATCTGCACCTTTCCTGCCTTGCGGATATCGGCGCAGAGGAGCTGAAGCAGGTCATGGCCGCATCCCGGCTGCCTGTGCTGGCGTTGAATTACAACATTACTTACCAAGGGGCGGATGCCGGCTTGACGGAGGAGGCCCGTGCAGAAAGCCTGCTGCGCGCCGTAGAGGCAGGAGCAGCCGGTATCGATATGCAGGGATATACCTTCCATCTGCCGTCCAAGAGCGCCTTTTGCGGTGAAGACAAATATTCCTTTACAAAAGGAAACCCAAAGGAGATCGTGACCGACGAGGCGGTGATCGCACGGCAGTGTGCGTTGATCGATCAGGTGCATGCCCAGGGGGCAGAGGTTCTTCTTTCCTGCCATCCCGGCATTCCCATGACAAGTGAGCAGGTCGTAGCGCTGGCGCTGTTTTTGGAAAAAAGAAATCCTGATATTATAAAGATTGTGACCAAGGCAGAAAACGAGGATGATCTGGCAGAGAGTATTCGCGCCATGCTTTTATTAAAGAAAGAGGTGAAAACGCCCGTTTCGTACCATGCAAACGGTGAGGCAGGCGCGCTTTCCCGCATCATCAATCCGTTACTTGGTGGACAGATTGCCTTTTGCGTAGATCGGTACAGCGAAAGCAGCACGATGGAGCAGCTTGATCTGCGTGCGACGGCTGCCATCGCAGAGAATATGAGGAGGCTTATAGGAGAATAAAATGATGAAGCAGTTTGAAGGACGTACTGCGATGGTTACGGGCGCGGGCAAGAATATCGGCAAAGAAATTGCGCTTGCCTTCGCCAAAAGTGGTGCCAACGTGATCGTTTGCGACTATAATCCCCAAAATGCAGAGGAGACCGTTCAAGAGATTGAGGCACTCGGCGTGGGGGCTATGGCTGCCGTTTGCGACGTGCGTGACAGAGAGAAGATCTTCGCCTATGTTGCCGCGGCAGTCGAACGGTTTGGTAAGATTGATTTTTTGGTAAACAACGCGGGGGGGAGCGCAGGCTTGCTCAATAAACTCACGCGCTTTGTGGATGCGGAGCAGTCTACGCTTGATTTTGTTATTGACACCAATCTGAAAGGCGCATTTCATTGCTCGCAAGCCGTTTTGCCCTCGATGATCGCCCAAAAATACGGAAAGATCATCAATATTTCTTCAATTGCCGCAATCTGCGGTCTGTACGACCGCGTGGACTATGCCGCCGCCAAGGCGGGCATGATCGGTATGAGTAAGGCTCTTGCGATGGAGGTTGGTGAGTTCAATATCTGCGTCAACTGCGTCTCTCCCGGCGCCATTGAGCGTGACGGCGCCAAGTGGGCACATATGACTTATATGGGTGAGGACGGACACGCAGGCACACCCAAGGATATCGCGGATACCGTGCTCTTCCTTGCTTATCAGGATTACATTACGGGTGAGAATATTGTGGTTGACGGTGGCAGAAGCCTTGGACCGAGCCACCGTTGAAAATTAAAAAATACAGGTAGGAAAGCGATAATGAAAAGCAAACAGATAGTTTTTACAGCAACACACAAAGCAGAGCTTTTGGAGGTAGACGTCCGCGAATTAAAGGAAAACGAAGTATTGACCGATATGGAATACACTGTCGTCAGCGGCGGCACTGAACGCGCTAACATTATGGCGATGCCCAATGCGGGCGGAGATAATTTCCCGAAAACGCTCGGTTATTGCGGGATCGGACACGTTATAAAGATAGGTTCGGCGGTTGATAATATAGCCGTCGGAGACCGTGTGCTCGTATATCACGGAAAGCATATGAAGTATAATGTTCGTACCGTTAAGGAGATAACGAAAGTCGAGAACGACAGTATTGATTCTCTCGATGCGGCTTTCGTTATTATAGCGGCAATGGGACTTGGCGGCGTTCGTAAGCTTGAGATAGAGCTTGGCGAGAGCGCAATGATAATGGGGCTTGGACTTCTCGGTATTTTTGCGGTTCAGTTCTGCCGCCTCAGCGGCGCTTATCCCGTAATTGCCGCAGACCTCAATCCCGCTCGCCGCGAGCTTGCCCTGAAGCTTGGAGCGGACTATGCCTTTGATCCGTCCGTGCCCGATTTTGTAGAGCAGGTAAAAGCAGTTACAAAGGGCAAGGGCGTTCGCGCGACTGTTGAGGTCACAGGTGTGTCTGCCGCTATGAAGCAGGCGCTTGAATGTGCTTCTTGGATGGGCAGAATATCTTTGCTCGGCTGTACTCGTGTGTCTGACTGTTCGGTAGACTATTATCAACAGGTACACAAGCCTGGTGTCAAGCTTATCGGAGCGCACAATTTTGTTCGCCCGAAGGTAGAGTCCTATCCGCATCACTGGACTCATCAGGACGACTGCAAGGCTATCCTTGATATGATCGCCGCAGGACGGATTCAAGTCGCTCCCATCGTTTCCCGTGTGGTTTTCCCCGAGGATTGCGCAGCGATCTACAACCAGCTTTGCGACGACCCTGCATTTCCTTTGGGAACGGTGTTTGATTGGAAGGAGAGCAAATGAAAAATATATATCTCATAGGCGATTCCATTCGTTTTGGAAGTGTCGGCGGAAAAGGCAGCCCCGGATATGGTATTTTCGTAAAAGAAATATTGAATGGTATTGCAAACGTATATGCTCCCAATGAAAATTGCCGCTTTGCACAATATACGTTGCGAGAGATTTACGGTTGGTCAAAAAGTGTAGATGCCGACAAAATAGATATTGTCCATTGGAATAACGGTCTTTGGGACGTAATGAGACTGCACGGGGACGAGCCTTTGACCCCTATCGATATGTACTTAAATATGCTTGAACGAATTTATAAAAAAATTAAGCTGTTTTTCCCAAACGCAAAGGTTATCTTTGCCCTTTCCACATCCGTAATCGAAAAAAATGCACCCGTAGGTTATGTTCGCTACAATAAAGAAATCGAGCAATACAATGCAGCCGCTAAGGAATTGATGAACCGGCTCGATGTTACAGTAAATGACCTATATAGCATAACACAAACATTTGACGCATCCTATTATTCGGATTGGGTTCACCCTAATGAAAAAGGCGCAAGGATATTAGCAGATGCGATAATCAAAAGTATTGGAACGGAGTGCTCAATATGAAAAAAATCAAAATCGGACAGATCGGTATCGGTCACAACCACGGTGAAGCAAAAATGAAAGCGGTGCGGAAATTACCCGAGCTGTTTGAGATCGTGGGCTATGCCGAGGAAAACGAGAGATGGATAGAAAAGCGCGGAGAGCTTAAAGGCTACGAGGGACTCCCCCGCATGAGCGTTGAGGAGGTCATTGCCAAGTCGGACGCGATACTTGTGGAAAGCGACGTGTGGGATCTGACCAGGTACGCGCAAATGTGTGTCGATGCGGGAAAGCACATACATATGGACAAACCTGCAAGTGGTACGCTTGAAGAATACAAATACCTGCTTGATACTGCAAAAGAAAAAAATCTTGTGGTTCAACTCGGCTATATGTACCGCTACAATCCCGCCGTACTCAAGTGCTTCGAGCATGTCAAGAATGGGGATCTTGGGGAGATCTATTCCATCAACGCTGAAATGAGTACCTTCCATAAGCCGGAATATAAGAAATGGCTCACGAATTTCGGTGGCGGCATTATGTATATTCTCGGAAGCCACCTTGTCGATCTGATCGTATATATGATGGGCGAGCCGAAAAAGATAACCTCCTTTTTGAAGCACACAGGTCTTGACGGCGTTGACTTTGAGGACAATAATCTTGCCGTTCTTGAATACGATAAGGCTCTTGCGAGGATTTTCGTGTCCTCGGTGGAGGTCAACGGATTCGGCAGACGGCAGCTTGTGGTATCGGGAAGTAAAGGAACGGTCAATATCTGCCCTCTTGAACGCCCGATTACAATGACCTACTCCGACACAAGCATCGCGGATAAAACCTACGAGGATCGAAAAATTGTCATTCCCTTTGAGGATCATACAGCAGATGGCAGATATGACGAAATGATGCAGGATCTCTACGCCTATATCATGGGTACGAAGCAAAATCCCTTTACATATGAGCACGATTATCTTGTGCAGAAGGTACTGTCGGAGATAGTCGGAGGGGTACGCATATATGGCAAGCATATTGATTAAAAACGGTCGCGTATGGGATGGCGAGCGTTTTTCTTGCGTGGATATTTTGACCGTGGAGGAGAACATATCCAGTATAGCCCCCCACATTTCCGAAAAAGCCGACTTTACGTATGATGCAAGCGGCATGCTTGTGTCAGCGGGGTTGGTTGATATCCATACCCATATGCGGCAGGTTTCATCCGACGAATACGGCATTCCTATTGATGCGGTATGCCTTCCCTTTGGGGTAACGGCGGCGGTAGAGGCCTCGGCCGAAAAGGGAGATGGACGGCTGCTTTCCGCCTTTGCCGTAAAGGGGGCGGCTTTTGTCGCCTGCCGGATTGAGCATGATACAGCCGTGCTTGACATGACCGAGCGGCTCCTGCATGCGTATGGTGATGCCGGCGTAGGTGTAAAGGTGTTTTTTGACCGCGCGTGCAAGGAGCTGAAAAGCACCAAGCCCCTGCGCGAGATCTGCGCATTTGCCCATGCACGGGGGAAAAAGGTGTTGGTTCATTGCAATCACTCTCCCACTACCATGGAGGAGATCGTGGACACCCTGCAGGGGGGCGACATTGTAACACACATATACCACGGTGGTGAGCATACCATAGCCGATCATGGCTATGCTGCCTATGATTTGGCAAAGCAAAAGGGTATTGTATTGGATGCAGGCATGGCAGGGCACGTGCACACCGATTTCTCGGTGCTGCGAAGCGCCATAAAAGCGGGATATCTGCCGGATACCATCAGCACCGACATTACCCGATGCAGCGCCTTTTATAGGGGCGGCCGCTATGGGTTGACCATGTGTATGAGCATCATGCGCGCTGTTGGTATGGGCGAGGAGGATATCTTGCGTGCTGTTACCTCCAATCCCGCTCGTGCATTGGGAATGGCAGGTAAATGGGGATGCTTAAGGGTAGGGGGCACGGCTGACATAGCGGTGCTTGACTACACGCAGGAGGGCTTTGACCTGACGGATGCGGCAGGTCATCACATCACGTCAAAAAAAGGCTATCGTTGCGCGCTGACAATCGCAGATGGTCAAATCGTTTATAAACACTAAAAAGGAGATTTTGATGATGAAAAAGGTTTTGGTTTTGGGCGCAACCGGCGCCATGGGCAGATATCTCGTTCCCGAATTGGCAGGCCTCGGCTATGCGGTTACCGGCGTAGGCTTGGAGGAGTGTGCTCCTTGGTCTGCCGAGCATGCTACTTATGTTCGTGGAAATGCATTTGATCAAGAATTCCTCGCCAAGCTGCTTGCCGAGGGGTTTGACGGTATTGTCAACTTTATGGACTACGGGCATTATGATTTTACCGACTACTATCGTCTGTTCTTAGATAATACGGCGCATTATATTTTCCTTTCCTCCTGCCGCGTGTATGACGATAAGGAGCAGCCAATCAAGGAGACCTCGCCCCGCCTGTGGGATTCTTCGGAGGATGAGGCGCTGCGTGCCTCGCACGATTACTGTATTCAAAAGGCACAAAATGAGGATCTGCTGCTGGCATCGCCGTACGATAATTTTACCATCGTTCGCCCCGCAACCACCTTCTCGACGATGCGCCTGCAGCTGGTTACGCTGGAATTTAACAACTGCGTTGCTCGTGCGCTGATGGGTAAGAAGGTCGTTTTGCCGGTGCAGGCAAAGGACAAGCCGGCTACGCTTTGCTGGGGCGGCGACGTGGCCAAGATGATCGCTCGCCTTCTCTTTAAGGACGAGGCAAAGCGTGAAGTTTACAACGTTTGCTCCGCCGAGCATCGCACCTGGGAGGAGATTGCCGGCTACTATAACAAGCTGATCGGCCTGGAAGCTGTATGGGTAGATAAGGAAGACTATCTTGCCATCCTGAGTCCCGAGGGCAGCATCAACGTGCGCTGGCAGCTGGAATATGCCAGATTGTTCCGTCGCATTACCGATAACAGCAAGGTGCTTGCGCTGACAGGCTTGCGCCAGGAGGAGCTGATCCCGATGTACGATGGCTTGCAGCTGGAGATCGGCAATATTCCTGAAAGCTATGTGCCCGCCGATACCGAGGTCGGTCTGCGTATGGATGAATACCTGAGAAAACACGGTCTGTGAGGAATCAGATATGAAAGCAATGCTGGTAAACGAGAACAAAGACCTCGTTTGGACGGATGTAGAGGATCCCATCATCAGGGATGATGAGGTGCTGGTCAAGATCTATGCTGCCGCACTCAACCGTGCGGATCTCTTGCAAAGGCAAGGGAAATATCCCTCCCCGGCAGGCTGCCCCGAATGGATGGGGTTGGAGGTAGCAGGCGTGATCGCGGAGGTTGGCCCGGCCGTAAGCGATTGGAAGGTGGGCGACCGTGTTTGCGCTCTGCTTGGCGGCGGAGGTTACGCTGAATACGTGGCGGTCAAGCACGATATGCTGATGCCCGTTCCGCACGGTCTTTCCTTGATCGAGGCATCCGCACTCCCTGAGGCATATGCGACCTCTTATCTTAATCTTTTTATAGAAGGGCATTTGGAGGCCGGTCAGACCGCGTTTGTCCCTGCCGGTGCTTCCGGTCTTGCCTCGGTCGCTATTCCCATGGCCAAGGCGTTTGGCGCACGGGTCATCACCTCCGTCTTGTCTGATGAAATTGCCGAGAAGATCAAGCCGCTTGGTGCTGATGTGGTGATCAATTCCCAAGCGCAATGCGTGGAGGAGATTTTAAAGGCCGAAGAGGAAAATGGCACGCCTGTCAACGTTTCTATGGATTGCCTGTGCGGTGAAACGCTTGGCAAGAGCCTGCCGTATATGGCGCGAGGCGGTTATTGGATCGTCATCTCTACGCTGGCAGGCATCGAAACCACCGTGCAGCTTCGTCCGTTGCTGACCAAGGGGCTGCACCTGGTAGGCAGCATGCTGCGCAATCGGACACCGGAATTCAAGGCATATATCCTTTCCGAGCTTGTCAAAAACGTATGGCCAAAGATCGAGGATGGCTCTATCAAGCCCTCGATCTACCGCGTGCTGCCCATCACGCAAGCCGCAGAGGCGCACGCCATTCTTGAACTCGGTGAAAACGTGGGAAAGGTCGTTTTGAGCGTTTGTGATGAGTAAGAATAAGACCATATGGCTGACCCTTGTTACCATGCTTTTGTGGGGCTCGCTTTTTCCAATGGTGAAATTGGGCTTTGCGGCATATAACGTCCAAAGCACTGCAGATATATTGTTGTTTGCCGGCATTCGCTTTGTTGCTTGTGGCGCGGTGATCTGCCTTTTTTCTGCTGTGCGTGATCGAAAATCCTACCGGCCGGTTAAAAAAGCGCTCCTTCCCATTTTGCTTTCCGGCTTGTTTGCCATTATCTTGCATTATGGCTTTACCTATATCGGGTTAGAAATGACAGACAGCTCAAAAACGGCGCTGCTTAAACAAATCGGTGCCTTGCTTTACGTTTGCTTTTCTTTCCTGTTCATCAAAGAGGATCGCCCCACGCCACAAAAGATTGGCGGCGCTTTAGTAGGCTTTTTGGGCATGATAGCTTTGAATATCACGGCAGAGGGGATGTCCTTTTATATCGGTGATCTGCTGATTTTATGCGCCTCGTTTTGCACGGTCTTTTCAAACGTGATCAGCAAACGGGTCTTTGCGTGGGTTGCCCCCGTTACCGCAACCGGCGTCTCCCAGCTGTTTGGCGGACTTGTGCTGCTTATTGTCGGGCTGCTGATGGGGGGCAGGGTAAGCTTTTCTGCCAACAGCTCGCTTTGGATCATGGCGTATATATGCGCTGCCTCTATCGTCAGCTACTGTATGTGGTTTGGCATCGTCAAGAGTGGTGAGCTTTCCCGGCTGTTTATCATCAAATTTGCCGAGCCGGTTTTTGCCTGCATCTTCGGCGCGTTTATATTAAGAGAAAACATTTGGCGGGTGCAATATTTGGTCGCCTTTCTGCTGATCAGCGGCGGCATTTTGCTCTCACACATCAGGTGCGGAAAGCACATAAAACAGGAGAAAAAGCATGGTACTGATTCCACAACCAAAGACCGTTGAAAGGCGAGGGGGCTTTCTGAACACGACCAGCCTTGCCTGCATGTCAGAGATAGAGGATGCAAGAATTCAATCGGCGCTCAACAAATTGCCGCTGGCAAGTGACGGTGCTGCCTTTATCATTCATATCACCGGTGAGAATGGTGAGGGATATACTATGGATATTACCGAAGAATCCGTCACCGTTACAGCCAAAAGCTCGCGCGGTGCCTTTTATGCCATCCAAACGCTGCGCCAGCTGTTTGCGCAGAGTGAGATTCCTTGCGTGCATATCGAGGATGAGCCGGATTTTGCATATCGTTGCTATTACCACGATATCACACGCGGGAAAATACCGACCGTGGAAACCTTTAAAAAGCTGATCGACCTTCTTGCCTATTACAAGATCAACGCCCTGCAGGTGTATTCAGAGCACGTGTTTGATTTTTTTGAGTTCCAAGGCGTTACCGCAAGAACGGGCTGTCTTACCAGGGCTGAGATCAAGGAAATAGAGGACTATTGCTACAACCATTTTATAGAATTTTCTCCTTCCATCGCGACCTTCGGTCATCTGTATGAACTGCTTCAGCAGGATGCCTATAAAAAGTACTGTATGCTCAGGGATTATGAGCCGAAAGAGTCCTTTTGGTATGAGCGGGTCAATCACCATACGATCGATCCGCTGAATCCCGAAAGCTTTGCCATCATCAAAAGCATTCTTGATCAAACGGTATCTGCCTTCAAAAGCAATATCATCAACATTGGCGGGGATGAGACCTTTGATCTTGTTACGGGCAGATACGAGCATCTGGATACCGGCAGACTGTACGTTGATTTTATGAAAAAAATCATCAACTATTTGCTGGGTCTTGGCAAAACCGTCATGATGTGGCCGGATATTCTTGCCAAGCATCCGGAGCTTGCCGGCGAAATTCCCGAGGAGGTCATTCTGATACCGTACGGGTATGGACGTTATCCCGATCGGGATGTCATCAACGTTTCAAGAGCGGCGGCATCTAACCACAGAATTTTGGTGGCTCCGAGCACCAATTCCTGGTGCCGTTTGATCGAGGATACGGTACACGGCGAAAAAAGCATGACGCATATGACAGAGCTTGGCGCTCAATACGGCGCACTCGGTGTACTGAATACCAACTGGGGCGATTGGGGACACCCGTGCAGCATAGAGATGCATACCTACGGTATCGTTTATGGGGCAGAGCGCTCCTGGAACGCGCAGACGCTTCCCGATCAGGAATTTGCCAAACGGGTAGACAAGCTTGTCTACGGCTATGACGGGGCGGTATCCTTGATCAAAAAGGTAAGCGCGCTTGCCACCGATACCTGTTATTGGGATTTTGGCAAGTATTATTCTAACACCGTGTACAACGGTCATCTGGCAGTCAATATTCCGGATGAAGAAGCAACCCGTCGGGTACAAGCGGAATGTCTTGCGCTGCTGAAAGCCGTAGAAGAGCAAAGGTGGCAGCAGGAGGAATATCGCGAGGAGCTTCTTCTTTCGATAGAGGGCATTGCGATCATGGCAGAGCTGTTTTCAAAATTCGGCGGCTATCCGATCGCAAGAAAAACCGATACCGTATCATGGCTGAAAAGATACCGTGAAAAATGGGTAAGCAAAAACAAGGAAAGCGAGCTTGCAGAAATAGAGAAGATGTTTCTGTATTTGGATCGCCTTTGATGTTTGCCTGCAAAAAAGCCTTGGAGAATCAAGCTCCAAGGCTCTTTTTTTGTCTTTTTTGTCGCCTTCGGTCATGATCGCGCAGCTTATTTTTCATATTTTAACTGCACTTCTTTTGCATATTCTCTCGGAGGCATTTTCATTTTCCTTTTGAATGCATAACTAAAATAAGACTGTGAGGAAAAGCCGCATTCGTATGCGATCTGTGTCAGTGTTTTCCCGGTAGCCGTCAGCAGATCAACTGCCTTTTTGATGCGCTGCTCCTCGATATATTCCCGCAGGGTTTTTCCCGTAGATGCCTTGAAAAGCTTGTGAAAATAGATCGGGCTGAAGCTTGCACGCTTTGCCAAGAGATCCAAGGACAGCTCTGCCGTTAGATTCTCCTTGATGTACGCTAGTGTTTGCTCGATTACCTTTTGGTTGTTTGGCTTTGGGACGTACGTCATTGTCGATGCCGAAAATTTTTGATCCAGTATATAGATCAGCTTTAATATCTGACTTTGCAGCATCACATCTGCCTTGGATGTGCCCGTTTGATAATGCTCGCAAATAGAGATAAACAGCTCCTTGATTTCCTTGCTTTCCTCCAATTCGATGTAGTTGGGAAACGCGGAGAGGATATCAAAAAGCTGCCCCTCGTTAAGGATGATGTGGATATAATAGCATCGAAACGGCAGACGCGTGTGGCGGATCTGCCCCGGCTTGGCACAAATGACGATGTTATTTGAGATAGCATGTGAGTCCTCGTCCATATAAGACGTCCCGCCATCCTCTATAGGAAGCTCGATTTCAAACATGGTCGTTTTTCTGTTTGGAGAAATTTGTTTGTTTTTCAACGCGATCTGCGCGTTGTAGATCCCTACGGCAACGATGTCCGGTAATACGATGTTTCCCATAGCCCCTCGTTAAAAATAAGATATCTAATAAATTCAGTAAAATTATGATATAAATCGGACAAGAAATAGTATATGATAAAAAACAGAAAATGTCAAGATGCAGAGGTAACTTTTATGAAGATTACGTGGCTTGGTCAGGCAGGCTTGCTGTTTGATAACGGGAAAGCAAGGGTGATGATCGACCCTTATTTATCGGATAGCGTGGAAAAAGTGAACCCGATGAATCGGCGTTGCGTGCCTGTGAAAAAAGAGTTGTTCGATATCCGGCCGGACGTTATGATCTTTACCCACGATCACCTTGATCATTACGACCCCGAAACCGCCTCGCGCTTTTTATCAAGGAAAGATAAGAATATAACCGTTCTTTGCCCTACATCCGTTTGGCAAAAGGCAAGAACACACGGCGGTGGACACAATTATGTGGAATTCAATCGCTATACGGAATGGACAGAGGCAGGCTTGCGCTTTCGTGCTGTTATGGCGGTTCACAGCGATCCCTTTGCCATCGGTGTGATCATAGAGGAGCTTGATGCGGGGAGGACCTACTACATAACGGGTGACACGCTTTATGACAGCCGTATATTTGCGGCGCTTCCGGCGTGCATCGATATGGTCTTTCTTCCCATAAACGGCGTGGGAAATAATATGAATGTGGTGGATGCTGCTCGATTTTTCCATGCAAGCGGCGCAAAAAAGGTGATGCCGTATCACGTTGGCATGTTTGATACGTTATCTCCCGAGGATTTTCAAGAAAAGAACCGCGTGATCGCCAACATATATGAGGAGATCGAGGTGTAAAACATGAAAGTAACGGATATAAAAGCCTTTGTCGTGGACTGCTTTCGTACCAACTGGGTGTTTGTCAAGGTTTACACCGACGAGGGAATTGCGGGGGTAGGAGAGGGAACCTTAGAATATAAGGAAAAGGCTCTCATTGGTGCGATTGAGCATATTAAGAGCTATCTTGTGGGAAAGGATCCCCGACAGATTGAAAAACATTATCATGACATCTATCGCGATGCCTATTGGCGCGGCGGCGCGGTGCTGATGAGCGCGCTTTCCGCGGTAGAAATGGCACTTTGGGATATTCTTGGTAAATCTCTTGGTGTACCTGTTTATCAGCTTCTTGGCGGCAAGGTGAATGATGACTGCCGCATCTACGTCAACGGCTGGTTCGCGGGGGCAAGGGAGCCTGAAGAATTTGGCGCCAAGGCGAAGGAGGCTGTGCAGCGTGGCGTTACCGCTATGAAGTGGGATCCGTTTGGAAAGAGCTATCTGCAAATTTCAAACAAGGAGCTTGATAAGGCGCTTCGCTGTATTGCCGCTGTTCGTGATGCGGTTGGCGACGAGGTCGATCTGCTTATCGAAGCACACGGCCGCTTCGACGTTCCTACCGGCATCAAGATCGCGCAAGAGATCGCGCCGTTCAAGCCAATGTTTCTTGAGGAGCCTGTGCCGCCCAACAATCTTGAGGCTCTTGAGGCTGTTCGCGCAAAGTCTCCCGTGGCCATCGCGGCGGGAGAGCGGCTGTATACGAGATTTGATTATAACGAGCTTTTCCGCCGCCGTGCCTGTGACTATATTCAGCCGGATATCTCCCACGCTGGCGGAATCATGGAGCTGAAAAAGATCGCGGCGATCGCAGAAGCCAATTATATACCATTTGCTCCGCACAATCCATCAGGTCCTATCGCAAACGCCGCGACACTCCAGCTTGCGGCCTGCTGCCCGAATTTCTGCATTCTGGAGATTATGTACAGTGACGTAGATTGGCGTAAGGATGTGACGGATGAAAATCTCATTTACGAAAACGGCCGCATGAAGATCGGCGACAAGCCCGGGCTTGGCATTGAGCTGAACGAGGAGGAGTGCCGGAGGCACCCCTACGCAGAGCACAATTTGCGCCACTATACGGGGGCACTCACCGATATCAGACCCGCGAAAACGGAGCTTTATTTTTAATAGACGGAGCAATGCCATGATGAATGTTAAATTAACACGCCATCTTGGACGTTTGAAGGTAGACATAAACGGCAAGCTTTACGAGCCGCTGTCTTTCAAATCCTTTCGCCCAAATCCCACCAACATTTCTGAATTTTATGCGGCCGGTGTGCGTCTTTTCAGTGTGCTGACAACCGGCTTGACCTCTGCATTGGGCGTTCCGTATTCGCTTTTTGGTGAATCCTGGATCGGAGAAGAGCAGTACGATTTCAGCCCCATTGATAAGCAGATGGATATGTTTTTGGAGAATGCGCCGGATGGTTATTTTGCGCCAATGATACAGGTAGATACCAGAGATTGGTATCTGAAAGCGCATCCCGATAAGCCAAATTCGTTCACACATCTTTCTCAGATTGCACACGACGGGGAATGGCGCCGTGCCGCCGCGGCATATGTCAAAGCAGCGATTCGCCATTGCGAGGAAAAATATGGGGAGCATATATACGGTTATTTTCTTTTAGGCGGAACCACAACCGAATGGTTTTCTCACGGCGATAGGGAAGCAAGTCACCCGATCAAAGAGGCAGGATATCGCAAGTGGACAGGTGACGGTAGTGCCTGCTTGCCTTCTCTGGAGCGGTTAAACCGTGAGGGACCTGTTTTTCTTGAACAAGATGAGGATGATGTATATCAGGCCAGAAGGTTTCACGCAGAAACGATCTCCGATCTTATTCTTTATTTCGCCGGTGAAGCGCAAGCAGTCATTCGGCATCAAAAGCTGTTAGGGGTTTATTTTGGTTATCTGTTTGAGCTTGGTGGAGAGCGTCTTTATAATGACGGAAGCTTGGATTATGAGCGCGTATTTTTTAGTCCCGATATTGATATGATATCCAGCCCCTCTGCCTATGAATACCGAAAGATAGACGACCCAAGCGCTTTTATGGTTACGCAGAAGACGTTGGATGATCACAACAAGCTTTATTTTCTTGAATTTGATCATATCACCCACGTAGCCCCCGAGGAAGTCCGAGATGGCCTGGATGTAATGTCTTCCAATAGAAGCATCGTAAAGATTCCTGGTAGCAAAAGCAAGTGCAAGAATGAAATAGAATCGCTTAATTTGATGTATAGGGATTTTATTCTCTGTAATGCCAATCGTGCGGCACTTTGGTGGTTTGATATGTTTGATGGGTGGTTTCGTTCAGACGGCATGATGGCGGCTGTCAGCCATATGCTTAAGCTTTCCAAATCGCTGGGGGCTATTGCAACGAAGAGCGTTGCCGAGATCGCGGTGATTGCAGAGGGTAGGTCTATGTATCGGGCAAGAAAATCGGCGCGCCTTGCCACCGAGAGTCTTTCCAATATTCGCCGCACCTTGGCAGCGTGTGGGGGCGCTTACGATCTGTATTCTATGGGGGATTGCGAAGCAGCACTTTCGCTTCCTTATAAACTGTACGTATTTGTCAATCAATATGATCTGCCCGATCCGGCTGCCATTCACGCGCGCTTGCGCAGCTCCGGTAAAAGCGCGCTTTGGCTTTATGCGCCCGCCTATGCAACAGACGGACAGCTTAGCGTGTCTGCAATACAGAAAGCGACGGGCATTTGTGTAAGTGAAAAGCCCTCCTCAAACGGCGGAATGATTTTCGCGGATAGCGTAATTGATTATGGATTGGACGCACCGTATTTTAATATTGAAGATTCACACGCCACACCGCTTGCCTATTTTGAGAACGGTGCGGTTGCTGTAGCATATCGAGAGCTGGAAGGTTATCGCTCGGTTTATGCATCCACCTGTAATCTCCCGGCGGGACTTCTGCGGCAAATTGCCGCCGATGCGGGAGCCTTTGTATACAGCGATAATGACCGCGTTTATGTCTATCCCAATTCTACTTCTGTTGGTGTATACAATGCCACCGATGAGGATGCGGTTATTCATTTGCCCGAGGATGGGGTATATATGGATATGATAGAGGGTAGACGATACACGTGCAAGGACGGTAATTTGCATCTTGCGCAAAAACCGATCCGTTCTTATTTGTTGATCAAGGAGGAGCAAAGAAGTCTATGAAAACCGTGCTTATAACCGGCGCCTGCATCAATACCGGCGTGGCGATCGTTGAAAAATTTGCCGCAGCGGGCTACGGTATTGTTTTTACGGGTAGAGCGGTAGAAAAGGTAAAGGCCAAGGAGAAGGAATACCAAGCAAAATTCCCGAACGTACCGGTCACGGGCTATGCGCTTGATTCGTTGCTTGATGAACGAACGGTAGATGAGGCTGCTGTCTTCATGCTGTTTGCCGATCTGGATGCAAAAGGCATTTTTGTAGAAACACTTGTTCTCAACGCCGCCGATCAGGGGCTTGGCCAGCGGGTATTTGAAAACCCGCTCACCGATCTGATGAAGGTCATCAACACCAACGTGGTCTGGAATTATTGCCTGTGTGAGCATGCCGCCAAGCGTATGAAGGAGAATGGCGGGGGAAATATCGTGTTCATCAATTCCAACACCGCCTATCGCGCGATTCCCGACAGAATCGCATATGAAGCCTCCAAGGGCGGACAGCTTGGCTTGATGCGCGGACTTGCACTTGACCTCGGTAAATACAATATCCGCGTCAACGCTGTGCTGCCCGGCATGATCAAGACCGACCGCTGGGAGAAAAATCCGGAGTTTTACGCAAACGTTCCGTCTCGCTTTACCCCGCTTGGTGACGTAGCCGTAGGGGAGGACGTGGCAGACGCCGTGTATTACTTCGCTGCCATGGCGCGCAACACCACCGGGGCTGAGCTGGTGGTGGACGGCGGAAACACCATTCAGCTATACCCGGTTCTGCCGGAAAATAAATAAGACAAATAAGGAGAATAAAAGCATGAAAGAGTACAAGGTTGAAGGACACGTATCCAGCTATTTGCCCGAGGGGCGGGAGTATCAACTCGTTTTTGCCGATGAGTTTGATGGTGACACGCTTGATCGCAGCAAGTGGGATTTTCGCCTGAACTTTTGGGGGGCTCCCTTTGAGGCCTATACCGATGCGGGTGTTGTGGTGAAAAACGGCTGTGTAGAGCTGCACCGCACCGAGCGAAATGGCTACTACGTTTCTCCCCAGCTGCAGACGGGGGCCAATTCCTTTGATGCGCCAAAGGGCAAGCAGGACAACCCCTGGAAGCAGAATGATATCTGGCCGCTGGGTGATATCGAGAAGCCG
Source organism: Clostridia bacterium (assembly GCA_017462545.1). Lineage (GTDB taxonomy): Bacteria > Bacillota > Clostridia > Oscillospirales > CAG-272 > UBA1740. The sequence goes on from JAFTQX010000003.1 coordinate 17,061, forward strand.
AAATTTATGCACCGCTACGGCTATTACGAGTGCCGCTGTCAATTTCAAAAGGACCCTGAAACCATGTGGAGCGCTTTTTGGACGCAGTCGCCCTCTATCGGCACCACCTATGACCCAGCCTATAGCGGCGTAGAAAGCGATATAATGGAATGCTTTCACGTTAACAACGTCACGTCTGGTAACATTTACGGCGGCTATGGCAAGCAATTTGCAGCAGCAGCGCGGATCTACTATGATCTGGCCGAAACAGAGGATGGTTTTCATACCTTTGGCATGCTGTGGACAGAAGATGAGTACATCTTTTACTGTGATGGAAAGGAGACAGCCCGCTCGTCCTCTCCCGTTTCACAGGTGCCGCAGTTTGTTCTGCTGACCACCGAGGTGCAGGGCTACCGCTCGTCCAATCCGCGCCGCGTGCCGGAGAGCGGATTTGTAGATGACGCCTTTATCTGCGACTACGTGCGCGTTTTTGATATTGTAGGATAAAATACATATCCCCCGCTATGCGGGGGATTTCTTTGTCTTTTTTTCGCTTCGGTCGTGCCGCAGAATACGATCTATTCCAATCTTTTTGGTCGGCTTGTCGGGGTTTGTGATAGTGACAGAGGAAAGTACTGCCGAAATGTTTGCGTATTTTTGTAATTTTGTAGTAGAAAAAGGTTGTATGTTATGGTATAATAGCACCGACCTGCCGAGTTATCATCATGAACGCGATCAGAACACAATAAGGGGAATCTGTATGATGGATAAATCTTGTTTTTTCAAAAACGCCGCATGGGTCGGAAAAGCCAAAAGAACAGCAAAGACATTTTCCGTTCTTCGCGGATGTTTCCATGTAACAACCATCAAAAAGGTAACGCTTAACGTATTGGGACTTGGTTTTTTTAAGTGTTACATCAATGGCAAATGCATCAACCCCGACACATTTTTGCCGCTTTCTTCGGATTTCGAGGCCACCTGTGATCCGATAGACGAGGTGCTTTCCGGGCACAGAATATACGTTCCAAGCTTTGATATCACGCAATTTGTCAAACCGGGCAAAAATGTGATCGCTCTCCACTTTGGCGGCGGCTGGTACACGCACGGCGAACGTGTGTTCGGTCTTCCCAAGGCGATCTATTGTATTGCTGCGGAAGATGAGCATGGAGACGTGAGCCATTTTGTTTCGGATCAGAGCTGCCGTATCGGTGACGGATATGTTTCGGACTATGATTTTGTCAAATACGAAAATCATGATTACCATCTTCCAAGCGATTGCTTTGGCGTGGATTTTGACGACAGCGCTTGGGAAAACGCCTCTCTTACCGAGGAGCTTGATACCGAGTATGTTTCCTCCGATTGCCCGACCGATCAGCTCATACGCGAGCTGCCTGTCAAGGCGGTCGGAAAAAGCGAAAGGGGTATCGTATACGATTGTGGTGAAAATACCACCGGATATCCTGTTCTTGCGCTGCAAGCAAAGCAAGGCGAGGCTGTCAGCGTTCGCTTTTCTGAAGAGCTTCTCCCAAACGGAAGCCTTGACCCGCGACAGATCCAGGGGCAGAGCTATTCTGTCATTTCAGACGGCAGCGGCCGCACCGTTCAGCCTGAATTTACTTGGTATTGTTTCAGATATTTTGAGGTTTCGGGTGATGCTGTTCCGACATGCGTCAAGGTGATACACGCTGACATTTCACCGTCTTCTGCCTTTGCGTGCGATAACGAAACGCTCAACTGGACGTATCAAACCTTTATTCACACCATGCTTTGCAACATGCATACGGGTCACCCATCGGATTGCCCACACCTTGAGCGACGTGGCTATACCGGAGACGGTCAGCTTACTTGCCATGCTACGCTTTCCGTTCTGGACGCAAGAACATTTTACGAAAAATGGCTTCAGGATATTGCCGATTGTCAGGATCAAATAAGCGGTCACATACAGTATACCGCTCCTTACATCAGAAGCGGCGGCGGCCCCGGCGGATGGGGATGTGCGATCGTGGAGGTGCCTTACCAGCTCTATAAGCACTACGGGGACACCAATGTGCTTGCAAAATACTACGGCAATATGCGCCGTTATATCGACTATCTGGAGGCGCATTCCGAGTTTGGGCTGGTTACAAGCGATAAAAAGGGCGAATGGTGTCTTGGCGATTGGTGCGGTCCGAACATTCTTTACTCGGAAAAGGACATCACCTACCATAATCAGCAGGTGATGATTCCCGCGCCCTATGTCAATACCTACTTCATGGTGAAGTCGCTTGAAACCATGCGAAAGATTGCGGCGGTCATAGGCCGTGAGGAGGATATCACGGAATATGACGAAAAGATCAAGCAGCGCAAACGCGCGATGCAAGCTGCCTATTTCAACACCTTTGACGGGAACTTTGTCATGAACGTTCAAGGCGCCAATGCCTTTGCCGTTGATCTGGGACTTGGGGATGAGACGACCTATACCAACATGGCAAATTACTATCAGAAGCTCGGGTATTTCGATACGGGCATCTTTGCGACCGACGTGCTGATCCGTACGCTGTTTGAGCATGGCGACGCGGAGCTTGCGGTGGACATTCTGAAAAACAACGGAAGCCAGGGCTATGAGCATTGGAGACAAAACGGCGCGACCACCTTCCATGAATACTGGGACAGCAACAGAAGCCGCTCTCACTGTCACCCGATGTTTGGTGCACCCGTGGCCTACTTCTTTGAATATCTTTTGGGCATCCGGCAGACAGAGGCATCCTGCGGATATGCCGAGATGGTCATAAGCCCTCAAGCGATATCCAAATTTAGCAGAATGTCGGGAAGCATGGATACGCCAAAGGGGACTGTCTCGGTAAGCTATGAAAGAATGGACAGAATCGTGAAATTCCATATTTCTGTTCCCGAAGGCTGTAAGGCGAGCTTTCGTATTCCTTCGTGCGTGCGTGCGCTTAGCGCGGGCGAAAACATATTCTCTGTGTCTGAGCAATAAATGTTATGAATATCAACAACCCTTTTTGCCGCAAAAACAAACATCAACCAAAAGGCTATGGAGGAAAACGAACATGTACGATATGACCAAGGCAGAGCGATACCGGGCGCTGGTCGCAGGTATCACAAACGGCGAAAAATTCCTGTATTTTACCGATCCGCACTACGTGGAGGGGAAGAACCCCGAGGGGCGGATCCGCCCGGCATACGATCATATGCTTGATGTCATGGGAGAGTATTTTCACGCAAGCGGCGCGACCTTTGCGCTTTCGGGCGGTGACTGGTTCAATGATACCAACACCCGCGAGACCGCCATCCGGAACATGAAGGATATTGACGCAAGAATGCGCGCGGCCTTTGGTGAGAGCTTTTATCTTGTGATCGGAAATCATGACCATAACTATCAAACCTGGGATACGGAAAAGGCCACCATTACCAAAAGCCCCCACTGGCTCACGACCGACGAGATCAACGCCGCATGGTATGCAGGCAAGAAATACGGCGGCAAGTGCTACTATTCGTTTGCCGGCGAAAATACCGTCTTTTACGCCTTCAATAGCGGCATCGATTGGGGGCATACCGTGATGAGCGATCTTGATATCGAGCAGGTCGCCTGGTTCCTTGACCGGCTTGCCGCGCGCGACGACGCGCATATTGCCCTTACCCCGCATATGCTGTATATCTCGGGTAAAACCTTCAATGCCGGCACCGCCAAGCTGTTGGAAATTGCGGAACAATACAATGCTCGCGGCACGGTATCCTTTCAGGATAAGAGCTATGATTTCTCAAGCAAGACCGGCCGTGTTGAGTTTCTGATCGCGGGGCACAGCCACCGTGATGAGGTCAGCGTGTATCACGGCATTCCCTGCATTCTCACCGTCAACAACGGTGTGTCCTGTCCCTCCTTTGATCTCGTTGCGGTCGATTATGACGCAAGAATCGTCAACCTGACGCGCATCAATGCGCAGCCGGTTGAGGAGGCACAGGCGCTGGACAGAACTGTTTCGCTTGATTGAACGCTATTGTGATAGAGGAGGGCTCTTTTGATGAAATTTCTTTTGTTTGCTGACCTGCACTATGCGCCCGGGGTATTTCGCTCGCTTGGATGGGATGCGCTTCGGGCGTTTCAGAGACGGGCGGAGGAGAGCGGGTGCGATATGATGTTGCATTGCGGTGACCTGACCTATCCCGAGCGGCATCGTGACTTTGTAGAGGCGTACAATTCCTTTCATATTCCCTCATACCATTGCCTTGGAAACCATGATATGGACGGCTGCACGACCGAGGAGGCCTGCGCCATTTACGGCATGCCGAGCGACTACTATTTCTTTGACATGGGCGGCTACCGCTTTGTCATCACCAATACCAGCTACTTTGTCAAGGACGGAGAGCCGCTCTCTTATGCAAACGGCAACTATTTTGCCTATCCCGAAACCCGCGAGACGGTGCCGCAGGCACAGCTGGCGTGGTTGGAGGAGACGATCAACACCTCCCCCTTTCCTTGCGTTCTTGCCAGCCACTCCGGCTACGAGCGGGCAAACGGGGTGCGCAATCGCGGGGATGTCTTGCGTATTATCAACGAAGCCAACCGAAAAAGAAAGCATAGCGTGCTGATGTGCATGAACGGCCATCACCACCGCGACAATCTCCGCGTGTTAGACGGGGTGCTCTACTTTGATGTCAACTCAGCCTCCTACGACTGGGTAGACATCAGACACGATAAATACCCGGCAGAGGAGTGCAAGAGGTACAGCTGCCTCGCTCGTACCGTATGCTATAACGATCCGCTTTCGGCCGTCGTGACGCTGGAGGGCAGCACCGTGACGATCGAGGGATGCGAGAGCAGCATGTATCTCGGCATCAATCGCGAGCATATTGGCGCACCCATCTATGATGCCTGCGGGCGAGAGGTTGTGCCGCGCATTCAATCCGCAAAAATCACGCTTTTATAAATCAAAAAGCCTTGGACTGATGCCCAAGGCTTTTTTCGTTGTGTTTTACGGACGAATTACAGGTCGAAAATACTCGAAAGCTTATCAATGGCAAGCTCGTTTTCATCCGAGGCCAGCAGGATATCTGTGCAAAACACAAGAACTTGTATCATGGGAGTGTGATAGGATTTCATATGTTCTTCCCTCCCATCAATAGGTGAAAACGCGGTTGTAGCCGCCACCGATGCGGGTCAGGTACACCTTGCGGTTTTCACGGTCGATCTGTACGATCTCCATGCGCTGCTCGTCCTTGGTGCCTGCTGTCAGGGGATAGTTCGGATCGGGGGCACCGCCGTCGTTGGTGGTGGAGATGACATAGTAGCCTCCCTCTGTCAGCAGATAACCGTCTCGGTGTGTGTGGCCGGAGAAGACGGCAATGACATCATGCTTCTGATCGATCTCGTTCAGCACGGGGATCAATACGTCATAGAACTTGTTCGTGGTCGGATTGCCGTTTTGATCCTGACTACCGAACAACGCGTGCTCGGTGACCACGATTCCCCAGCCATCCTCCAGCGTGGCGGCCGTCTCCTTCAACCAAGCGACCTGCTCCTCATACGGAACGGCATTTACCCCCTCCTTCAGGCAAGTGTCAATGCCATTGGCGGTATAGCCGCCCGAATCATCGGCTAAGAAGTAATAGCGGATCTTGGTAACCGGATCGTCTACATAGTTATACAGCTTTTTGCTGCCGTCGGTTCTCGCATTGCCGGCATATTGCAGCACATTGTCATAATACTCATCATCCGTCCACACCTCATCAAGGGAGGTGGGCAGCCAAGAGGCATTCTGATCGTGATTGCCGCGTACAGCGTACCAGGTTCCGTTGAAGGTGTTGATAGCCTGTAGCCAGTCTGCCATGGTGGCCGCTGCCACAGAAAGCCGGGCGTCGCCATCGATGGCATCGCCGCCGAAGATCAGGCTGTCAAGCCCCATCTCCGCCTGCAGGTAGTTGGCCACCTTGAAGGTGTTGCGGTTGTTTTGCTCCCAATGCGTGTCGGTCAAGAAGAGGAAGGTGGCGAGCTTACTTTTATCGCTTACCTTTTTTTCATTGTCCTTGGCATGGAGAACGGCGGTGTTGAGTGCCCACGTCCAGTAGTCAGGTACATCGGCTCCCGTTGCTGCTGCAGCCAAGGAACCATAAACGGAGGGATCTTTTGTTGCGTAGGGGCAAAGCTCGGCAACCGCAGCAGGGAAGGTACCGTTTTCATCACAAACGACCAGCGAAATGGCATATACCTTACCATGATACTTGGCTACCAAATGATAGCTTCCTGCTTGCGCGGGTGCTTGTACATAGCGGCCGCCCGCAACAGAATTGACCAATTCTGCACAGGCAGAGGTCCATACGGCCTCTCCTGCGGGAATGAACGTATTGCCTACCCGCAGCGGATAACAGGCAAGGTCGACTGTGCTGCCGGGTGTGGCGGGAATGCCCACCGTGGTAGAAACCACATTCTCTACGAAATAGCGGTAAGCCGTAGCAGCATCCCCCAAGGTCAGCATGGTATCCAGCACGAGGTCTGTCCGGCTATGCTGACCGTAAATGCGTTCTGCATAGCAGCCAACGCCGTAAACCAGCTCATCGCTTACCAGCTGCCCGTTGCGGTAAAGGCCAAAGGTCAGGCTTGTACCGTAGTGCAGCATGGGAATATCGATCATGCACTTGAATTTGGTGTTGTCCTTATCGTCGTCTCTGGGGGTCAGGGTGCCAACGGTGTAGGATTTTCCGCTGACGGTCTTTACAACCAGCGAAAGCGCGGCATAATCCTCGCATATGCTTTCGGCGTCCAAGCCCAGCTTTAATTGCAGCACATCATTGAGCAGTACGCTTGCCTGTGTAAAGTGCAGGGCGGCTCCTTCGGTTACACGGTACTCCATATCCGTGATCTCGCGCTCATTCACCTTGGTGGAGGGCGTGCGCTGTGCCTCTGGGACGGCAGCGTTTGCCGGTGCGTCTGTACGGTAGGAGAAGTACTGCTGTGCGGCAGCTGCGTAGTTCAGCGTGGCAAGTGCTAATGCAGAAAGCGGGTCATCGGTATGGATGCTGCCATCGTTTTCAACCTTCAGGTAGCTTTCAAGCAGGGCGGCGATGGTGATGCTGCCGGCAACCTGCTTCTCCTCGCTGCTTGCTTGGCAAGAAATGGAGTAGGTGATTGGATCGGTCAGCTCCTTTGCTGCGAAGCCTGTCAGGGTATAGGCGCGGGTGATTGTGCCATCTGCATGGATCGTATCGACCGTTTGGGGCGTTACTGCCTGCCCGTCAACGGTAAAGACCGTGCTTGCGCCGTTGGCTGCGGCCTGACTTGCATACGTTGCATAGAAGGTCGCGCCAAGGTTTTTACCGAGTATAGCGGCAGCCTGCAGCTCAAACAGAGAGGCAAGCGGGCTGTAGATCTCCACACGCGGCAAGAGAAGCGCGCTGTCATTGGCCACGGTTGAGGTGGTGGCGATGCAGAAATCAATCGTGTCGCCCTTCTCGGCATAGGGGGTTATGGTGGCGAGTGCCTCGTTCAGCGCGGCAAGATTGTCATGTGTCAGCGTTGCCCAGGTCGAGGTCGCGGTTGTGGCATCGCTCGGCCAAATGATCTCACCCTTGTGCATCACACACAGGTAAGTGGTACCGTTTGCATAAGCGGATGCCTCGGTGATCGAGAGACGAATGCGCCCATCCTGCGGCATGGTATAGCGATAAGCCGCTCGGGTGTTTCCCGTAGCAAGCACGGCGTGCTTGCCGTTCTCCTGCAGACGGAACAGACTGTGATCGCAAAGGGAAGAAGCGTCTACAATCTTGCCGGCAAGGTAATCGCCAAGCAAAGCGCGCATGCCCTCCTCCGTGATGGCGAGATCGGCATTGGGCGTATAGCCGCCTGCGGCATTTTTGCCGTTGATTGCGATCAGGTTGGCAAGTGGCGCATAGCCGCTGTCGGTGATTTGCCCAAGGCTCCAATTACCGGGGCGAGCAAGCGTCATTTGCTCCAAATAGTAAGCGGTAAAGGCGGTTGGATCATACGCCTCTCCGTTTACGGCGAAGCGATAATCGTAGGCGCGGTCTGCCGCACCATCACGAATGCAGAAGGTGATGCGGTCACCTTCCGATACGGGAATCGTCAGATTCTTCCAGGCCGTATTCAGCTCGTCTGCGGTGGGTCTTACGCCCGCCCAACCATGGCTTGCCTTGGTGGCCCAGGTAGAGGCATCATTGGTTGCCGCGGTAGGCCACACGGGCACGCCGTTTTTCATGATGCACAGGCGTGTGTTGCTCGGGTATTGCCAGGAGTATGCCATCGCGGCCGAGGTGATGGAGGGCACGACCTGCGTGGTGCCGGACGGCACCGTATAGGCCCAGGTCAGTACGGTGATATCGTTTAGATTGTTCAACAAAGAACGAATACCGGCTTGCCCGCAGCTTTGGCCGTAAGCTGTACCGGTCACGACACCCCACAGATTGTCACCGGAAAAGGTATCGTTATCTGCGAGGTTTTTATCTACGAACAGGCGCATGGCGCGGGCGGTTACAAAACGGTCACTCGTTGTGGTAACGGTATCCCAATCGCTGGTTACATGGTACAGGCGATAGGCGATCGGATCATAGGCATAGGTGTTATTTGTCAGAATCGATTCACCAACAGACCAGTTGCCCGTCCAGGTGATGGCAGAGGTTTCGTTCAGCACATAGTCACGGTATGCCTGCCCGCTGGCTGCATTGTTGGGATCAAGAGGCTGTGCCTCATTCTCGCAATACGCGCGGTAGGAGACAGGTGCGGTCTTTTCGGTATAGGTGGTTGGGTCATATGTCGTACCGTTTACGGCAAAGCGATAATCGTAGGCACGGTCTGCTGCACCGTCACGAATACAGAAGGTGATGCGGTCACCTTCCGATACAGGAATCGTCAGGTTCTTCCAGGCGGTGTTCAGCTCGTCTGCGGTGGGTCTTACGCCCGCCCAGCCCGCGCTTGCCTTGGTGGCCCAGGTAGAGGCATCATTGGTTGCCGCGGTAGGCCACACGGGCACACCGTTTTTCATGATGCACAGGCGTGTGTTGTTAGGATACTGCCAGGATTGTGCCATCGCAGCCGAGGTAATGGAGGGCACGACCTGCGTGGTTCCGGAGGGGACGATATACGCCCAGGTCAATACGGTGGCATCGCTTTGGTTGTTCAGCAGAGAACGAACACCTTCTCCTCCCCAGCTTTGCGCGTAAGCTGTACCGGCTATGGCACCCCACAAATTGTTAGCACCTGCATCATTATCGGAGAGGTATTTTTCAACAAACAGGCGCATGGCACGGGCGGTTACAAAACGGTCGCTCGTTGTAGCAACGGCATCCCAATCGCTGGTTGCGTGGTACAGACGATAGGCGATCGGCTCATAGGTGTACGCATCGTTTATCAAAATCGATTCACCAACAGACCAGTTGCCCGTCCAGGTGATGGCAGAGGTTTCGTTCAGCACGTAGTCACGGTATGCCTGTTGATTGACCGTCTGTGCGGGGTCAAGCGGCTGCGCGCAAAACTCCTCATAGGTCATCAGACTGCCGTCGGGCAGGGAAATATCATTGGCATATGCGCTGTCACTTGGTTGCCATGTGCGCTCGTCTGTCAAGGTAACGCAGGGGTTGAGCTTAACGTATTCGCCATCCTTGCCGGCAACAACAAAGTGCAAGCGGTCGCCGTCCTCCACGGCAAGAGAAAGCTCGCTCAGACGAGAAATCGCGTCTAAACTGTTGTAGAAATCGGTAGCCCAACCGGCCGCATTGCCGATGGTAGCCCCCTTCGGCCAAACGATTTGGTCGTTCTTCATCACGCAGAAGCGAGTCGTGCTGCTTACCTTCATGCCGGTGTCCAGCAGGGAGAGGATCGCTGTGCCGCTCTTGCCGGACGGAACGGTGTAGGTATAGGAAGCATAGGCTGTATCCTTGGCAGAAAAGCAGACCTGATTGACTGCCGAAGGATTCGCAAGATAGGGGGTGTTTTCGTGATGCCAGAGGCTGGTAGCCTGCGGGATCAGAAATGTCTGCAAAAACGAAAGGTGCGCGGTTTTGGTGGTGTACCAGGTGCCGCTCTTCCAGCTTGTCCAGCTCGCGCCTTCAAAAAAGGTGTGATAGGCAATCGGCTCAAAGGCGCCGCTTTCGTTGTCAATGCCGCCGATCATCCAGTCACCCGACCAAATGACCTGCCCCTGCGTCTCCATGTATGCTGCAAAGGCCTTTTTGGCATTCTCGCTTGCCATGTAAGTGGCCAAGTCGTCCTCATAGGTATCCGATGTGGAGTCCAAGCCGCTATTGGCTCTCGCCCAAGCATCGTAGGTCATGGGATCAGCGGTCATCGTGACCTCGTGATCCGTTATAAAGCTGCTGGTCGTAGCATCGGCGGTCTCCTCTGCCACGGCGGACAGCGCAAGCACCGGCACCATGGAGACCAGCATGGCAGCAATCAGCAATAGGCTTATCACTCTTTTTTTCATATGTCTCCTCCTCAATTATAAAAGTATATGGAATTCTTTTTGGGGAATTACTAATTTTATTATAGCCGCCATGCCTGGAGATGTAAATGTCATAATTTCATCAAAAACTTAGCATTTTTTCATCCGGCTCTTTGGCAGAAAAAAGAAAACACACCTTTGCGGTGTGTTTTCCTTTTTTTTGTTATTCGGTGATGACCACGGTTGCGATCGAGTGCGGGGGCATTTCCATGCGCTGCAGCTCGCGATTGCAACGGACAATGGGATTGCGGCGGTCGTTGGTTCTGTTGAGGATGACAACAACCAGGCTGCCGTTCGGATTCTTAAAGCAGACGGTTTCCAAGCCCGGCGTATAGGAGCTGGAGCCTACGATCTTGGCGCCCGGCTCTACAAACTTGCTGTAATGGCCGATATAGTAGTAGGAAAGACGATAAACCAGCTCGCCGTTTACCTTGTCGCAGTAAATCGGCGCATCAGCCGAGCAGCCGCGCCCCTCGCGGTTGTGGTACGGGCCGTTCTTTTCGTCCAGTGTCAGGTTCCAGTCACAGTAGTAGTGCAGGCCGTTGTTAAAGCAGCCGCAGATGTCATGCGCGTAGACCTCGGCAAATTCAAGATCACGCGCCGGCTGAATGCCCTCTCCCGTTACCGCGCAGCAGCCCTCGCTTGCAATGCTCAGCTTGTCGGGATACTTGTGGGCAAAGGCGCGCAGCTCACCAAAATGATCGCCCGAATACCAGTGGTTGGCAATGCCGTCACAATACTTGCCGTTTTCGCTGCCGATGATGGTGTTTGCACGGTTCATGATACGCTCGCGGCAATGGTCAAAGCAGAAGATCTTGACACCGCTGCCCTCCAGCGCGCGCCCAAGGTGGCCAAGAAAGGCGGCCTCCTCCTCCTCGGAATAGAGGCAGGACTCCCAGATCTGATGATGGCGCGGCTCATTTTGCACCGTCACGCCCCAAATATCAATGCCGTTTTCACGGCAGGCATCAATGTACTTTTTGAAGTAGTTTGCCCAAAGCGGATAGTATTCAGGCTTCAGGTGCCCACCAATGCGGTTGCCCGAGGTCTTCATATAGGCAGGGGGCGACCATGGGGAGGCAAACAGCGTCAGATCGGTGTATTGCTTGGCGGCCTCTACCATGGGAAAAACGGCCAGCTTATCATGTGAGATGTCAAAGCTGTCCAGCGTTTCGTCTCCCTCCTTCACATAGGTGTAATCCTCGGTGGAAAAATCACAGCTGGCAATGGAAAGACGGCCAAAGGTGTAGTGAATACCGTTTTCCTTATCAAAATACGCGCGGATCAGCTCCTCTTGCTTGTCTTGGGGCATAGCAAGCCATGCGTGTGCTGCCGAGTCGGTAAATGCACCGCCAATGCCGCCAAAGGTCTGATATTCCACGTCCGGGTGCAGGTTGATGACCTGTGCCTCCACATCGCCCGGGTGGTTTTGTGCCTCAATGATATCCGGCACATTTGCCTCCATGGCAAAGCTGCCTGTGCAGGTCAGGCGATTTTCTGTTCCGTCGGTTCTGTAGATCGTTGCTTTCATGTTTTTTTCCTTTCGTTTTAAGCGAGCAGCAGAGCTTCCAGCTCCGCAATGCTGTATACGCGGTGCTGTGCTGCTGTATTTCCAAGATTTTGAAATTCATCAAACAGGATGCCCTGCGCACCGGCGGCAATGCCGGAGCCCACATCAATCTCGCGGTCGCCAACCATGACGCAATCTGCGGGGGTGAGGTGGTGCTTTTTCATCATATAGGTGATCGAGTCGGGGGCGGGCTTGGGGGCAAAGTGCTCCTTGCTTGCGCTGGTTACCGTGTCACGGAAAAAGGGAAGCAATCCCTCTTTCTCCAAATAGGTCAATGCCAAATTGTTTCGGTGGGTAAAGAGATAGTGCGAGGCACCTGCCGCCTGCGTGTGCGCAAGCAGCTCACGGATCCCGTCATAGGGCTTGACGATTGGCGAAAAGTCCAAATCCTGCTCGTAGTGGCGAAAACGGCTAATGAGTGCCTCGTCGGCCTCCAGATATTTGTGCGCCTCGACAAAGCTGATCTTCAGCTTGGCCATCAGGATATCGGCATCTGCTTGGCGGCCAAAATCGGCAAGTGCCTGCGTGTAGGCCGCGGCAATGTGGGGATAACTGTTAAACAGCATGCCATCAAAATCCCAAAAGATATGGTGGTATCGCATTCTTCACCTCAAGTGTCTTTTGCTTTATTATATAAAATATTACGGTAAAAGTCAACCTTTTTTTCTTGGCAAAATACTTGACAATGCTGTTCTTTTCTTGTATCATAAAGGCACAGGGCGTAATGCGTCCATTGACTGTGAAAAGGAGAACTGTTATGGCACAAATGACCTTTGGCCGCGCGCTCTCTGTCAGCTTTGATACCGAGACACTGGCCATCACCGTCCAAAAAGGTGAAAAAACCTTCAAGACTGTCAACGAAGAGCCCTACATCCTTTTGAAGAATGAAAAGAAGATTTTCTTCCGTGAAGCAACCGTTCGCGACACACGCCCCTACCCGTGCGGTGTGGGAGACGGCATTTTGGCAGAGTTTTCGGGTTTCCCTGACAACAGCATTTCCTTCGCGCTCTACCTGTGGGTAGAGGAGATCAACGCCCGCCTGCACGCCGAGTGGATCCCCTATACCGAGAGTGACTCCCCGGTATACGAGATCGCCTGGCCGCAGCCCTTTGCTTGCTTTGCACCGGGAGAGGGCTATGCCGTCCTCAATCTGATGAACGGTAAGCTGATCCCCGATGATAGCGAGGAGGAGATTCATCCTCGCATGAGCCGCCATTTTCTCTCGCGTGAGGCCTATATGCCCTTCTGGGGGCAGGTGGGTGAGGGCGGCAGCGGTTATCTGGCCATTGTCGAAACCCCGTGGGATGCCTTTTATCACTATGACCATATGCCCAAATCTCCTACTGTGGTGGGTATGCTGTGGCGTCCCTCTCTCGGTAAGATGGACTATCGCCGCAAGATCGCCTATGATTTCTATGAGAGCGGTGCTGATTATGTCGCTATGTGTAAGGCATATCGTCAGTACGCCATTGAGCACGGGCATTTTGTCAGCTTGGCGGAAAAGATCATCAAGAACCCATTGCTCGGCAAGATGGTAGGCGGTGTGGTCGTGCATACCCCCTGCGTTTATAAGCATGTCGTGCCCGAATCGCATTACTACAACAAGGAGGATCCCTCCAAAAACGATGCGGTGATTCCGTTCTCCAATATCACCGAGCGGCTGGAGCGTCTGTATGAAAAGGGCGTACGGGATGCCTATGTGCATGTAGACGGCTGGGGCAAGCGCGGCTATGATAACCTGCATCCCGATGTGCTGCCCCCCTGTGAGGCGGCCGGCGGCTGGGACGGCATGGCCGATATGGTAGCGCGGCTGCGCAAGATCGGCTTTATTCCCGCCATTCACGACAACTACCGTGACTATTATGAGGATGCCCCCACCTTCAGCGAAAATCAGGCACAGGTGCATGCGGATGGCAGCTATAACTGGGATAGCATCTGGTATGGCGGCAAGCAGCGCAAGATGTGCGCCGATCTTTCGATGAACTATATTCGTCGCAACTTTACCGAGATGGCAGAGCACAATTGCCGCCCTGACGGTGCGTATCTCGATGTGTTCTCGGTGGTAGAGCTGGACGAGTGCGATAACCCCATGCACCGCATGACACGGCGTGATTGCGTTGAAAAACGCTGTGATTGCTTTGAGTATGTGCGCTCCTGCGGCATGGTCGTTTCCTCTGAGGAGCCGATCGACCAGCTGGTAGACAGCCTTGACCTTGTTCATCATGCCCCCTATTTCTGGGGCAAGGTTGACGGTATCAATGTGCCGCTCTTTGAGCTGGTGTATCACGATGCCGTGCTCATCCCGCAGGATCTTGGACGTGGCGGCGGCTCCTGCTCCAAGGAGGAGTCAGGCTTCTTGCACGGACTTTTGCAGGGCAACATTCCCTACATGGGAATTGACGCCGGAGAAAAGGAGATCGAGCGCGTGAACATCGTTCGCCGCCTGCACAAGGAGGTCGCTTGCTCGGAGCTTCTTTCTCACCGCCTGCTGGATCAGACGGGCAAGGTGCAGGAAAGCCGCTTTGCCTGCGGCATCACCGTTTGGGTAGACCTTGCGAATGATGATTACCGTATCACCTGGGCAGACGGCAGCGTCAGCGAAGGACACGTCGCATATTAAAACTCAATAAAAAACGGCCGCTTTCGGCCGTTTTTTTGATTGTTGCTGCGGCGAAAAGTCACTTTAAAGAAAAAAGCGCGCAAAAGCCTTGACATTTGTTGAAAAGTATTATATAATACCAATAATACCGCTTTGAGAAAGGAGATGGCGCACAGAAATCATGGAAGGTGACAGTACGACGCATCATAGCGAGAAGCCTCCTTTATGTTTCAAAACCTTACAATTGGTAGGACATAGCCTGTGTTTACGTGAGTGAGCCGACGGGTTGTGTCTTTTTGTGCTTTTTGAGGAATTTTGAAAAACGGATATGATCCGAGGAGGGTTTTGTTTTGGATATTTTTTGGATGCTGCTGTTGCAGCTGGTTCTGATCGCGCTCAACGCCGTGTTTGCGTGTGCCGAGATCGCGGTCATCAATATTGGTGAGGCAAAGCTGACCAAGCTCGCCTCCGAGGGGGATAAGCGCGCCAAGCGCCTTGCCCGTCTGACAAAGGAGCCGTCGCGTTTCCTTGCTACCATTCAGGTTGCCATTACGCTGGCCGGCTTTATCGGTAGTGCATTTGCCGCCGAGAACTTTTCTGATCCCTTGGTAAATTGGGTGATCAGCCTGGGCTTGACCGGGGTGCCGGTCGCCACGCTGGATGCCATTGCGGTTATCCTCATTACGCTGGTGCTTTCTTATGTTACGCTTGTTTTTGGCGAGCTGGTGCCCAAGCGTGTTGCCATGCGAAAGGCAGAGGGCATTGCCCTGGCGCTTTCCGGCCCGATTTCCTTTGTTGCCAAGCTGTTTAAGCTTCCTGTATGGCTACTGACCGTTTCTTCCAACGGTGTGCTTCGCCTGATGGGTATTGACCCCAATCAGAGCGACGAGGACGTCAGCGAAGAGGACATTCGTATGATGGTAGACGTTGGTACACAAAATGGCACCATTGACGATGATGAGAAGGAATTCATTCAGAATGTCTTTGAGTTTGACGATCTGACTGCCGGTGAGATTGCCACCCACCGCACCGATGTTGCCATGCTGTGGACGGATGAATCGATGGAGGAATGGAATCGCATTATCCATGACACCCGCCATGCCATTTATCCCGTATGCCACGAGTCGGTGGATGATATCGTGGGTGTGCTAAACGCCAAGGATTATTTCCGTCTTGACAGCCGCGACCGTGAAACGGTCATGGCCGAGGCGGTACGCCCCGCCTACTTTATCCCCGAGGGCGTTAAGGCAGACCTGCTGTTCCGCAACATGAAAAAGTCGCATAACAAGTTTGCCATCGTGCTGGATGAATACGGCGGTATGGTTGGTATTGTGACCATTAATGACCTGGTGGAGCGTCTGGTCGGCAGCTTTACCGATGACGAGACCGAGGTCAAGGAGGAAGAGGCTCTGATCGAGCAGGGTGAGGACGGCGATTGGAAGATTCGCGGTACTGCACCGCTTGCCGAGGTTGCCGAGGCGCTGGGCGTTGATCTGCCCACCGATGACCACGAGACCTTTGGCGGTTACGTATTTGCCGAGCTTGGCTCTATCCCCGAGGATGGTACAACCTGCGTGGTAGAGACCGAGAGCCTTTCGATCAATGTTACCAACGTGCTTGACCATCAGATGGATACAGCCGTGGTGACGGTTATTGCCCCCGTTGAAGCCGACGAGGAAGAAGAAAAAGAAGAAGAATAATGCTTGCGCCTCGCCCGGGCTACATGCCCGGGCGAGGCTTGCTTTTTGCGAAATTCTCCATATCTCTTGACAAATGACAAATAGATTAGTAAAATATATATCAGTAGGGTTGGCAGAGCATTATGCCAAAAAACACATATTTTTTGCCAAAAGATACATTTTGTTTTGCCATTTTGTATGGTATCCTACACTTGAATTTTGAAATATATGGAGGAAGAATCTTATGGCAAACAATCGTTATATCGGCGCATACCCCAAAATCGGCATTCGTCCTACGATCGACGGTCGCCGTGGCGCACTTGGCGTACGCGAATCTCTTGAAGAGCAGACCATGAATATGGCGCGTGCTGCCGCCGCCCTGTTCCGTGAAAATCTTCGCTATTCGAATGGCGAGCCTGTAGATGTCGTGATTGCCGATACCACCATCGGCCGCGTGGCAGAGGCTGCCGCTTGTGAGGAAAAATTCGCCCGTGAGGGCGTTGCCGTTACCCTGACCGTCACCCCCTGCTGGTGTTACGGTGCAGAGACGATGGATATGAACCCCGATACCATCAAGGGTGTTTGGGGCTTTAACGGGACCGAGCGTCCCGGTGCGGTATACCTGGCATCCGTGCTGGCTACCCACGCACAGAAGGGTCTGCCCGCATTCGGCATCTACGGCCATGACGTGCAGGCGGCGGATGATACCAGCATTCCGGATGATGTGCGTGAAAAGCTCTTGCGCTTTGGTCGCGCCGCTGTTGCTGCTGTCAGCATGCGCGGCAAGTCCTATCTGCAGATCGGCTCTGTTTGCATGGGCATTGGCGGCTCTGTCATTAACCACGATTTCATTGAGGATTATCTCGGTATGCGTGTGGAATCGGTTGATGAGGTGGAAATTATTCGCCGCATGACCGAGGGGATTTATGATAAGGACGAGTTTGACCGTGCTATGAAGTGGGCGAAGGAGCACTGCATTGAGGGCTTTGATAAGAACCCCGACTTCCTGCAGAAGACCCGTGAGCAGAAGGATCGTGACTGGGAATTTGTTGTCAAGATGGCCATCATCGTCAAGGATCTGATGAACGGCAACAAGAACCTCCCGAAGGGCTGCGAGGAGGAGGCTGTTGGTCACAACGCGATCGCAGCAGGCTTCCAGGGGCAGCGTCAATGGACGGACTTTTATCCCAATGGCGACTTCGCCGAGGCGATGCTCAATACCTCCTTTGACTGGAGCGGCGCGCGTGAGCCGTACATTCTTGCCACCGAAAATGATGTGCTCAACGGTCTTGGCATGCTGTTTATGAAGCTGCTGACCAACCGTCCGCAGATCTTTGCCGATGTGCGCACCTATTGGAGCGGTGACGCGCTGAAGAAGGCAGCGAACTATGAGTTGACCGGTCGCGCCAAGGAGGCAGACGGCTTTATCCATCTCATCAACTCCGGTGCTGCTTGTCTTGATGCCTGCGGCGAGGTGAAGGATGCAGACGGCAACGCCACCATGAAGCCTTGGTATGAGATGACCGAGGCAGATGCTGATGTCGTGATGAAGAACACCACCTGGAACTATGCCGATTGCGGCTATTTCCGTGGCGGTGGTTACTCCTCCCGCTTTGTGACCCGCACCGAAATGCCCTGCACGATGATCCGCTTGAACCTGGTCAAGGGGCTTGGCCCGGTGCTGCAGATCGCCGAGGGATGGACGGTTTCGCTGCCGGAGGATGTCAATGACATTCTGTGGAAGAGAACCGACTACACCTGGCCCTGCACCTGGTTTGCACCGCGCTGCGACGGTAAGGAGGGCAGCCCCTTCAAGACCGCCTATGATGTCATGAACAACTGGGGTGCTAACCACGGCGCGATCAGCTATGGTCACATCGGTGCTGATCTGATCACCCTGTGCTCGATGCTGCGTATCCCTGTATGCATGCATAACGTGCCGGAGGAAAAGATCTTCCGTCCTGCCGCATGGAACGCCTTTGGCATGGATAAGGAAGGTCAGGACTACCGCGCTTGCGCGACCTACGGCCCGCTGTTCAAGAAATAAAACCAAACAAAAGCCTCTCGCCACGCGAGAGGCTTTTGCCGAAATCTACATAGAAAAGAGGCTTCATCATGCTGAAAGGAATTTCTCCCCTTCTTTCTCCCGAGCTGCTGAAGGTGCTGTGCGAAATGGGGCATGGCGATTATCTGGTACTGGCAGACGGGAATTTCCCCTCCGAATCCATCGGAAAAAACGCCAAGGTCATCCGCTGTGATGGGCATGGCGTGCCCGAGCTGCTCGATGCGATTCTCAAGCTCTTTCCGTTAGACACCTATGTGGAAAAGCCCTGTGGGCTGATGCAGGTCATGCCGGGCGACCCGGCCAAAACGCCTATTTGGGATGTTTACCGCGAGACGGTTGGCAAGTATGACGACCGTGGGGCTGCTGCTTTTGAGCAGATCGAGCGGTTTGCGTTTTACGAAAAGGCACGCGGCGCGTATGCTGTGATCGCGACAGGTGAGCGTGCGATTTATGCCAATCTGATCCTGCAGAAGGGAGTTGTAACAGAATGAAGCCGACCTATTATCTTGCCATAGACTTTGGTGCCTCCAGCGGACGCCACATTCTCGGTCATATCGAGGATGGGAAGATGGTGCTTGAGGAGGTCTACCGCTTTGATAACAACGTGGTAGAGAAAAACGGGCACCTGTGCTGGGAATATGACCGCCTGTTTCAGGAGGTGCTCAACGGTCTGCGCCGCTGTCGTGAGCTTGGCAAGGAGCCTACCTATATGGGCATTGATACCTGGGGTGTGGACTTTGTGCTGCTGGACGGCGAGGACAAGGTGATCGGCGATACGGTCGCCTATCGTGACAGCCGCACTGAGGGGATGGAGAATGTTGTTTACCAAAAGGTGCCGGCCGAGGAGCTTTATCGCCGCACGGGTATCGTATATCAGCCCTTTAACTCGCTCTTTCAGCTGGTAGCCCTGCGCGAGCAGGAGCCCGCGCAGCTGGAGGCGGCACGCTCGATCCTGTTCGTGCCGGCCTATTTCAACTTCCTGCTGACGGGGGAGAAGTGCAATGAGTATACCATGGCATCTACCTCGCAGCTGGTGGATGTAGAGACGCGCAATTGGGATTATGAGCTGCTTGGCAAGCTTTGCCTGCCGGGCGACATATTTGACCGCCTGCAGATGCCCGGTGAGGTGGTTGGCCGCTTCAGCGAGGAAGTGAAAAAGGCCGTTGGCTTTGATTGCTGCGTGCTGCTGCCTGCCTGCCATGATACGGCCTCTGCCGTTGCGGCTGTGCCCTGCGAGAAGGAGTCCTTTGCCTATATCAGCTCGGGTACTTGGTCGCTCTTTGGTACCGAGCTGCGTGAGGCCATTGCTACGCGCGAGGCGCTGGATGCCGGCTTTACAAACGAGGGCGGCTATGAAGGACGCTATCGTTTTTTAAAAAATATCATGGGTCTTTGGATGATCCAGTCTGCCCGCCGCGAATGGAAAGCGGAAGGGAAGAGCTACTCCTTTGCCGAGCTGTGTGAGGAGGCCGCAAAGGCTGACGATTTCCCCTCCCGCGTACGGGTAGAGGATAACCGTTTCCTCGCTCCGAAGAGTATGATTGCCGAGGTGCAGGCCGCCTGCCGCGAAAGCGGCCAGGCCGTACCCGAGACGGTTGGTGAGGTTTCGGCCGTGATCTACCACAGTCTGGCCGAGTGCTATGCCCGTGCGCTTGTGCAGATGGAGAGCATTACCGGTCAGCACTTTGCCGAGCTTTGCATCGTGGGCGGCGGTAGCCAGGCAGACTACCTGAACGAGCTGACCGCCAAGGCCACCGGTCGCACCGTGCTGGCAGGCCCCTCCGAGGCAACGGCGATCGGCAACCTTGCCGCGCAGATGATCGCCACGGGCGAGATCAAAAATCTGTTGGCAGCTCGCCGTCTTATCAAAGAATCCTTTGCCGTCAAGAGAATCGAGGCGTGAGATGAAAATCCTAGCCATCGGAAACAGCTTTTCGCAGGATGCCACGCGTTATCTATACGGCATTGCCCGCGCGGATGGGCAGTCGATGAAGGTGGTCAACCTATTTATCGGCGGTTGCCCGCTTGATCGGCATTACCGCAACATGCTGTCAGGCGAGCGTGCTTATTCGCTTGAGCTGAACGGAGCATCGTCCGGCTTTATGGTTTCGCTGGATGAAGCATTGTATTCGGATCAGTTTGATGTCATCACGCTGCAGCAGCTCAGCCAGGCGGCGCCTTACTATAAGACCTATCAGCCTTATCTTGATGCGCTTGCCGCACATGTGCGCCGCGCCCAGCCGTCGGCCAAGCTATATATGCATCAGACCTGGGCGTACGAGGCAAACAGCTATCGCCTGTGCGAGGAAATGAAGCTTTCACAGCCGGAGGAGATGCTCTCTCTCCTTCGTGCCGCGTACAATACCGCCGCTGCCGCCATCGGCGCGGAGGGCATTATTCCGTCGGGAGAGACCATGCTGAACCTCTCGCGCCTCGGTATTGAAAAGCCGCATCGCGACACCTTCCATGCCTCGCTCGGCGTGGGACGCTACGCGCTGGCGCTTACCTGGTACGGTAAGCTCGCCGGCCGTGATTTCAGCGAAAATACCTATCGTTATTTTGACGTGCCGATCAGCGAGGACGAGGTGGCCATTGCCAAAGAGGCCGCCCGCCGCGCGTTGGACGGGGAGTGACGGAGGCATGCGAGGGGCTTTTTGTAAAAAGCCCCTCGCGCTCCGCAAAAACTTTTGAAATAAAAGTTTTTTGCCGTCCGCAGGCAATTGTAGGGCGGGGGCTCGCTCCCGCCGCACGCCCCAACCAATCAACACACAGACAAAAACAGGCTTACAAGGGACTGACCCTGCAAGCCTGTTTTTTCTTTTTTGGGGGTAACCTATCATAACCCATTTCGCTTGCGCGAAATTGGCACCGACAAATGTTACAAAGCGTTGGTGCTCGTTTGCGGCACGCAAACAGGTTATCTGCGGTTAAACTGTGGAGAGAGCCTAGTTGCTCTCGTCACCCTGTCGTGACACCGGGCGGCGGCGTTGCACCGAACGTGGCGGACACAGAGAAAGCGGCGGCGTAACCGTCAGCGTTGCTTCCTGCGGGCCGTCGAGGACGTCGGCCCCTACAAAAACATCTGCGTGCGTCATACCCATTTCCATAAAAGTTTTTGAAGGTGCAGGAAACTTTTTTCAAAAAGTTTCTTGCATTCTCCTCCGCTTTTTCAAAAAGTTCCCGCATCGTCTCCCCCACCGTCATTCCAGCCACGTATCGCTGATCACCACATCCACCGTCAGCGGCACAGAAAGTGCTGCCGCCTGCTCCATCTCCTCACGCAGGATCGCCGCTGCCCGTTCGGCCACAGAGCGCTCGGCCTCGAGGATCAGCTCGTCGTGCACCTGCATGACCAGGCGGGCGTCGATCTGTTCCTTTTCTAAGCGGCGGGCGACGCGCAGCATGGCAATTTTCATAATATCGGCGGCCGTGCCTTGAATGGGGCTGTTCATGGCCACGCGCTCTCCAAACTTGCGCGTCACCTTGTTTTGCACGTGCAGCTCGGGCACGGTGCGGCGGCGACCGTACAGCGTGGTCACATAACCGTCCTCATAGGCCTTGGCAATCGTTTTATCCATATAGGCGGCCACACCGGGGTAGGTGGCAAAGTAGGAATCGATATATTCCTTGGCCGCCCCTGTAGAAATGCCAAGGTCGCCTGCGAGCGAATAGGCACCGATGCCGTATACGATACCAAAGTTGACCGCTTTTGCCCGCTTGCGTAGATCGTCCGTCACTTCTTCGATAGGCAGATCAAAGACAGCCGCCGCCGTGGCGGTGTGAATATCCATGCCCGAATGGAAGGCGGCGATCATGTTTTCGTCCACCGCCATGTGGGCAAGCAGCCGCAGCTCGATCTGCGAATAGTCGGCATCCACCAGCACGTAGTTTTCGTTCTCGGGGATAAAATAGCGGCGCATCTCACGCCCAAGCTCAGTGCGGATAGGAATGTTCTGCAAATTCGGCTCGGCAGAGGAGAGGCGGCCGGTTGCCGTCAACGCCTGCTTAAAATCGGTGTGGATGCGATCACGCTCGTCTGCTACGCGCAAAAGACCGACAGCATAGGTCGCGTACAGCTTGGCGATCTGACGGTAGTCAAGAATTTCCCCAACAATGGGGTGAATGCGGCGCAAATGACTCAGCACCTCGACATCGGTCGAATAGCCGCTTTTTGTTTTCTTCTCGGCGGGCAGACCCAGCTTTTCAAACAGAATGTGCCCAAGCTGCTTGGGGGAATTAATGTTGAATTCCTCACCCGCCAAATGGTAGATGCTCTGCGTCAGCGTTTTCATCGCGATCTCTAATTGCTCACGGAAGCGATCAAGCCCGGCGCGGTCCAGCTTGAAACCGGTGGCCTCCATCTTGGCAAGCAGCATGGCCAGCGGCAGCTCGATTTCGTGCAGCAACTTGGTAGCACCTATCTCCTCGACACGCGCGGCAAGTGCCTCGCGCAGGGCGGGGAGCAGATGTGCGTAAGGTTCATCCTCGGCGGGCGTGGTGCCAAGATAGACGGTGGCCAGCGCGTGCGGTAGCGGCGCGCCGCCTGCGGCATCGGTCGCGTAGGCGTAGAGCATGATGTCCTCGGGAATGCCGCTAAGCGCAACACCCTTGGCGCGCAGCGCGTGATAGAGCGCCTTGGCATCGTAGACAAGGAGCGTATGGCTGCCGTCAAAGAGTGGCGCAAGGGCGGTTGCATCGCCCGAAAACGCGAGGTTTTCTTCCTTTATATTTATATAGAGCGTATCAGACTGATATGAGACCGCGATCGGCGCATCGGTTTTGGCTGCAGCAAGGATGCTTGCTGCCTCTGCCGGACGGTAACAAATGGTGTCGGTGCAGACGGGAGATGCCTCCTCTGCTGCCTCTTCGACCGCTTCTTCCTCACGGTCAAGACCAAAACGGCGGATCAGGGCAGAGAACTCCAGCTCCACAAATTTTTCGCGTAGCGCGGCACGGTTCATGCCGCGATAGGTCAGGTCGGCAAGCGATTGCCCAATCGGCGCGTCACGCAGAATGGTAACCAGCGTCTTGGAGGTGTAGGCCATTTCGCGCCCGTTCTCCAGCTTGGTGCGCAGGCCCTTTGTAATGTCGGGGGCGTCTAGCTGCTCGTATACCGCGTCAAGCGAGCCGTGCTCGGCGATCAGACGGAAGGCGGTCTTCTCTCCCACACCGGCCACACCCGGAATGTTGTCGGAGGAATCCCCCATCAGCGCCTTGACATCCACAAATTGCGTGGGCTCTATGCCGTATTTGGCAAAAAAGGCATCTCTGTCCATGCAGGCGGTCTCGGCGTTGCCGGCAAGCAGCACGCTGACCTGGGGGGAGATGAGCTGCAACAGGTCACGGTCACCCGAGAGGATGTAGGCGTGCAGATCGGGGTCTTCTGCCGTCATGGCGGAAACCGTGCCGAGGATATCATCCGCCTCATAGCCCTCCAGCTCCAGACGGTGAAGACCCATCAGCTCGGCGCACAGCTTGGCGTCATCTAATTGTGAGCGAAGCTCCTCGGGCATGCCGTGGCGGTTGGCCTTGTACGGCTCGTACATCTTGTGGCGGAAGGTAGGGGCACGCAGGTCAAAGGCGATGGCGGCGTAATCCGGCTGCAGGGCGGCAAGCTCACGGTGCAGAATGTTGACCAGGCCGTAGATCGCATTGGTAAAGCGGCCGTCCTTGGCTGTGGTCATCGCGCGAATACCAAAAAAGGCACGATTGAGAATGCTGTTGCCGTCAATGACGAGAATTTTTTTCATGGTCCTGTTCCTTTTTAGAAATGCCGGCAAGCTGCCGGCATTGGTTTTTTTAATTTGTTTGCTCGGTGGATTTGGTCTCGGTGGTGGATTCCTGTGTCTGGAGGAGCTCCTCAATGGCCAGGCTGCTGTCCTCGCTCTCGGTATCCTCCTCCATCTCGGCAGCGGCCTCTTCTGCCTCCTCCTGCGCGCGGCGCAGGAATATCTGTACCATGCGGTGCACCAGAGGGCATTCATAGGGGAGTAGCTGCAAAAGACGAGCAAGCGTATAGAGCATAGCGGCCAAAAGAACAAAGTCGTATACCGAGGCCAGCACAAGTGCCTTGCCCTCCATCAGATTGTAGAGCAGATTGGGGATGGCGGCGGCGGTAGAAAAGAGCATTGCGGCTGCGGCAAGGATATAATAGAAGGCCGGCTTTGCCTCGGCAAGGATGCCGCGGCTCTCGGCTGTAAAGTAGCAGGCAAGCAGCAGGAAGGCAAGCAGATGCAGCAGCTTGGCGGGATTGTTCATCTGCATGGTGCGGTCAAAGTAGAAAAGCATGGCGGTGAACAAGCAGAAGAAGGAGGGGGCCAGCCCAAGCAGACCATGGGCAGAACCGTGCGCCTGCTCACGGGTAAAGAAAAACGAGAAATAGACAAGCGAGAGTAGCGAGCTGATGGCGGCAATGATCCAAAAGGCCTTGGTCAGCGTAGTGGCTGCGGTAGGTACGGAGAAGAAGGCAAGCAGCGTTGCTACTGCCATTGTAACGATAAAAAAGGCAGAAGAGAAAAAGATGCTCAGGCTATTGCGGTAGGTGGGCGGGGTGAAGCGTTTACGACAGATGAGCGAGAAAACAAAGAAGAGAAGAACGGCTACCCCGGCAACACAAAAGAAGGCGGTATTGAGAAAGGCGGGCGGGGTGAAGTAGCCAGTCGCCTTGTCTAACTCGGTAAACAGAGAGAGTGCGCGGAAGATGGTGGCAATCAGCGCCAGTACGGGTGCAAAAATGATGCCGATTACCAAAAGGAGCTTTTCTTTCTTTGTCATATAGATACCTCACAGGGCGGTTGTACCGCCGTTTTTCTTTTCAATTGGTTGGAAGAAGAGGGGAAAGCGAGTCGTTTTTTGCATGCTGCGCGAGCTTTCCTCGCCAAAACCGGAACTCTTCCTTTATATATATGTCCTCATTATACCACTTTTTCAGAAAAAAAGCAGTAGCAAACGCTGAAAAAAGCATAAAATTTACCCAAAATTTTCATTTTTGTTCAAAGTGTACAAAAATAAGCAGGGAAGTTTGGTCAATTTTCTACGCGAAAATTTGAAAAAATTGAATATTACCCTTGCAAAATCACGAATATTTTGGTATAATCATAAGGCTTGATATGCGATGAAGCGAGAGGTTGCCGTCTTTTGGCGGGTAATTTTCGTGGAGTATGTCCGATATTTAACCGGGCGACAGCAAGATGTTTTTGGCTCCTTCGCCGGGGCTGAAACGCCGTGCTTTCACCAACCGGGCGCATCTGTGCGGCAGATTACCCCGGATTTTGTAAGGGCGAAAAAGAAACGCCCGGCACGGTGTGAATGTGCTGGCCCCAAGCAAATCAAAGAAGGAGGCAAAACCATGGCAGCAAAAGAGAAAATCAGAGTAAGACTGAAGAGCTTTGACCACACCCTCGTCG
>JAFTQX010000060.1 GCA_017462545.1 Clostridia bacterium
CTAAAACACTTTTGCGGAATCTGGCATTGATCAATGCCAGACCCCGCAAATGCTTAAACTATATTTCTGCTCAGGATTCTTGGAACTTAGAATTGCAAAATCTTTCTTAAATTTGTTGCACTTCTATTGACAATTCACTATCAACAGCTGATAAGCCCGGCGGAAACAACCGCTACGATCACGGCAAGAATTGCTTGCGCAAGCCCGCTGACAACAGACATCATTTTCACCTCGTTTCAGAGAGATCCATTGTCTTGCCATCCAAAACGGCAGAGACAAGCGCATCTCCTTGGTAAGAAAGCTTGAGCGAAAAGAAGGGACGTTCCTCACGAAGCAGGCGGAGGAACACACGGTCCCCTTCCCAAAGCGGCAGAGAGAGCACGCGCTTCTTCTCGATCCATGCAAGCTCGCCTTCGTCGCAGGGGCAAAGCTCGCCTGTGAATTGATCGGCAGTAAACAGGAACATGTATTCCGTAGGAAAGGCATCCGAGACAAAGGTCACAATGCCGCGTAAGCAGAGGGAGGTAAGAGTCAGACCCGTTTCCTCCGCCACCTCACGGATGGCGCACTCCTCGGGGCTCTCCCCTGCCTCAAACTTACTGCCGACGCCGATCCATTTACCGGCGTTGGGATCCTGCTTTTTCTTTGTGCGATGCAGCATCAGATAGCAGCCATCCCGCTCGATATAGCAAAGAGAGGTATTAAGACAGCCCATCAGAATTCGAGTTTCTTTTCCACGTAAGCGCGCACATCAGCAATCGGTATACGCACCTGCTCCATGGTATCACGGTCGCGCACGGTGACGCAGCCATCATTCTCGGTATCGAAATCATAGGTCACGCAGAAGGGCGTGCCGATCTCATCCTGGCGGCGATAGCGCTTACCGATCGAGCCGGTCTCATCAAACTCGGTGGTGAAATATTTAGAAAGCTCATCGGACAGCTCGATCGCCTTATCCGACAGCTTTTTGGAAAGGGGCAGCACAGCTACCTTGACAGGGGCCAGCGCCGGGTGCAGGCGAAGAACAACACGCACATCTCCCTCGCCAACCTCCTCTTCGTCATACGCGTCAACCAGGAAGGCAAGCGTTACGCGGTCAGCACCGAGCGAGGGCTCAACAACGTAGGGGATGTATTTTTCATTGGTCTCGGGATCAAAATATTCCATGCTTTCGCCGCTCTGGTTCTGATGCTGGGTGAGGTCATAATCGGTACGGTCAGCAACACCCCACAGCTCGCCCCAACCAAACGGGAAGAGGAACTCAAAGTCGGTGGTTGCCTTGGAATAGAAGCAAAGCTCCTCTGCATCGTGATCGCGCAGACGAAGATTTTCCTTCTTCATGCCGAGGTTGTAAAGGAAGTTGGCGCAATAGTCCTTCCAATAGTTGAACCATTCCAGGTCGGTGACGGGCTTGCAGAAGAACTACAGCTCCATCTGCTCAAACTCACGAGTACGGAACACAAAGTTGCCGGGCGTGATCTCGTTACGGAAGGACTTACCGATCTGGCAAACGCCGAAGGGCAGCTTGCGACGGGTAGAGCGGGCAACGTTCTTGAAGTTGACAAAAATACCCTGTGCCGTCTCGGGACGCAGATATACGGTATTGGTAGAATCCTCGGTAACACCGATAAAGGTCTTGAACATAAGGTTGAACTTCTTGATATCGGTGAACTCGTGACCGCCGCAAAGCGGGCAGGCGATGCCCTTCTCCTTGATAAAGGCAGACATCTCCTCAAAGCTCCAGCCGGCGGGATTGTCATCGGTATTGTTCTGGAAGGCATAATCCTCGATCAGCTTGTCTGCACGATGACGAGCCTTACACTGCTTGCAGTCCATCAGCGGGTCGGAAAAGCCGCCGAGATGTCCGGAGGCAACCCAGGTCTCGGGGTTCATAATGATGGCGCTGTCAAGGCCGACGTTGTAGCGATTCTCCTGCACGAACTTCTTCCACCAGGCACGCTTAACGTTGTTCTTCAGCTCTACGCCGAGGGGGCCGTAGTCCCAAGAGTTGGCAAGGCCGCCGTAAATTTCAGAGCCGGCGAAAATAATGCCGCGGTTCTTACAAAGGGCTACGATTTTTTCCATTGTTTTCTGATTGTTTTCCATCTTTCTCTCTCCAATGTATGTAATTACTTTATCATTTCTCCATGGATGATGCTGCCCTGCACCGCAAGCGGACGCACGGCGTATATCTCCCCGCGCAGATCCTGCGCAGCAGGCACAGAAACCTCTACATAGGTATCGGTATGCCCATGATAAATACCGTCTTCTTCTGTCTCAAAGAGAACCGAAAGGGGCTTTCCCTCTTCTACCATGCAGGAAAGTATCCTTTCGCGGATCTCATTTTTCAGGGCGATCAAGCGGGCAGAGCGTTCATGCTTTATCGTCTCCGGCACTTGATTTTGAAAGGCGGCAGCCGGCGTACCGGGGCGGCGGGAATAGGCAAAGACGTGCATGTCGAGAAAAGCCGCCTCGCGGCAAAAGGCCATCGTCTCCTCAAAATTCTCATCGCTCTCGCCGGGAAAGCCGACCATCATATCGGTTGTAAATTGAATACCGGGAATAGCCTCTCGCAATGCGCGCAGCCCCTCCAACGCCATGGTTGTGTTATAGCGGCGGCGCATACCGCGCAAAACCGCATCGCACCCGCTCTGCATCGAAAGATGCATGTGCGGCGTAGGTAAGCGCAAGGCGGCAAAGCGGCGCACAAAATCAGGACGAATCAGCTCCGGAGTAAGAGAGCCCAGCCGCAGGCGGGGTATGCCGGGCGTACGATCAAGCAGCTCCAGCAGATCGATCAGACGGGTATTGCCGAGATCGACACCGTAAGAGGCGGTCTCAATGCCTGTCAAAACGATCTCACGCGAGCCGCCCGCAGCCAGCGCGCTAACCTCGCGCAAAACATCTTGTGGTGCTTTGGAGCGAACCAAGCCGCGCGCACCGGGAATCGCACAATAGGTGCAGCGGCACTCACAGCCGTCTTCGATCTTGACATAGGCACGCGTGCGCGGGGCATGGGCAATTGCCATTGGCTCAAAGGGCTCGTCCTCTACCCGTGTGACCGCACATATGGGTGCTGACTTCGCGGTAGCAAGCAGCTCCTCGGCGCGGCGGGCAATCTCCATTTTTCTGCCCGTACCGCTGATATAAGAAACACCGGGGATTTTTTCAAGATCGCCGGGCGTGGTTTGTGCATAACAGCCGCACACCATAATGCGTGCACTCGGATTTTTATGATAGGCGCGGCGAATGACCTGACGGGATTTGCGATCGCTCTCGGCCGTGACGGTACAGGTATTGATGACGTACACATCACAAGGCTCATCAAACGGGCGGCGCAAAAAGCCGCGACGCTCAAACTCCTCGGCGATCGCCTCTGTCTCATACTGCGAGACCTTACAGCCAAGGGTGTACAGCCCAACCGTATATGGCTTATCGATGGCAACCACCTCCCTTGATACTGATTTTATATTATAGCATATTTTTACGGTTCTGTAAAGAGGAAATGAAAGATTTTCTTCTCTTCACCGTTTTATAAAAATCAACCGTTTCCCTTGAAAAAAGCATTGGATTCCTGTATAATAAAGATATGAGAAGAACACGGGCGTCATGCCTCGAAAAAAAGGAATGATTATGAGCAAGCTTTATCTGATCGACCACCCCCTGATTCAGCACAAGCTGACCATCATGCGAAAAACCGACACAAGCTCTAAGGATTTTCGTCAATTGCTAGACGAGATCGCCATGCTGATGGGCTATGAGGTCACGCGCGATCTGCCGCTTGAGGAGATCGAGATCGACACGCCCCTGACCCGCACCAAGGCCAAGCAGATTGCCGGCAAAAAGCCGGCCATCATTCCCATCCTGCGTGCCGGCCTTGGCATGGTGGACGGGCTGCTCAGTCTGGTGCCGGTTGCCCGCGTAGGGCATATCGGCCTGTATCGTGACCCCGAGACGCATCTGCCGGTAGAATACTACTGCAAGCTGCCGCCCAGCATAGAAGAGCGGCTTGCCATTGTTGTTGACCCCATGCTGGCCACCGGTGGCTCTGCCTCTGACGCGCTGCGCATGCTCAAGGAAAAGGGGTGCACCAATCTGCGCCTGATGTGTCTGGTTGCCGCCCCGGAGGGGGTAGAAAAGGTGCAAACGGATCACCCCGATGTTGACATTTACTGTGCCGCTTTGGATGAATGCCTCAACGACCACAAATATATTCTGCCGGGTCTTGGCGATGCAGGCGACCGCCTGTTTGGTACGAAATAACCATGAAAGAGCTGATCATTTCGAAAAACGATGCCGGGCAGCGCCTTGATAAGTTTCTTACCAAGGCGCTGTGTGACATCCCCCCCGCCCTGATGTACAAGGCTATTCGCAAAAAGAAGATCAAGGTCAACCGCCACCGTGCAGAGGGCAAGCAGGTGCTTGCCGAGGGAGACACGCTGCAGCTGTTTTTGCCCGATGAATTTTTCAAGCAGGAGCAGACCGGCGGGCACGACCTTGCCCGCATCACACCGCGCATTTCCCCCGTTTATGAGGACGAAAACATCCTGCTGCTCAACAAACGCCCCGGCATTTTGGTGCACGAGGACGGCGAGGGAACGGGTGACACGCTGATTACCCATGTACAGGCCTATCTTTACCAAAAGGGCGAATATGACCCGCGGGAGGAGCAATCCTTCGCGCCTGCCCTTTGTAACCGCATTGACCGCAACACGGGCGGCATTGTCATTGCCGCCAAGAACGCCGAGGCCTTGCGCGTGATCAACGAAAAGATCCGCGATGGCAGCATTCACAAATTTTATCTGTGCGCGGTGCACGGCATTCCCTCACCGCGTGAGGCGACCCTTTCCGGCTATCTGATGAAAAACAGCAAGGAAAACACCGTGCAGGTGTATGATACCAATCCCGGTCGCGGGGCAAAGGACATCCGCACCCGCTATCGCGTGCTGGCCACGCGCGGCGGTGACGCACTGCTGGAGATCAATCTGCTGACCGGGCGCACGCACCAGATCCGCGCGCACATGGCACACATCGGTCACCCGCTGTGGGGAGACGGCAAATACGGTATCAACCGCCAAGACCGCGCACGGGGCTATAAGTTCCAGGCGTTGTATGCCTACCGCCTCTGCTTTGATCGCGAGGGTGATTGGGGCGTATTGAACGGCCTACGCGGGAGAGAGTTTTCGATCTCCCCCGCCGAGATCTATTTTACAAAGGAGTTTGAACAGGCGTGAACACCCACAAAGCAGCCGTACGCATCCCCCTTCTCTTTTTCGCAGGTCTGCTGGCAGCATTGCCCGTCAGCTTTACGCAGGTATCCTTTCTTGCCCCTGTCTCCCTTGTGCCTGCGCTGGTTTTGCTGTTTTCTGATTGGTTTTCCCCTGCTCTGCCACACAAAAAACGCGCCTATTACGGCTACGGCATGGCCTTCTGCATGGGCTATTTTATGGTGACCTTTCATTGGTTCATCAGCCTCTATCCTTTGGATTTTGTCGATGGCATGACACCTGCCATGGCTATCTTGGTCATCATCACTGCCTGTGTTGGTCTGCCGCTTTTGCAAAGCCTGGGCTTTGCTTTTCTGTTCTATCTGCTGGCATGGCTCTCCCGCATGAGCATGGTAAGGCGCATACCGCTGCTGCTTCCCTTTTTGTTTGCCTGCGGCTGGGTGACCTTTGCTTATACACAAACGCTGACATGGGCAGGCGTGCCGTGGGGAGCGCAGCTGGCTCTTTCCCAGCATCAAAACCTGCTGTTTGTCTCCTCTGCCTCGCTTTTTGGCTCTTATTTTGTCACCTTTGTGATCGCGGCAATCAACGCTTGTCTGGCAAGCGCCTGGCTTGCCTATCGGGCAAAGCGCCCGCGCGCCGAGCGCATCATGGCATTGACGGCGCTGGGTATCTTTCTCTGCAATCTGGGTCTTAGCACGCTTTTGCACTATATGCCGCAAGAAACCAACGGAACGGT
Source organism: Clostridia bacterium (assembly GCA_017462545.1). Taxonomy (GTDB): domain Bacteria; phylum Bacillota; class Clostridia; order Oscillospirales; family CAG-272; genus UBA1740. The sequence continues at coordinate 5,968 of JAFTQX010000060.1, forward strand.
CAAGGCTGCCGTGCTGCAGGGCAACATCGGCTCGGCCGATAAATGGAGCGGACAGATCGACGCGCTTTCAATCTATCGGCAGCTTGCTTATGATGCCGCCGAAGAGGGTGCTGCGCTCATGGTATGGCCGGAAACGGCACTCCCCTACAACCTTCTCGGAGATCCCTATTCCCGCGCAACCATCTGCGATATCGCCAAAACAACCCACGCCACACAGATCGTAGGCGCATATTACTACGAAGGTGGGCAACGCTATAACGCGCTGTATCTGTTCACCCCCGACGGCGGCATCAGCGAGACGGTTTACCGTAAGCAGCATCTGGTTCCCTTTGGCGAGTATGTGCCGTTAGAAAACGTGATCAAAACGCTGCTGCCCTTTCTCTCAGGCCTCGAAATGCTGCAGGATGGCAGCACCGTAGTGCCGGGCGACAGCCCTGCCTTGTTCGACACGGAGCATGGCAGGATTGGCGGGCTGATCTGCTTTGATTCCATCTACGAATCGCTTGCGCGAAAAAGTGTGGCAGCAGGTGCGGAGCTTTTGGTGCTTGGCACCAATGATTCCTGGTTTCTCGATTCTGCTGCGGTTTATCAGCACAATGGACAGGCGGTGCTGCGCGCGATTGAAAACGGACGCGCGGTGGTACGCGCGGCAAACACAGGCATCTCCTCCATCATCACCGAAAAGGGGGAGATCATCGATTACCTTGCCCCCTTGGTAGACGGGCAACTGACCGCCGAGGTCTCTCTGTCCTCGCAACAGACGCTATACACCACCATTGGTGACGTATTCGTTCTATTGGCGGCCATCACGTTCCACACCCCCTTTATCCTGCAAATCATTTTTCATATACAAAGCAAATGCAAAAAAGCAGCAGTTTAATACTGCTGCTTTTTTGCTTACGGAAAAAAGAAGTTAAAAATACCAACTACACTATATGTGGCCAGTACCATAATCAGACCTGCGGTCATAACACCGAGAAGGATAGAGGGGAGCGCATATTTCATACGCATCCGAAGCAGTGCCGCAACCAATGCGCCCGTCCACGCGCCCGTACCGGGCAACGGGATGGCTACAAACAGAAACAGACCAAAGGTTGCATAGCGCGTGACCTTATCCGAATGCTTTTCCGCCTTTTCCTCCAGCCACAGGGCTATTTTGGAAAAGCGGCGTGTCGTTTTCATCCATTCCAAAATGCGACGGATGAAAAGCAGAATAAAGGGCACGGGCAAAAAATTGCCCAACACGCTGACAAGATAGTTGGTATAAATCGGCAATCCTAAGCCAAATCCAACCGGTATCGCAAAGCGCAGCTCTAACACCGGCACCATGGACAGTAAAAATACATAAATATGATTCCAAAGCTCGCTCATGCTCGTCCTCCCTCATTTGGCGCATCGTACAGCTTGGCAAGACCGCCCTCGCTTGTCTCCCGATAGCGGTGAGACATATCCTTGCCCGTTTCATACATGGTCTCAATGACTTTATCTAGCGAAATCTTTCTCGTCTCGGAAAGGAAGCCCGCAAGCGAGACGGCATTGATGGCACGCATGGCTGCCACGGCATTTCGCTCGATACACGGGATCTGTACAAGGCCATAGACCGGGTCACAGGTAAGGCCTAAATGGTGCTCCATGGCGACCTCTGCTGCGTACTCTACCTGCGAGATGCGCATATCAAACAGCTCGCCAAGCCCCGCCGCCGCCATCGAGCAGGCAGAGCCGATCTCGGCTTGACAGCCGCACTCGGCACCGCTGATCGAGGCGTTTGTCTTAATCAGATTGCCAACCACACCGGCGGCTGCCAGCGCGCGCACGATCTCCTCATCCGAAAAGCCGCGTTTTTTCTGCATATAGTACATGACAGCGGGAATCACGCCGCCCGCACCACAGGTGGGAGCGGTGACGATATGACCGCCCGCCGCATTTTGCTCTGCCACCGCAAAGGCATAGGCGCAGACCAGGCGGTTCTCCTTGGTCTCGGGCGTTTCATCTATATGGCGCTGATTGTAAAGCAGCTTGGCCTTACGCTGCACGTTCAGTCCGCCGGGCAAAATACCCTCTGCCGCGAGGCCTGCACGCACACTTTCCTTCATCTGCTCCCAAACGGTAAGCAGATAACTGCGCATATCCGCCTCTCTGTCGAAGACGTAATCGGACAGACGCCAATCGTTTTGCTCGCAAATGCGGAGAATCTCCTCAAAGCTGCCCTCGGCATACACCTCGGGTGGGGTATAGCCGGCCTCCCCCTCAAACTGCACGGCACCACCGCCCACGCTGTAAATGCGGCGTGTCGTGATCTCCCCATGGGCCAAAATTGCCGTGATGTCCATGGTATTGGGATGGGGCAAATCGGTCGTTTCGGTATCAAAGCGGATCTCCGTCCGCTCCCCCAGCACGCGGCGCAAAACGGCATCTGTCCCGTGGCCGCGCCCTGTCAGCGCAAGGGAGCCATACAGCGTGACCGCAAAGCCGCGCGCATCCGGATACAGGGCACGCATCCGCTCGGCGGCACGCTCCGGCCCTATGGTATGAGAGCTGGAGGGGCCTGCCCCGATCTTATAAAGCTCACGCAAGGATTTCATGGTTTTTCTCCTTATTCTTCATCAAGGATGCCGCAGGCAAAGCGCACATCCGGGTCGCGCTGCACAGGGGCGTGCAGATCGCTGCCCGCCTCGCCGCACAGGCAGAGGAAGTAGCGAAAGAGAGGCAGACCGGGAGCAGAGCCCCCTTCCCCGTGCAGAATCCGCTCCGGGTGCCATTGTACACCAAGCAAAGGCAGCCGCTCATGCTCAAAGCCCTCTACTGTACCATCCTGCGCCCATGCCGTCGGTACAACGCCGCAGCCCGGCAGGCGCAGGGCTTGGTGGTGATAGGAGTTGACTAAAAAATTGCTGTCATAAAGATCCCACAGCAGGCTGCCCGCCTCGGCACGCACGGCATGCATCAGCTCCCCCTCCGGTGCGCGGTGGTCGGCCGTTGTGCGCAGGTGCTGCCACAGGCTACCCCCCAGCGCCACATTTAAAAGCTGTGCGCCGCGGCAGATGCCGAATACGGGCTTGCCGTATTCGACATAGGCACGTGCCAACGCCAGCTCGGCCTCGTCTCTTTCGGGGTCGGTCTTCTCTGTTCCATGTACCTCTTCGCCGTAGAGGGCAGGGGCAACATCCTCGCCGCCACAAAGCAGCAGCCCATCAAACGAAAGGTCAACGGGCGGCGCATACAGGCAAACAGCCTCGCCGCCTGCCTCCTCCACCGCGCGGATATACGGAAGATTCTTTTCCTGCTCCTTGTACGCGGTCATCAGAATACGCGGTTTTTTCATGGTTTCCTCTTATTTTACAATATGCTTGTTCATGGTGCGCATGTAGACCAGCCAGTCGGTACGGCTGAAGTAATGGCTGCCCGCCCGCATATGAAAGCCGAGTGCACCGTCAGTATGCTCATCACCGATCGCGGGCATACGGTCAGGGGCGATCAAGCCGGGCTTGCCATACAGCTCCCACACAGGGGAAGCAGCAGCGCAGGAAAGAAGCTGCGCATCATTATCTGCCCAATGGTCCTCATCCGCCGCGCCGACACCAACAACGCGCGGCGCAATCAGCGCAAGCAGGGCATGCTGGTCAAAGGGAAGTGTGGTTGGGTCATCCACATAGCGTTCATAACGCGGACAGAACCAATAGGGGAAACGCTCAAAAATGACCTTGGTGGTCTCGCCATCCGGGCAGGTGCCACGGGAAATAGCCGCACCGGAGCAGCCGGAGTTGTTCGAGAAGGAGGCGGCAAAGCGCTCGTCAAGCGCGGCGGTCAGCAAGGCCGTCTTGCCAAGGCGAGAGTGACCTGCCACCGCCACGCGATGAATGTCGGCCTCCTCGCGCGTTTCCAGATAATCCATGCAGCGCATGGCCATATACGCCCACAGCGTGATCTTGCCAAAGGAGTTTTCCCGCCGCTCGCCCTCCGCAAATACACCGGCAAGGCCATTTGAGAAATCTCCATCATCCGAGGTCACGTCCTGATAGCAGAAGGTAAGAATGCCAAAGCCGTTATCAAGGATCTCCTCAACCGGCAAATAGCGATCGGGAATATCGGGGCGGAAGTTGAGCATCACAAAGAAGGGAGCTCCCTTTGCCCCGCGCGGATAGATCAGCTGGGTAGGAACGGTGTGGCTCTTTTGACCGTAAGAAAAGGTAAAGCGAACAGTTTCCCACACCGCCTTACCCGCAAAGGTAACCGGGTTGACAGTAACGGTCACCGCCGGCTCTACCACGGGCGGCAGCTGACCGTATTCATTTTCCAGCAGCACCTCGCGCCAATAGGCACGCTGTGTCTCCCATGCGGCACGGTCAGAGACGCGTGTGCCATCCGGACAGAGAAACAGGTCGGGAAGATTACGTTTTTGCAATTCAGCTTGAAACATGATCGTATCCTCTTATACTAAAAATCCTTCAAAAAAGGCATATGGTTTCCGATAGGTGATCTCTTGATAGGAGCTTGCCCGTCTTGCAAGCGCGTGGTTTTCGCGCACCGAGGCAAGGCACGCCTCGCAAAAGGCGCAGGGCTTATTTTCGACAAACAAGTTCAGCTCATCCAGCTGACGGAAGGCCTTTTTCGTGATGTTGGTAGAACCGAGCGAGATGATTTTCTCGCTTGCCACCAGTTTCGTATGCAGCATCTTTGGAGAAAGCAACACCGTGATGCCGTTGTCCGTCTCCTTCAGGAGGCGGCGAACGGTCTTGCGGTTGGTATCGCTTTGAAAATTGGCGCGCTCGGGAATCATCACCGTCACGCGCACGCCGCGGCAATGTGCCTTCACGATTGCATCAATAAAGCGCGGCAGAGGCGAAAAATAGGCCATGGTGATGAGCAGTTCCTCTTGCGCACCGTTGATAATAGAAAGATATTTTTCTTCCATCTCGAACAAGGATAGTTTCTTTTTATTGATACCAAAGGAAACATCAAGGCCCATTTCCTTGCCCTGCTCGATCTTTTCGCGAAATGCGCTGACGTACGCCTCGCCTGTCATGCGCACCATATAATCCTGGTACACGCGGCCTTGCAGATCAACCCCGTTTTCCTTGTCCTCAATATTGATGCCACCGAGGAAGAGCACGCGGTCATCCACGATATAATATTTGGAATGATCGGCCTTGAACTCGTCACAAGAAACAGTCACGCGCGGATGCGTCACAAGGCGACGGTAAAGCTCGCTTTCCACATCCCTTGCCTTTTTCGGCGCGCCCGGCATAGGGTAGCAACGCTCCAGCACCTTAATCTTGGCCTTTTCAAGCAAGGACTGCTGTTTATGGAAAAAGGATTTTTTGCATTCTTCACACTTTTCAAGCACCACGCCGTAGCGGTCGATGGACAAATGCACCTGTGCCCCGCGCTCGGCGGCGGTCAACACCGCCTCGGCCATACGATTGCCGATGTCGTCATCCCGCCAGATAAACATGTTGATATAAACGCTCTTCTCGGCCTGCTCGATACAGCGGATGATCTCGGGAAAGGCGTTTTTCCCATCCACCAGCAGGGTAAGATCGCGGTAGGGCTCTGCTTCTACCATCAGTTCTCCTTATACACGTTGCCAACAACTGTGTTACCGAATATCGGTTATTTCCTCCCATTGAGGATTATATGATGCAACCAAATTATTCTTCTTTTCTCTCGTCCATTTCTTCAACTGCTTTTCTCTTACAATAGCATCTTGGGGATGCTTATACAATTCATAATAGATCAGTTTATGAACATGGTAACGCTTGGTAAAACCCTCAACTACCTCATTTTTATGCTCAAGCAATCTGCGACGCAAATCGTTCGTCACGCCAATATACAAAACGGCATTGGTCTTGTTCGTAAGAAAGTATATATAATAATTCATATATAGTATATCCCGCGCCGCCCGAGATTCCACATCGGCTACGCCTCGTGCTTTCGCTACGCGAAAGTTCGACTGCGACTCCTCACGCCGTCATCCTGAGCATAGGGCGTAGCCCGTAGTCGAACCCCGTAGGGGTGCCACCGCAGGTGGCAGGATCTCGTGAGGAGTCTCCGCTCAGAATGACGCGGGCGGTGGCAAACTCAAAACTCAATCTCAAAAATCAGTCTGCTTCGATTCTCTCTTGTTGCCTGCTGCTCCATATTTATGCCGCTGTTATTGCTATACTTTTTTAGAGCACTGTCAATTGTGCAAGCTGTTTTATGTGACATGGTCGAAGAAGATGAGCCAAACAACTCCAAAGATTTACACTTAATTGAATTATTGTCCGAGCAACGCATTTCAATAAGTCCTTTGATCGTATCATCGTTTGCAAACCATTTTAACCTTGGTTTTGTAGGAACTATATTTCCTTCAAATATAATGGTTGTCTTTCCACTTCTTTGCTGAACATTTCTGTGAGCACTGCTTTTCTCTGCGGTATCATTCATAGAAGCACCAAACAAGTGTTGCTGCGAATGCATACTTACGCTACTCTTGTCTAAACTCTCTGCTGTTTCAGCCATTTCAATAGAACAACTTTTTGCTCCCAGTGAATATGCAATATGCTCCAACTCGGCCAATTTTTCTTCATGTGCTTTGGAAAAAATGCAATCTGTTCTTACAAAGCGTGTTCTATCGAAGGAATCTACATAATAAAAGGCATCGCATGTGGCAGTTGGAATAAAAGACAGTCCGCTTTGAAGAACATATTCATCGTAAAGGCATAAAATTTCAACGCTGTTTTCTTTTTCCAACCATCCTATGGCTCCTTCACAGACATCGATGTCACGTCTAACTGCATCATCAACAATCAAAATCAAATTCGGCAAATTAAATTCCGAACTATGATATTGTTCAGGAAACAACGGATTGTATTTTTTCATTCTTCGCATATAAGCATCATTTTTGCTTTTGTCAGACAATGCTTTTGCTCCCACTTGCACATTGCCTGCTACTTTTTTTCCCAAATCAGACGCTTTATGTAAAAAGCCCTGCATTGTTTCCGAAAACTTCTTTCCATTTTCATTTTTATCCATGATTCTGTCTCCTTTTGTTACTAACGGAGGCTCTCCGCTATAAGACGTCTTGTTTTTTTCGCGTGGCATGGTATATAACTTTATTTATTATACCATGTATTTTTAATTTTCTCAACCATTTGCGGCAGAAATATGAAAAAAGAGCCTTTCGGCTCTTTTTTCATATACAAGTCTCTATTCTTTTGTTCGGCTGAGCAGGCATACCGAAAGCAGGATCAGCACAATACCCGCGCCCGAGAACCAATCCAGTGGCTCGGAAAACAGCAGCACGCTGAAGATCGTAGCCGACATCGGCTCGACAATGCCAAGCGCGGAGGCGGTGCCGGCGGGCAGCTCCTTCATCGCCAGCGTATAAAAAATGTACGGCAGGGTGCAGGTCACCACACCAAGGGCAAGCAACAACGGCAATGTAACCGTCGGCGCCTTGGCCGCGCTACCGATCATCTCCCACGGTGCCGAGGTCACAAGACCAACGACGGTCACCGAAAGAAAGCAATAGAGCGTGGCAGACGGCGCGCGACAACCGCGCTGCATGGCCAGCTTGGTTAAAATGTTATAGCCGGCGAAGCAGATGCCGCTTGCCGCGCCTATCAAAATGCCGGTAGTGTCAAACTTCAAGCCGCCAATCACGCCGGAGACCAGACAACAGCCAACCAGCATAGAAGCAACCGCCACCAGCTTGAGCGGCGAAAGTCGCTCTCCAAGAAAAAGAACCGAAAAGATCATCACATAGACGGGCGCGGTATACATCAGCACCACGGCGGTGGAAACCGATGTCATCTGCATGCTGATGAAATAGCAGCTTGCCGTGCCGAACAGCCCAAGCCCCATACCGATAAAATAGAGAAGATCAAGGGGGCGTACGCAAAAGAGGCTACGCTCTCGCGCAAGGGCGAAAACAGCAAGACATACAAAGGAAACGAGTCCGCGCATCATAGTCATTTGCAGCGAGGTAATGCCATAAGGGGCAAGATAGTGGACAAAAATGCCCGAGGTGCCCCATAGGATGCCCGCCAGAATGACGAAAAAGAAAGCTTTTATTTTCAAAAGACGCACCGCCCGTTTCTTACACCTTACGCTTAAAGTTGCCAAACACCTCGCTGACCTTTTCAAAGCTGGCAAAGGTCTCCGGGTGAGCCTTGATGATCTTCATCATCTCACCGATCTGCCGCTTGTTGATGATGCAAACCAGCATATACCGATCCGTATCCGAATACATACCATGCACCTTGATCTCGGTCACGCCGTGCCGCAGACGCTGCATCAGCTCGGCAGAAAGCTCCTCGGGGTGCTTGGTCACGATCTCAAATTTGTACCCCTCTTTAATCCCACCAAGACCGTGATCGACGATCACATTGGCAATAAACAGGTTCAGCAGCGTGCACATGGCGGGGGTGATCTTCATACCATACACGAAAAAGGCGATCAGCACTACGCTGGCATCCATAATGAAGGAAACATAGGCGATATTCATTTCCGGTCTGGCCTTTTTGATCAGGGCAGAAATACCGTATGTGCCGCCGCTGGCACCAAAACGCTTCAGCATCATCGAAAAGCCAAAGCCTGAAATGACACCGGTGGCAATGCAGGCAAAGACCACATTATAATCATCTGCATTGTTTGCCAAGCAATACGGCGTGGAGCCTACCAAGTCCCAGCATTGCGGCATGAAGGATTGCACCAGCATATACACGATCAAGATCGCGCCCAGCTTTTTATCGACAAAAGCACTAACCAACACAAAAATGGGCAGGTTAAAGGCGATCATCAAGATCGACCAACTGACCTTATCGGCCAGCAGATGGTGGGTGATGGTAGCAAGGCCGCCTACGCCGCCCGGCGCAAAGCCGTTGCTGTTTTGAAAAAAGTGATAGGCGCTGCCGACGATTACGCCGGCTAATACAGCGTAAAGAATGTCGCACAGCAATGTTTTCAGAGATAGATGCTTCATACTACTGTCCTTCTTGCTTGTTCTCGTGCGGTCAATCAATCTCGATCACGCGCACATCATCGCACGCTGTCATGATCTGCGGCAAATGCCCATCCACCATGCCCTCGTAATTGGCATGCAGATGCCCCGTAAGGATGGCCTTAATGCGCGGCTCTGCCTTGATATAGGCCACCATTTCCTTTGTAACGACATCGGAAAGCTGCTGCTCATAGCGGTCTCGGGGGTAAGAGCGCATCTTCTCCTCCGGCACGTCAACCAGGTAAGCGCAGGGGGCTTTTTGCATTTGAATATCGTATAGCGCCGGCTCATAGAGCGGGGTATGCATCAAAAGGATCACGGGTGCCCCCTTCTCTACCTCATTCTTCAGAAAGGCAAGCTGTGCCTCCTCAAACAGATAGTAGCCGTTATCCAGCGCGACAAAGTTCACACCGCCGATCATACGCGCGGCCATGCGGATGTCGTTTGGAAAAGCCTCCTGCACCAGCGCCAGACTTTGATTGCGATAGGCAGCATCCTCCTTGGCTTCGCCTACATACAGAGAGAACTCATGGTTACCGGCCGCGAGAAAGCAGTCGTTTTCGGTAACGAACTGCCGTGCCCTCTCCAGGTTGGCAAGGGAAACAAAGTCGATCAGGTCGCCGGTGTGAACGATCGGCGCGCCCTTTTCTTTGGCCGTGTCACTTGCCAGGAGCAAAACCGCCTCCTCATCATAGGGAAAGCAGGTCTTTCTGCCCTTGGCCAGCTCTACCTTTCGCTCGCCATCACGCAGATCGGCATAGGTCAGGTGCGTGTCGGAGATATGTACAACGGTAAACGGCGTCTTTACGCCGATGTGTAGCGTGGATTCTATGATGTTCATGAAGGCATCTCCTTTGGTATAAACGGGTTTGCGGTTATTTTCTCGTAGACAAACGGCTCAATCGACATGGGTGGAGTGGTGTCTGCGACAGTGCCATTAAAAATTGTTTATATGTTATTTTTGTGTAAGAGCTCCGTAATCTGTTCGGAGATCTGCTTCATTCCTAATTCGGTAGGATGACCATTTTCCTTGTCTATTTCTTTAAGACGTACATATTGAATTTCATTTTTTTCACAAGCTTCTACAAAGCCTTCGGTGATCTCTTGTTTCAACTCGGTGTTTATGATAACAATTACCTCTTCAACCACTTCCTTTGCTCTGTTGATCAGGTAGCAAAAGGCAGGCAACACACGCTTTAACGCATCATCCGTCCAATCGGAATAGGTAAGATTTCCAACAGGAGCACCTATCCAAGAATCATTCGTTCCTCCAAAGATCAGCATGGTGTTGATGTTATTTTCAGCAAAAAAATTTTTGGCTATATATTGATCAAGTCTGCTGACAAACGATGATTCAACAGCAAAATTTTCTCTTACCGTATTACAAATCGTGGAGCCTGAAAAGCTATCGTTAAGCACTATGTTGAGGTTGTTTTCATTCGCCAAGATACGCCACCATGTTTTTTCTACTCCCTTGACAATGGGCTTTTCCTTTCTTTCATCGCTATAATAAAAGTGATATCCTTCCGGAATATATCCCTCATACGTGGAATAACTGTCACCCATGATACATACATTGTTTTTCAATTTTTACACCTCTATGATATTTATTTTTTCCGACTCAGCGACACGACCGACTCGATGGTTGTCCCTTTAGGTAGGGAGTCTACCAGTCTTACTTTTGCCACAATTTAAGCTAACTCAGCGAAATAATTCTTCTGCAGATTTTACCTGCCAGTTAAATTTTTCTCTAAAGTCGTGGAAACACTCCGCACATATCCAATAATACATATCTTCGGTACAATAGAACTCGCAGCTTTTGTCGGTCAATGCTTTTTCCCAACAAAATTCGCAATGTTCGTGCCAAAAGTGTTGTATCTTATCCCCTTCAAGATGTTCCGTTCCACGATTGGTTCCTGCAACAAATCGTTCTGCGTAACGGGCTATCTTTTGATAGAAGGTATTTTTATTTCTGTATGCGGTCTCCCAAAATTCCGGGAAGGTGACTTTATAAAGTGTTATGTTGGACAAATATTCTTCCTGTCCATTCAGCCGCCAATCAGACATAGGAACCCTCCTCAGCTCTATTTTGTGACTTTCAAATCCTTCGTCTGAACGGATATGCGGATATAATCGTCTGCCTTTTCCCCACTCAAACAAACAACGCTTTCGACATGGGTCATAAGACCAAAAGGTATATTTTTGTGTCAAAAACGGGGGGTGTAAAGCCAAAAGGTATATTTTATACCATAGAATATCAGACTAACAGCTCGTAAGTCTCCTTGAGTTTGCCGTTCTCATAAACGACAGTCTTGACCTCGTACTTTCCAAAGGCAAGAGGCAAGCGTTGTCCGTTTACTTCGATATAGGAATCC